>NZ_JBLVKW010000043.1:0-71543 GCF_048270745.1 Streptomyces sp. NPDC056231 | reverse complement strand
GCTCATGTTGCTCTTCTTGCTCACTACCTGTGACTGCTTCCTCCGGGACCTTCCGTCCCAGTATCAGGCTGTCCAGGTCAAGGGGGGAGCTTCAGGGCTCGGGGTTTCGGTCCGCACGGTGCGCCGTTGGGTTGAGGTGGCCCGTAGCCAGGGCCGGACGGGGCCTTTGCCGCGGCCGCATTTCACGGTCACCCCTCACGTGCGGGCGATTTTGGCGGTGTGGGGCGGAAACGTGGCTGCGGTGCACCGGGAGTTGCTTTCTGAGGCCCGGGCGGCCGGGGATCCGGAGGCGGTGCCGTCGTTGGCGACGTTGCAGCGTGCGGTAGCGCGCGACCTTTCCGCGGGGGAGCGGGCTGGTTTGCGTGGAGGCGAGGCTGCCAGGCGCCGGTATGACGTGTACGGGAAGCGCCCCGCGACGCATCGGAACGCCTGTTGGGAGGGTGATCACAAGCGGATTCCGGTGCGGGTGGACCTGGAGGGGTCCGCGGCGTGTCCGTGGGTGACGTGGTTCATCGATGTCGCGACGAAGGTGATCGTTGGGGTGGCCCTCACTCCGCATCAGCCGGCCCGGGACGCGGTGCTGGCGGCGCTGCGGACGGGGATCAGCCGCGCCGAGCCCTACGGGCCGTGCGGTGGTCTGCCGACCGTGGTGCGGGTGGACCGCGGCAAGGAGTTCCTGTGCCGGACGGTGGAGCGTGCGCTGGGCGCGTTCGCGGTCCCGGTGGATGATCTTCCGGCGTACAAGCCGTACCGGAAGGGCACCATCGAGTCGTTGAACGGCGCGGTGGAGGAGATGCTGCTGGTCTCGCTGCCGGGCTATACGCATCGTGCTCGCCCCGCGGAGGCGTACCGCCCGGATCGGGTGGAGGATCTGCTCTCGTATCCGGACTTTGTGAAGGTGCTGCTGGACTGGGTGGCGTGGTGGAACACCGAGCACCACCCTGTGAGTTCTCGGTTTATCGGCCCCTATTTGAGCTGTCCTCAGCTGGTATTTCGCGCCTGAAGCGAGAACGATCTTTGCGTGTCAAATCTGGCCTGTGACCTGTAATTGTCGCTGTGTGCTGTCCATTGGCCCAAGGTCGATAGGGCTGTGACCTGCCGTCCCGCTAGTAAATGAGAATCCTGGCACTGTTGCGAGAATCCCTATGGATTCTCTAGCCGTTTGTGCTGGTCAGGAAGGCGCGGTGAGTAATTGTCAAGAGTTGTGGATCACGTGAGATTTGATCGAGTGGCTGAGGATGCCAACCGCGACACCCCGGTGAAGACGACCAGAGCGACTGTTGCTGCGCATGCCGTCGCCGATGCGTCTGCCGTGATCCGGTCCAGGTGCGGCCGTGCCAGGTCAGTCAGGACGAAGGCGACGACCGAGCCCGCGCAGGCGGCTGCGGCGCCCGCGGCCCAGTACCGGTGCCGGGCCCAGAACCAGCGGGCCAGGAGCATCACGACCGGGGCGCCGACAGGCAGCGCAGTTTCGTCGAGGAGGCTGAGAATGCCCCACGCCGCTCCGCAGGCCACCCAGCTGAGCACCATGACCCGAACGGTTTCGTGCCAAGGAACTCCTCGCCGTTCGCTCATTGAGCCCTCGCCTCCCGCTTTCCGTGTCTCCAGGCGCATAGGAGCGCATGGGGTCGAGCTGCTGTCAAGGTCAGGTTGATCAATCAGGCAGCAAGGTCTTCGGGGCGTTCGACGAGCTGACCACGTTCAAAACGAGCTCCGGCACGGACGAGGGCGACGAGTTGGGGTGCGTTCACAGCCCGCCAGCGGGCCTGGGCGGACTCGACAAGCTTGAAGACCATCGCCAGCGCGGCGGCACGGGAGCCGGCGCCACGGGTGACCTTGGTCCGCAGCCGGACGGTGGAGAACGTCGACTTGATCGGGTTGGTGGTCCGCAGACGGATCCAGTGCTTGGCGGGAAAATCGAAGAACGCCAGCAGTTGCTCCTGATCATCGGTGATCTTCTTGACGGCCTTCAGAACGGTGCTGCAGGCCCAGACGCCCCCCACCTACGAAGACCGGCTCGCCGCCCCGAAACTCATCCCGCTCGCCACAGCCGACCTCGACGAACCCATCTCCCGCCTCATCGGGCTCTCCATCCAGGAAGATGACACCCCAAAAGCCCCCACCATGCGGGCTTCCAGCATCCACCAGCCAAAGGAAGTCAAGCAGAGGCCGTCCTCATCCACCTGCCCAAACCACAGGACATCAACGAACTTATCGGCGCATGGAACGACCCCCACACGGACACCGCGTCAAGCGAGCTGCTCCGCGTGTACTACGTGGCCATTACCCGCGCCCAACGCCTCCTGGCCCTCACTTACCCTTACTCCAAGCACACCGACATCACCGCACTCCTGCAGGACCACAAGATCGAATACCAAGCGGAGACCGCCCCACCAACGACGGTGGGGCAATAGCTACAGACGCTCGTGGGCATGCGACGCCTCCCACCGACGTGGAAGATTGGCAGCGCAGGGGCCCACCTCAACCACAGGGATTCCTGCCCTAGTTACAGGGGCGCCAAGGCTGCGGCCGGGGAACCGACCGGCGGTCCGATATTACGAGAGGCAGTTATCCGGAGGGACGGCTACTCGCAGCGTCCACCGGTTACGTCTGTCAGAACTCTTCGTCTCTGGGGTCGGTGAGAAGACCGAAAGCCTCGTCGTAGCGCAGAGGGGTGTGGATGTACTTGTTCTTCATCTCCCACCCAGCGCTCACTACGCTTTTGACTGGGGCGGACACGAGCTTGCCGGTGAGGACGCCTTCGTTGCTGCCGGTGAGCACGATCTGACCCTGTTCCACCAGAGGAACCATGACCATCAGGCAGTGGCCCCCGTGGGGGGTGTAGTGGTGCCACGGTGCCAACTCCGCGGGCAGCTGGCTAGGATAGGGCCGGTCGTCCGCAGTGATCTTTTGCAGTTCGAGCTCGCGCCGGACGATCTCTTGCGGTGTCGGTGGTGTGCCTCCGGACGGGGAGGGCTCGAAGCAGCGAACGGGGCGTGAGGTGAGCCCGAGCCGCTTCATCTGCTTGCGCTCCGCCGGGATTGGGGCCAGTGGCGTGGTCTCCGCCAGCACCCCCGACCGGATGGCTGCCCAGGCGCCGATCAGGGAGCGGACCTGGATGTGCTGTGGGTACTTTGGTTCGTCGGCCTGTGCTGGCCAGTTGCGCGGCGGAGTGTGCATCTCCGCGTGGTAGGAGAGACGTCCGTTGATCTTGACTACCAGCGGGCTGAAGAGGCCGGCACGCACGCACTCTTCTGTATCGCTCCACCACGCCATCCAGGTGCCGCCGTCGTGGGCGGGCCCCCACGATGCGGCGCGGATCAGGATTCCCATGTCTACCCGCGCTGGCGGCTCCTCCCATACCAGCAGGCCAGCAGGCGAGGGCAGGAGGTCGGCGAGTTCGAAGGACACCAGGTCCTGCTTAGCGATGGTCGTTGCTGCGGCGACGTTCATGTAGAACAGCTCAGCCTCACTCAGACGCTCGCCCTCAGCCTTAGCGAGCGCGGAGGCCCGGTCGTGGGCGCGTGGCAGCCGGGCTACCGACGGCGGCATCACGAACGTGGCGCCTCCGGCTTCCATCACCTTCGCCCACACGGATGCTGCATTGTGCCGGAGGAATCCGACAGCCTCCAGCCACAGGCCGTGCACCTTGTGGGCTGCCGTCAGGTCAGTGCGCATATTCGCTGCCTCGTGCTGTGGCCTCACCCGCGAGACCGAGCCGTCATCGATGTCTTCATGCTCCACCAACCCGAGCCAGACCGAATCCCGGTGATCGAAAGGGTTGCGCTTGCACCGACCAATGATCGCTGTTGGCCGCGGCAATTTCGTTCTTGCCCGAAGGGGCGGGGCGGGCCCCGTGGGCGACGCGGGGAGTCAGCGGTTGCGGCCGACGCCGGACCTCTGCTGCGTGGGCTGGTGGGCGGTTACTGGGTAGGGAGGTCAGCGAGGATCGGCGTCTCGCCGGCCGGTCTGTCGATGGACAGGCGTTCGGGGCGCGTTGTGGTGTGGTGTGGTTTCGGGGGTGATCTGGTGTCCGCTGAGGCGGTAGACCATTTCGTCTGGTGCTCGAAGCATGCGTGCTTGTCGCCAGGCGGCGTCGTAGCTGAGACCGTTCTTGCTTCGGCGTTGTAAGCGGAGGGCTTGCAGGCTGGTGAGGGGAGCGAGTAGGGCTCTCCAAAAGGTGAGTTTCATTGGTGGTTGTCCCTGGTGGTAGGGAGCTCATTTCTTTGGCTGGCGAGTCGTCAGCTGGAGCTCGATGGTGCGGGCGGAGAGCCAGCGTTGAGTGTTTTGAGGGAGTCGAGCAGGGCGAGCATGGCTTGTTGCTGTTTGTCGGCGTCGTTGAAGCCATGGCCGAGCTGTTCCCACTGCTCCAGCAGCGGGTACCACCATCGGTCGCAGGCTCTGATGGAGCGTGCGAGCCGCTGCAGGGCGGCTACCTCCTCGTCGTGGAGGAGTTCGGGGTGGTGCTCGAGGCGGTCCAGTACGACGAGGTCGGGGTGGTCGTACAGGCGGGACTTGAGGAACTGCAGGCGTCTGACGCGTTCCTCGTCGACTCTGCGTTGTGTGAGGTGTTCCCGGGATGTGGGTGACAGGCGAAGCGCTACCTGTGCGGCCAGGAGCCGGTAGTAGGGGGTGCGGACATGGCTTGGCGCGCCCAGTGCGGCATTGATGGTGTCCTGGGCGGTCGGAAGGTCGGTTGCCTCCAGATGCACGGCCACCTCTGCAGCGGCTTTGTGGTTGTCATAGCGGACGAGTTCATCGAGGTTGGGTCGCCTGCGCAGGGTGGGCCGCCACACGAGGGTGAAGGTGGCCTCGAACGGCACGCCGGGGGTGGCACTGGGCAGCAGCCGGGGTACCGGGCTGGCGGCGGTGCGATTGGCGCGTTGCCAAGGCCACCTCATGCAGGGTCTTCCTTGAGGGAAAACACCGTGTGCAGTCGGGGGTCGACGAGATGCTGGTAGAAGTCCTTGGCGACGTTGACGCCCTGTGCGGTCGAGACGTCGGCGAAGGCCTGCATCAGATCCATACCGGCCTGGAACATGTTGTGACCGCGCAGCGGTGGGGTCAGCTGGTCGCGCAGTCGTGTGTAGGAGGCTGGATCGGCGGCGCAGGTGCGGACCCAGGCGGTCAGACACGGAATGATCTCTGCTGCGGTGGTCGGGTCGCTGAGGAGATCTTGCAAGGCCTGCTGAACGTCGATCTCGGGTGCGGCCGCGGACATCAGCCAGGGCATGCCTTCGTAATTCACCGACATCAGGGCCAGGAAGGCCAGGCTACCGCTCTTGCCAGACCTCTTGGACTGCTGCCAGTTACGGACTTCGGTTACCAGCCGGTCGGTGCCGGAGGGCTGGCGGGTCAGTTCTTCGAAGGCGTCGCGCACGTCGCGGCGTGTGCCGGGATCGTCTGTGGTGTGGGCGATGCGGCGCAGCCGCACCATGGCCATTTTTGCGATGGAAGGGCTGGCGGAGGGATCGTGCAGGACGCGGCGGCAGGTCGAGATCACAGCTGGCGCGTATTCCTTGGATCCAGCCCACCGGTAGAGAGCGGCCCAGGCGAGTCGTCCGACGTGCTCGTCTTGCACGGCGGTGCCCAGCACGGCGCTGAGCAGCTCGGGCCGGTCACTGTGGGCAATGATGCCGAGAACGTTGAGGTAGTCGGCCGTGCCATGACGCAAGGTGAGGGCGGCGAGTGCGTCGACTGTGGGGTCTGCCGTGTCGGCGCCGTCGGCTGCATGCGCGAGCCATGCGAGGATGGGTTCGCGCATGACTTCGTAGTTGTCCCAGACGTACTCGAGGATGGCTCGGCCATAGGCCGGCCGATCGAAGAGCACAGTGTCGTGGCTGTCGACAGTGGCTCCGACATCGTGGATACGGCGGCGCAAACCACGGCCGGCGAAGACGGTCGGGGCGGGGGAGAGACCGGATGTTTTGCCTGTGCCTGTTGGTGCCAGCGCTTGTTGCAGGCTGCGTGCCGTGTCGGCCACGTGCGGCATGAGGGCTGACTGCCGGACGGCGAGCGCCAGCAGCAGGCAGCGGTCCTCCAGTGTGAGGGAGGGATTGCGCTCGTCGTGGGTGGCGGTGGTCTCTCCGAAGAGTTGGTCGAGCTGGTCTCGCCAGTCCGACAGTGCTGCGGTGACATATTCTTCGAAACCAGCCTCGGCGTCCTGCCGCGCCGAGCGGGAAGTCAACAGTGGCACGTGGACTTGTCGACGGCGGGTGTACTCCTGCCACGCCATGACGATCGCGCCGGCCGCCCGAACGGCCGCTACGGCGTCCAGCCCACGCAGACACGATCTGGCTCTCTCGAAGGAGCGAAGGTCTGTGACCAACTGCGCGTGACCGTTGGCATGCAAGTGAGCTTCCACCACCCGCTGCGCATCGGGCGGCTCATTGAGATAGACCACGTGCAGGCCATTGCGGGTGGTGAGGTGGTGATCCTCCCAGAGTTCCCGGGCCACCGTCAGCACTAGATACGACCGGCAGGCTGCGAGGTCTTCGGCGTAGTGGCTGAGCGAGTTGAGGAAATCGGACGAGAGCCGATCGCTGGTGGCATCCTTCAGGTCGAGCTGGAAGGCGTGTGCCCTTTCCAGCGGCAGCCGGCCTTTGCTCGGCGCACTCCAGTCCGCATCCAGCTTGACCAGCGCGGTCTGGCTGTCGGTGTGTTCCGCCAGAAGGTGCAGGGCGAACGTAGTCGCGCCGAATGAACGAGGTGCTACGACGATCAGTACGCGCTGGCGGGGCCGCTCCGTTTTCGGATCCAGGGCCTCTTCCCATGCCTCGGCCCACTGCGCCTCGCGGATGAACGGCTGCCCCAGGATGTGCCCACGGTTGAGCTCGACGCCTTCGAGCACGTCCCGCTTGCGTGTCTCCATGATCAGGTTCTGCACATGGGCTGCAACCACATCGACATTCCCGTGAAGATTGGTGCCAGCCCCGCCGGTCGTGAGCACCCCCGGGACGACCTCTTGAGGAAGGACCGTCGCGTTGCTGCTGTCCGCCCCCGAGGCGACGGCGGGGGACTGGACGCTACTGGACGCGTCGTCCGAGCGCTCCGCTCCGGCTCGTCGCCAGCGCGGAAGCCAGCTGCCGGACCCGTCCTGCTCCGCTTCACTCGAGCGCGAACCATCAGGTTTGTCAGGCTGGTGGGAGCCGAAGGCGGGTTGTGACATGCATTCTCCAAGGTCTGAGCGGGAAAGAGCACGCAGAGTCAGCGGTGGCGGCGGTTGATGCGGAGGGTCTCGATACTTCCGACGACCATGGCGTCGTATAGCGGTGCCTGGAATTGGAGGGTGGGCCCGGGCCCTGCGGGCGCCGCACCTGCAGAAGGGGCCGCTTCTTCCCGTGTGTCAGCGGTGCCGGAAGACGGCTCCGAAAGGCTTCTGATATAGGAGCGCAGTGTTTCCGCCGAAATGCCGGGAACATGAACCCTGCATGCCTCTTCGAAACCGTCCTTGCCGTCCACCCGCGCCGAGGCCGCAAGGAACTGTTTTGCCTGGAGGTTGGGCGTGCGCCCGGCATGCACGGTTCGGCGGAATGCCGCCTCCGAGACCGCGGCTGCCAGGAAGGATCCGTTGTCCATGGCGGCGGTCATGGCCTGGCGGGCTTCGTCGCTATTGACGAGCCGGCAGGCCTCGTTGATGGTGTCGCCCCGGTGGTCGAGAGGCGTCAGCGGGCCGACGTGGACGCTGGACCGCAGCCGGATGGCCGGGTTGCTGGCCAGACGTTGCTTGTCGTAGCGGGCCAAGGCATCGTTCAGGTGCCCGAGCAGCGGGTCGACGAGCCGTGCCGTGTGCCGGGCGGGAAGCACGATGATGGCGCCGTCGCCGGTGTCCTTGTACGCGTTGCCTAGGGAGTGCAGACTCGGCAGCGCGCTTTGCGCGAACACGGTGTCCAGGATGTCGCCGAGATCGGACCGTACTGCGGCCATCTTCGCTTCGGGGAGCTGGCTGTAGTTCTTCATGTCGACGACCAGAAGGGCGTGCTCCGGTGGTACGTCGAATTCCTCGGGCGCCTCGGTTGCTTTCATGGTGTCACCAGCCTTTTGGCAGCAGGGGTTGGGATGAGTGCCCCATGCTGGCCGGGCTTTCTTCGTGGTGGTGCCCAGTGCTGGGCACCACCACGGTGTGCTCCGTCACCTCTGGCTATCGGCGTGTGCCCGGATGGAGGCCATGTCGCGGATGAGCAGGCCGCCGCCTGCCTCGGTGTCGAGCCATCTCTCCTCCCGCCATGGCTTGATGGCGGAGCCCACGGCGTTGCGGGACGCGCCTATGAGCTGGGACAGCTCTGTCTGGGTCAGCCGCACCACGTGCGGAGAGCCGGTGGTTGACGCCGCATGCATCAACCGGCCCAGTGCAGCGGCCAGCCGTACGGGGACGGACGCGGTCGCAAGCTCGAGTCTGACTGTCTCCGCTTCGCGGACACGGGCAATAGCGTGACGCAGCAGTGGAGCCAAGAGGTCGTGCAGTTTGACGAACGCCACAAAGTCGGGGGCCGGAATTATGTGCACGCGGCACTGCTCGGCGGCTATGACCGAAGCCGTGCGCGGCTGCGCATCCAAAACCGCCAGCTCGCCCAGTAGTTCCCCGGCGCCTCGCACGGCCAGCAGGGTCCGTTGACCGTGCGCTCCTGCCAAGGTGACCAGAGTTGACCCGGAGGCCAGCAGGATCACCTGCGTTCCCGGATCTCCCTGGCGCAGGAGCGTGCTTCTCGCCGGCCGTAACCGTTCAGGAGCCAGATCACGCAGCTTCGACCACAGCGGTTCGCCGATGACGCTTACATGTGGCTGGTACATATCCCCCCTGGAATGTGGCGGCCATCACAGAGAGGATGTTCTCAAGAGGCAATATAGGTGATCAACAGCCCAATTCCGGCCACGAGGATCGCTGCGACGATCAGATCCACAGACGCTTTGATCGCCCGGAACTTTTTGCAGGCAAGGCCGGCCAACAGCGACAAACGGTCTGCCTCAACCCGCACGCGATCTGACTGGTCCAGGGCCTGAAACCCTGCCAGCGCGTCTTCGGCCGTCGACCCGGTACAGATCCCTTCCAAGCCAGTCAGGGAACGGCCGTCAGGCAACACAGGACGGATGGCGAGCAGAGCCGCTATCAGCGCCGAACCGAGGAGAACGCATGAACACGCCAACACCACCGTCGGCGGGCGTGCCCCATCGGCTGGAACTGACAGCGCAGCACCCGCGACAGCCAACAAACCTCCGGCGACTGCACACAGCGCCGCCGCCTTTCCGTCAGCCCGCTGCACTTCCACGAACATCTCGGCACCCCTGGAGCTGAGCTTTCCCTCCGCCAGGGCATACACGGCCACTTCCGCCTCATCGCGCGCTCCAGACACGGAATTCCTCCCACCCACGCAGAACTGTTCCAACGGGATCCACAGTGGGGGAGCGCGTCCGCCGGGGATGCCCATCACCAGGCATCACGGCTGTTCAGCGCGTCACAGTGCTGTTCGGCGTCCTGCCGATTCCGACGCTCGGCACCGAGCCCGCCTAACCTCCTCGAGGTGGTTGACGACGGCCCAATCTCTTGGCGCCTGGCGTTCCTGGATGGGCTTCGGCGCCCGGGCGCTTAGTGCGTTGTGGCAAAGGGAGTCCCTGTTCGATGAGCAGGGGCTTCTTCGTGTGCGGGGCATGATCGTGGAGGGGTAGGGGCAGGCAGCAGACGGCTTGTTGATGATCGAGGAGGGTGCGATGCCGTCGGTGCTGGGTTTGATGGAACGGCGTGAGGCGCGGGCGAGGCAGGATCTGGAATCGTGGACGGAGGTCTTGGAGCAGGCTCAGGCGGAGGTGAATGCCGCGCGGGAGCGAGTCGAGCGAGCCCGCGTAGGGCGTGAGGAACTCGTGTTGGTGCTGGCCGAGGAGAACGCGGTGAATACGCCGGTTTCCGTGCCATCTGGTGGTGAGGTGACTGCCGCTGGGGGATCGAGCGGCTCCGGCGCGGGGTATGCCGAGCGGCCGCCGGTGTGGCGGTCGGGCATGGGTGAGGCGGTGCTCAGCGGCCTGTATCGGGAGGTGTTCGCCGCGGTGGTGGCCGCGTCGGGGCCGGTGAGCGGGGTGGAGTTGACGCGCATGGTGGGCCGGGATGCGGAGATCAAGAACGAGGTGGAGAAGATCCGTCACCGTGCCTACGCGCTGGAGAAGCGGGGCTGGCTGGTGCGGGCGAAGGACGGACGGTTCACGCTCGTGTCCGGGGCCGTCGGTCGGGACGCTTCTCCGGCCAGCGCGGGGCGTCGCCGGCCATCTGGCGCGACAGCCTGATCGTGGCTGCCCACCACACCATTTGCTGGTGGTGATCGGGGCGGCGTTCGTGGTCGCGGTTGAGGCGGCGTGAGCGGGAGAGCCAGCTCAGCGTTCGCTCCACCACCCACCTGCGGGCCAGTACGACGAATCCGCGTTGTCCGTCGGATCGGCGCACGACCTCGATCCGGACTCCGTGGCGGGCGAACGCTTTCGCCAGCGCCGGGCCCTGGTAGGCACTGTCGACCCACACCAGTTTCAGCAGCCGGCCCGGCTCGTCCATGAATTCCTCCAGCAGCGCGGGAGCGGCCTTGGAGTCGTGCACATCGGCCGTGGTCACGGTGACCTCCAGGAGCAGGCCCTCGGTGTCGGTCAGGATGTGACGCTTGCGTCCGTCGCGTGATTTACCGCCGTCGTATCCGCGACTGTCCTCACCGACGGTCTCGGAGGCATCCACCGACTGACTGTCGATGATCCCCGCACTGGGCTCGGCGTTGCGGCCTGAACGCTCCCTCGCCGTGCGGCGCAGGCGTTCATGCAGTTCACGCACGTAATCGTAGGACCGCCAACGGCGGAAGAAGTCGTACACCGCCCGCCAATACGGGAAGTCGACCGGCAAAGCCATCCACTTCACGCCGTTGTCGACGAGGTAGCGCACCGCGTCAAGCATCTCGCGGTGGCAGTACGCCTCCGGACGCCCGCCCTGCTTGAGGAGCCAGGCCGGCACCGGTATCACGGAGCGGACCTGGGCCCACTCCGCATCCGTCATGTCACTCGGATAGCAGCCTGCCCGCCGCCCGGGAGCGATCGAACCGAACCGGTGCACGTAACAGTCACACCCAGGGGTGACCGTGGTGGACGCCGGCACAGAGATACTGCTCAACTGATCTGGCAACGGGCTTCCTTGGTCGTGCTGGGTGTCGTAACCGCTTCACTACCAAGGGGCCCGTTCTTTCATGCCCGCGGCCGCATCCGAACCTCCATCCAGATGATCACCCCGCTGCCGCACACCTCGAACGAGATCCGGTTTGCCACAACGCACTTAGCCCCTGCGATGGCGGACTTGGGGTCACCACTGGTCTTTGGCCCCCAAGTGGCCCCCAGCACTCCTTCGGGGAGGGAGACGACGAGTGAAGGGACATCACAACGGGCTGTGCCCCGCGGTCTGGTTTTCGTAGCCGGCGGGGCATGGTGCCGGGCGATGTGTTGAAGGAGGGTGCCCCGCGCGGGCCGGCAGCCGTCCATGAGCGAGATCCCCTGCTGGCTGGCCAGATACCACCGGTGGAGGGTCGGCTCAGCCGCCCATATCGATGCTCGCAATGAGGCCAGGGGTGATGTCCTCGATGTCTTCCTCGATCGCGGCGACAGCTGCCTGGCAGATGAGCTGAGACGCGAGTTTGAGGTAGCCGCCGGTGCGCTGGTGCAGGTTGGAGGCCTGGGAGACCAGAGCATTCTCGCTCAGGCGGTGCAGCCGCAGATCCTGCTCGAAGCCCCGAAGAACCCGTGGCCAGGTGATCTGGTCTCCCTGGTGGAAGGGAAGCGGGTCGACCCAGGTCACCGGTAGACGGCCGGGCGTTACACCAGGCATGAGCGTTGCCCTCCCCTCGTCTTTCTCGCCGGGCAGCCGCTGCCGTAGCGCGCTTTCCACCGTGCCGTGGTCGTCGGCTTTGATCCGGGCGGAATGCACGATCTGCTGCGCTCCGGTGCCGCAGAAGACCGTCGAGATTCCGAGCCGATTGCGCAGGTAGTCGAAGTAGTGCAGGACGGGTGCGAGCTGGTCGGTTGTGACCCGCTGGATGTCGTCGATGAGCAGGAGGCCCGTCTGGGAGCGTTCCAGAACATGCTGCACCGGCCCGGACAGATCGCTGACGCGCCGCGGCTGCAGCATCTCCTCCTCGTTCTTGGGTTCGGGAGCCAGCGCGAGGAACCGGGCGATTTCCCATACCCAGTTCACCAGGCTGTCGGTGTCCTGCGGCGCGAGGATATGGATGACGGGGATCCGGCCGGTGTAGTGCTTCTCGATGGACTGCTGGTAGGACCGCCCGATCTCCCGGAGCAGGAGGCTCTTGCCGGTGCCTGCAGGGCCGTCGATGCTCATGTCCAAAAACCCGTCCCGCCGGTTCCGGTTGGCCCACAGAACACGGTGTGCCTTGAGCAGTGCGGTATCGAAGGCGGGGTAAGCCACGAGCCGCAAATGGCTGTTGTAGACCAGGCGAGGATCGTCGTCTGCGACCGGTGTGCCCGGTGGTGCGCAGTCCTGCAGGTCGGGCGGCTCCAGATGCTCGTGCACGTACCGGTCCCAGCCGGTGCGGGTGAATACCCACTGGGGGCGCATCGGGGCGGCCTGTGCCTCGATGAGGATGCGTTTCTCGCGATTGGTCCGTGCGGCGGCACGCGACACGGTGGCTGCTTTCACAGGATTCTCCTAGGGCAGGGTCGGCGGCAGCGCTGCGGTCACGGCGCGGCGCTCTCTTCGTCGCCGGAGAGCTGGTCAGGACGCTGGGCAGGAAGATGCGGGTGCTTGTCGGCGTCGGGGGCGGCTGGTGCGGTCTCAGCGGTCGTCGGCCGCGGGCGTCCCGGGACGGGGAGGGAGGGGTATGCGGTGATGGCGTCCAGGTCGACGGTGATGTTCGCGTAGGTGTCCTCCTTGGGATCGTCGAGGGCGGGAAGCGGCGCCCCTTGGAACGGGACGACCGGCTCAGCGAGCTGAGCTCGCGTCGGGCCTTTGCGCGTACGCCGCCGCCGCTCGCGAATGGCCATGGCGACGGCGACTTCGTCGACCTTGCGGCACTCCTCCGTGAGTGCTGCGGTGATGTCCTCCCACAGGTACTGCGTCCACGGATTGGTCAGGAGATGGCGGTGAACGAACTCCAGGGGGATCCAGGTCCCGGGCGGGCGGTGGTCCCACAGCCACGCGAACTCTGGGTGGTAAGGGTTGTAGCGGGCTTCCCATCTGCCGTCGCAGTGGACGAGCCCGGAGTCTAGTCCTTCCAGAAGCTGCAGCTTGCGGTTCTTGTTCTGGTAGGTGCGGTTCTCGATCTGGACCCCCTTGTCGGTGACGGTGACCCACGCGGGGACGAGCATCCTGCGGATGTCGTCGCGGGTGAGAGGGACGGGCCGGTACCCGGCGCCTGCGACCATGTGGGCGTACATCTCGTTGGGAGACAGCACGAGTCCGGGAGTGAAGGGGCTACGCAACCCCTTATGTGGGGTCTGCTGGTAGTCCAGAGCCACCCATTGTTCGGCCATCTCCTGCAGCTGGTTGATGGTGTACAGCTGCTGCCGTTCGATGCCCTGGCCCCGCTTGTCGTGGCTGCGGCCGGCCCACCCCTTGACGTACTGGCTGAAGCTACTACCCAGTGTCCGAAAGAAGCGTTCCTCGATGGGTTTGTCGGTGGGGTGTTTCTTGCGGGCGTACTCGATGCTGATGCGCAGCTGGTCGCAGACCGCTTTGAAGTGGTCGCTCAGATACGGACTGCCCTGGTCGATGATGATCGTCCGCGGGTGGATGACCGGACGGGCGGCGGTGGCCTCGGTGAAGCGGGGATCTGCTGCACGGAGCTTTTCAAAGGGCAGCGCGGATACGGCCGCGGCCATCAGCGGGTCCCAGCCGGGGCGTGTGGTCAGGGGAGCGAAGCACTGCGCCAGCAGGAGCACGAGGTCGAACGCCTTGGTGGCCCGCCCGCCGATCCGCTTGCCCGGTCGGCCGTCTCCGGTGAGGGCCGGCACGATCATGATGGCGGCGTTGGAGCGGGATGCCACGTCGATGGCGCTGGTCAGCTCGGCTGAGATGACTGCCCCGTCGTCGCCGATGGCTTTGATCTTCAGCGGGGAGGTGTCGATCTGCACCACCTGGCCCGGCCGAAGAGCGAACGACGGATGGTAGGGGGCAGGAGGTTTACTCGCGAGGCGACTGCGTTGACGGGTGGCGGACAGCAGAACCTCGGTGAGCCCGGTTTCCTTCATCCTCTTGTAGAAGGTGGACTGGGCCGGCAGCAGGCGCCGGCATTCATCCGGGTCCTTCAGTTCCTTCGCGTAGCGCTCGTGCACGAGGTCCAGGAGATCCTCGTAGGCGCGTTTGATGTCACCGACGGACTCTTTGGCCAGCCGACGTACCACCTCGTGCATGAGAGCGATAACCCGGGGATCGGTCCGGCCCCCAGGGGCCTTTCCACCCTTGCGGGGCAGGAGAACCATCGGGTTCTCAAACGCCCGTTTCCATTGCAGTCGCATGTCCTCCAGCGTGCTGGCACTGACCTGGACATCCGCAGCGGCAAGTTCCGCAGACTTGATCGCGTACCGATCGGCAAGAGTGGTCGTCTCGGGGTCGTAACCTGGGCGGGGTGCGCGCAGACCGGGCCGCAGACCCGTGTCGAGTTCTTTCATGTGGCGGTGCCACTTCAGGGCTTCCTTACGCTGGGGCGGCGTGGCGGACTCAAGCACCTCACTCAGCGACGGCACCCTGGCCGGTTCGACGGGCTGACCCGTGCCGTCCAGGACGGCGAAATCCGGTGCTCCGACCACCAGCGTGTACAACACATCCACTGGAACGGGCGAGCTAGCCGACAGCAGGGTGATCAAGGACCCTTTCAAGGCGATCACCATGTACAGGTCACCCTTCCAGCGAACGTGACCGCCGACGACAACCTTGTCCGGCTCGAAGCGTTCCACCGATGCGTTCATGCCGTCTCCGGCGCGACCCAGGCCAGGGCGGTCGGCAGCAGGGGCTGGTCCCAGTGGATCTGCAGGCGACGCTGCCAGATCAGCCGGTAGACCAGATCCAGCGCAGCAAGCTCCGGTACCCCACTGGCCAGTGCGCCCTCGCGCACCCGCTGCGGACGCTGGAAGGCAGCAAGGACTGCCTCTACCTCCCACGCGTCGACGGGCACCAGCTGCCGGTAGTCGGCCGCCCATTCCAGGTTGGCCGCTCGCACCCCATGAGGCACGTCGACGACGTTCACCTGCCACTGGGCCTGTTCGGCGACTTCATCAAGGACCGCGAGCCGTTCATGCCACTGAGGACCGGGTTGCTCCGGTCGCACGGGGACTGCAACACGTTCACCGCTGGCGGTGCGTGCCATGAAGTCCGGGCGCCACCGGTTCTTGCGACGGCCGTTCGTCCACTGCAGCTCCACCGGCTCACCGCTGAACCAGACAATGTTCGGGTCGAAGTCGAGCTCGAGCGCCACAGCCTTACGGCGCAGCGACCCGCACACGACGTGGACGCCAGTGGTGGCCGACGACCAGTCGGTGATCTTTCCCTGCCGGTCGTGATATGCCACAGGTGTCGACGGCGGCTGCCGTTCCTCCAGCGGCACCCCGGCAAGCCCTTCTGGCCGCGCCCAGGCTAGCTCTCCAAACTCATTGAGATAGCAGCCCCAAACGTCACTCACGTGCCCCCGCAATCGGTAAGTCCCCTGAGCCAGCACGGCATTCCATCTCGAAGTCCCTTGGCAGCGGTCGCAGACGCGGCCCTTCGACCAGCGGCAACGGGGCCAGGCAAAAAACGTGCCGGGTTTCCGTGCCGAACACGACCATGGCTACAGCCCGCTGACAGAAGTGCCAGGCTGCCAGGGCAGACACGAACGCTGCTCCAGCGAACCGACCCCCGTCACCAGCCGGTTGTGCCCCAGAGCAAGCACCAGCCGCCTCCTTCTGCTGCTGACGCCCTGCGCTGTCTTGGCATCCTCCGGTGCCCTGGGCGCAGGCATCCGGTGGCGCTCCAGCCATTCCAGCAGCGGCACTGTGCCCTTCTGGATGTCCAGGTCCCAGGTCTCCATCAGATCTCCGACCTGACCGAGCCAGCGGGACCGTGCGGGCCTGTCACGCACAGGAGACTGCTCGAAGCGGAGCATGAGACGCGCCAGCTCTGCCGCTTCTGCGTAGACCACCAGCGGCATGACCCGCACGTCACGTGCGTCAAGACCCGTGGTCCATGCTCGCTGCACCCACCGCAGCACATGGGGCATCGACGCCCACCAGTGCGCCGCAACCAGGAACGCGTCGGCGAACAACTCCTCACCCGCCCTCCCGAACCGACGGGCCAAGCGCACACGCACCTCGTGCCCGGCGACGACTTCGGGCAATGCCCTTAGCCGGATTCCAGCATCTGGATGGGCTCGGGAGTCATCACTCCACCGCAGATGCCGCACGCAGATGCTCCAGCTGTCCGGTGTCATCAACCAGGCCGGCTCGTCGACCCCGCGGGCTTGCGCACAGACGGGGCAGCAGCGCGCCAGATGCCCCTCGAACGGCTGCCACGGCCACTTCCACACCGCTTCTTCACCGTCGGGCAGCAGGTGACGCTCGGCTAGCCCCAGCAGCACACGCTGCAGCACCGAAGCCGGCTCTCCGGCCAGCACGGCCAGGTACTCAAGTCCTGCCCGGTTCACGTACATTTCTGTGTACTGCGGGTACTTCTCTACCCGCGACGGATCAGCAGACGCCTTGCCCTGACCCATGCGGTCAAGGAAGTCAGCCAGGCCCAGCGCGTTGCGGTGGGCGAGCCGGTTCACGAACGAACCCGTCGACTCGCCGGCCAAGTGCCGTACCTGAAGCGGCAGCGGATGAAGCGGACCGTACAAGCCTGGAACGTGCAGCACCGTCTGCCACCCCTCCCTCGCCGCTACCTGCGGGCCGTCTTCCATGGTCAGCAGCCACCACCCGGCCCGGTCAAGGCCCATCCACTCCTTCGGGTGAACCGGCTCACGATGCCTCGACATTCGCAGCGACGCCCGCTCCACGCTTGATCCGGAAATGGCGACACGCACTGGGAGGGCTCCGTGGCCACACTGACGAGTAATGGCCTCAGAACACAGCTGCGGGGCCACCAGGAACTCGCCCTCGACGCCTGCGTCACCAACTTTGCCGCTGGTGCGCCCCGCGTGACCGTCACCATGGCTACCGGCACCGGAAAGACCTTCGTAGGCCTCAACACCGCCCAGGAGACCGCGCCACACGGCAGTGCCCTGGTGGTGATGCCGTCCCTGGACCTCCTCGAACAGACGGCCGCGGTCTGGCGCCGTGAAGGGCGCCAAGGCGTCTACCTCGGCTACTGCTCGCGTGACTACCCCCAGGACCGCTCGCTGACCGGCATTCTGACCATGGTCGATGACCCGGGCGAGCTGGCCCGTTACGCGGCCCTGTCAGGCGGGGCGGTGAACGTCTTTTGCACGTACCAGTCGCTGAACAACCTTGCCAAAGCTCACCAGTACTTCCACCTGCCGCCGTGGGACATCCTGATCGCAGACGAAGCCCACCGCACCGCCGGGAAACTGGGCAAGGACTGGGGCGTCGTGCACGACAACGCCACCCTGCCCGCCCGCCACCGCCTCTACATGACAGCCACCCCACGGGTCTTCGACGAGGAAGCTGACCGAAATCATCCCATCGATTGTGAGATCGCCTCGATGGACGATCCGAGCCTGCACGGACCCGTCGTCTACCGCATCTCGCTGGCCGAATCGATCGACCAAGGGCTGCTCGCGGACTACCGCATCGTCGCAGTCGAGATCAGCGACGACGACCTACGAGGCGTCCTGAACCAGTCCTCGCTCACGTCAGCCGGAGCCGAAGGCCTCAGAGTCGCCGCCGCTCAGGTAGCGCTGCTGTACTCCCAGCACACCTACGACCTCAGGCGAACGCTGACCTTCCACCGCCTTGTGGCGGCCGCCGACATGTTCGCCGAAACCCTCCACGAGACGGCCGCACTGATGCCCCCCGGCATGCAAGCACCCCTGCAGGTCGGCACGGTCAACTCCAAGCAGCGCCCGTTCGACCGGCGCCAGGCTCTCGAGGCCTTCGCTGCCACCCCACTTGCCGGGGACACAATGCGCACCGCGCCACGGCGATCAGTCCTGACCAACTGCCGCTGCCTGGCCGAAGGTATCGATGTCCCCGCCATCGACTCCATCGTCTTCGCCGACCCCAAGGAAAGCTCCCTCGCCATCGTCCAGGCCGTAGGCCGCGCCCTGCGCCAGACACCTGGCGACGGCAAGATCTCCACCATCGTCATCCCCGTCTACATCGCCCCTGGCCAAGACCTGAGCGAAGGAGCGAAACGCACAGCGTTCGATCTGCTCTGCCGGGTGCTCATCGGCCTGAGCGTCTACGACGAACACGTCTTCCACCGCGTCGAATGGGCACGGATCCCGGAAGAACCCAAGATCCTGGGACCAGCCGCCCGCCCCGAACGGGCCGACGAGATCATCCCTCTGCTCGGACTGAAAGCCGCCGAAGCCCCCAACCGCATCTGGCAGTTCGGCTTCGAAAGCGCCCAGCGCTTCCACGACACACACGGCCACCTCGACGTCCCCAGCCGCTACCTGGGATCCGACCGCTTCTACCTCGGCTGGTGGATCGGCCGTCAACGCTCCATGCGCCTGAACAACATGTTGCTAAAAGAACGCATCGACCAGCTCGACATCCTCGGCATGACCTGGGAACACCCCCGCGAAAGCATCGAATACAAGCTGCAAGTCGCACGCGACTACAAAGCCCGCCACGGCCACCTCGCCCCACGCACCAATGAAAGCTTCGGCGGAATCCACCTCGGCCGCTGGATCGCAGACCGCCGACGAGAAGCCCGCCGGCGCACCCTTCCCTACTGCTACCAACGCGCCCTCAACGAAATCTACCCATGGTGGAACGCCCACTGGCCCGGCCAATGGCAGTGGCACCGCACCTACGCCCAAGCCCTGGCAGCCGCCCGCCGCGGAGAACTCACCTTTCCCGACCTCCGCCCCGACAGCGACGACCCGCCGCTCACGCGCTGGCTCGACGACCAGATCGACGCCCTTCCCCGGCTTCACAGCGATCAGCACAACCTCCTCGGCGCCCTCCACCTCAACCACCCCCTGGCCCTACTCCTGCGGCGTCCACGCGGCTCCGCAGAATGGGCCTTCGCCAGAGGACTACGAGCAGCACGCACCTTCTGGCGCAGCCACCAACACCTCGACGTGCCGTACAACTACACCTGCCCTGGTAGCTCCCTCCACCTCGCGGACTGGCTCGCCGACAAGCGCCGCCGCCCTCACCAACTCACACAAGAACAACGCGAGGCCCTCGAGGCCCTCGACATGCGATGGATCCGCAACCAGCCCTCTGCCCCGGAGTGAGCCCCACCACGAGACACCTCGTTCGGGAACCGAGACCGAGGACCTCCAGGGTGCGGCGGTATTGCCGCCGCCTGTCGCTGAAGATTTGCCAGGCCGAGCCTCGGCGCTGGTAGCGCGGGTGATGTGGTCGAACCCTGTTTTGAGCAGCGGTGCGGCGGCATTCTTGATAGCCTCTGCTCGGACTTGAAGGGGCACTCGCCGCATTGTGGCCACTGCCCCTCTCTTTCTTTTGCCCGCACACCAATGGTGTGCGGGCTTTTTGCGCATCCCATATCCATCCGGCGGAGGCGCCCACGGATCACGCCCGAGCTTCGGCTGTCCCGACGCGAGGCGGCAGTGCGTCGGCGGGGGTCTGCCATCGGCACAGGGAGCTTCGTCAGCGTTCGCCCGCCACCAGCTGACTATCAGCCCGCCACGATGCGGGGCGCGACGGACATCCCGGAAAGGTCCTGGACATCCGCTAGGAGTGCTCGGTCGAATTTGTGACTCACCAGGCCAGGCCACAGTGCGCGAATCCGGCTGGTCGCGAGGTTCACGCGGTCGGCGCGGGAGGAGCGACGAGGCGGTCGAGGGTGCTGCGGACGGTGTTGACGCTGCCGGTGCTGTCGTTCGCGGATCAGTCTGCTGTGCGGCGCCGTGAATGGCAGAGTCCCCGAGCGAAGGCCGTGTCAGTGCTTCGTGAGACAGTCGGTCCCCTAATCGTGGTCTGGGGAGGGGCACATGCGCGTATTGCCTGAAATTGTCGGACGTGATGAATTTGCTGCCCTGATCATCAGGACCGACTACAACGACGAAACCACATGGCAGGCGGTGGCGACGGGTCTGACGCAGTCATGGGGCGAGAAGGGGGAGTTCGAGGCCCACGTCCACCTCATCGACGATCCGGCCTGGGCCGACGCCACCCCCGATGAGGTCCTCACCGCCGTGAGACGGGACGAGAACCTGAGCGTGGTGTTCGTCGCCGACCGCGTGACCATGCGCTCCGCCGACTGCGCGCTTCTGGCCTGCGATGTCTGGTCCGAGGACGAGGATCTCGACCCGATGTACTACCAGGAACTCATCGACTCCCCGCAGCCCCGTGAGTTCCGTACTGCTCCGGCCGCCGTCCACGACGTCCACGCGAATCTGTCGATCGCGAACATGGATTTTGAGGAGTTCGCTGAGGAGGCGTCCGCCGATCCCGAGGGCGTGCTCAGACCCTTGTGAGGCGACCTCCATTCCTCCCCGATCGTTGGCCCTGGCGTGTCGTCGACTGATCCGCAGAGCGTCCCCGGCCACCTGCCCCGTCCATGCATGAGCGATCCTGGGTTGCTGCCACCGGCATCAAGTCTGACTTTCGACACATGAGGTGCCATGACCGACTACCTCCAGGTCGTCATCAACATGATTGGTACACCCGAGAACCGCTACGCCGATCCCGCTGCATGGCCCCGTCTGGAGGGTGAGCTGGGCCTGAAGCTTCCGGCCGACTACAAGTCGATCATCGATGCGTATGCCCCGATCAAGCTGAACGGGCATCTCTACTTGTCTCACCCCGCGACCCACCGTTGGAATCTTGGCCAGTGGATCCAAGACACGATCCGAGCCTTCTCCGATGTCGACTGGGACGAACTTGACCTCGATCCGGACGAAGACCCTCGGGAACTCTTCGGCTTGGAGGAGTTGACCTTTGGAACACCGAACGGGCTGTGGCCCCTTGCATCCACTGATCGTGGGGAAACCGTTTTCCTCGCTGAGCCGGGCGGACAAGGAGAACGGCTGATCATTGCCGACGGAGACGGCTGGTGGGCAGAGCACAGGACGCCATTCGCCGAGTGGCTTCACCGCTACCTCATCGGTGACGACATGACCGGCCCCAACAGCTCAGCGTTCTACCCCGGCCCCGTCAAACTGGAGCATCTGCCCATGTCACCGGGTGAACGCACGCAGCCCTACCACGGGCCTGACCGCGGCATGTAATCCTCACTTCACCAAACGAGACGAGTATGAGGCGGGTCCCAGGACACGTCTTCCGTGATCGGTTCGAACGTCCATGCTCCGACGGCGTTCACGGACACGAGGCGGTCGAGCGTCGGGGTCAGCATGTTCCGGTCGAGTCCGCAGGTACGGGTCAGGCGATCTGCTTCCATGCTGGTCCGCCCGGCGCCGGGGGAGTAGTGCGTGACGAGCACCAGTGCGGTCAGACGGTCTGCGGCCGGCAAGGCGCACAGTCGTGGCCGGGAGACCGCACGCAGAGCCCAGTCGGCAGCCCGGTGACGGTCGTGCCGGGCGGGTTCCTGGGTGAGGACGGTCGCATCGAGCAGTTGCGCGGCGGCAGTTCTGTGCCCCGTCTGTTCTGTGGGATGCGTCAGACGGCGCAGCCAGCGGGCGTCCTCCAGCTCGTCCCAGGGGGCGAGGGTTCGGGCCAGGCGCATGCCGCGGAGCAGTCCGGCCAGCAGATGCACCTGTCCGGATGTGTTGCTGCGCAGTGCGCACTGCAGGGCGAGGAGTCGGCCCTCGGCGCTCATCTCCGGGGGAAGCGCGGCCGCGAGATAGCTGAGCATGTCGCGGACACGAACCGCCGGAGCGGCGCCACTGGGCAGCCTGGCACGCTTTGCCCAAGCGGAACCGGGGCCGGCATCGGGTCTCGCTGAGGTTGATGCGACGGCGGTGTCGGGGACGACGGCGCTGCTCGGGGTGGCGCCCGAGCAGGCGGCGCAAACGTCGGCCAGACGCCAGAGACGACCGCCGCGTTCACGCGTGAGGACGAGCAGGACGGGGCCGGCGCAACCCCGGTGGCGCGGATGCCACCGGCACCCGCGTTCATGGCACTGGCAGGTACGCAGGTGCAGGGGCAGCACATCGCGCCGCGCGTGGTGGGCCAGGTGCGCCAGGACCGCAGGCCGGGCCGCAGACGCTGCCAGAGCGTGACCGTGTGGTGCGCACAAGGCGCAATAGAGCACGGTTTTGCCCTGCTGCGGGCGTAGTTCCACGGTCCAGGTGCGCCGTACCTGTGGGCGCAGGGTACACAGCCTCATGGGGCGCCCGTTCCTCCTGCCTTCAGTCGGGAGCCGACCCGCCCCTGGGAGTTGTGGTGAGGGGAGGGGTGTCGACGGCACACCGTAGTGCAGACCTCTGCCCTTCGTGTGGGGCGGCCACCTGCAGAAATAGGGCAGAGGTCTGCACTGACAGGGCAGGGGTCTGCACCTTCGGATGGGGGAGTGACAACCTTCCCGCCCGACCCGAACCTCACCGCCCTCCGCCTGGAGCTCGCGCGGCTGAGGAGCGAACGCGGCTGGACCTACGACGAACTCGCCCGCCGCACCGGCCTGGCCAGACGCACCCTCATCGAAATCGAGCAGGGCCGCACCATCGGATCCCTCAAGACCTGGCACGCCCTCGCCCACGCCCTCGAAGTCCCCGTCGACCACCTCTTCGCCACCCTCTGCGAAGGACACGAACCTCCCGCCGAGTCTGCCGAATAGCACCACCAGCCCTGCTGTCGAGGATCACCCGATCCAGTCACCGACGGGAACTGCCTTACGGGAAACCGCACATCAGTCCCGCCGTATTGAGCCATCCGCAGGACAACCCGGCACGCTCACCGCAGCCACGGCGCGGCGCCTGTCACCTTCACGGCCATGTCCTCCACTGCCTCATCCGGCCGCCGATGGGACGGAACCCCCAACCGCCCCCACCACCGCCAGCGGGCCCTGCGCGCCGCCCCCGACAGCCCCACCCGCCTCGTACGCAGCGCCCAGTCCAGCCGCTGCCACGACTGCGGCAACCGCATCGACTGGTACACCCGCCCCGACAACCGCCCCGTGAGCCTCCACCCGCAGGAACTCGACGCCACCACCGTTCCGGCCGCCAGCCGCTGGCACGTCAGCTCCGGCATCGCTCACCCCGCCGACGACGGCACCCCCTGGTGCCGCATCCCCCACCTCGCCCTGTGCCCCGCACGAAACGCCCCCACCCCGCTCAGCCCGCAGGTTGCCGCACTGCGCCGCCACGTCGCCCTGCACACCCGCCGACTCCTCGACACAGGCACCCTCACCCCACCCACACCGGACACAGCCTCACCAGCAACCGCCCAGGGGCCCTGCCGCCCGGCCCGGCCCATCGTCCTGGCCCTCCACACCCGCTACCTTGCCGCCCAGCCCATGGACACCATCCAGTGCGTAGCCCAGACCCGACGACGCCACCGCTGCACCTACCCCGTCCTCAGCCCTGGCGCACCGGCCGGAACTTGGACACTCGTCCCCGCCACCACTGGACGCAGACAACTGGCCCTCCCCGACGGCCTGATGGCCGTCTACGACCTCACCCACCTCACCTACACGGAACAGTTGCGCTGGCGCCACCAACGCTGCCTCCATCACGCCGCCGCCCCAGGCGCAGCCGACCTCGCATTCTGCAACTGGGAACCCTTCGACCCACTGCTGCACCACCAGCACATCCACAACCGGCTGCCCACCACAGCCCGCCACCGCACCCAGGCGCGGGCATGAGAACCGCATACGGCCACGCGCAGCCGAACTTCACTGCGGCGGTCCTTCCCGGCCCATGCCGCAGGGTGTCACCGGAAGCCGACAGGCCAAAGTCGCCTTCCCCCCGGCGACTACACCGCCGTCGAGCGCGCCGCAGCACGAGCCGGCCAAGGGCCCGATATCTACCTCGCCACACCGTGACCCCGGCGCTGGTACGCGCCGCAGCAGAAAACGCCCACAGGCTCGACGTCGCCCCGGCACGACTGCCCACATCACCCCACAGCGATAGCTGACCGTTGCCGCAAACAAGCGCACCACGCCCCCACACATCGACGGAGTACCAGGGTGCTGAAGCTGAATCCCACCGACGAACAGACCGCTGCCGCCGACGTCTTCCATGCCGGCAACCACCTGGCCCTCCAGGCGGGCGCTGGCACCGGCAAGACCAGCACTCTCGCCTTTCTCGCCCACCACACCCGCCGCCGCGGCCGCTACCTCGCCTACAACAGAGCCATCGCCAAGGACGCCGCTGCCCGCTTCCCTTCCACCGTCACCTGCAAAACCGCCCACGCCCTGGCCTACGCGGCCACCGGCCACCACTACGCCCGGCGCCTGAACGCCCCCAGACGCCCTGCCTGGCAGACAGGCCAAGCCCTCGGCATCACCAAAACCATCCGCATTGGCGAACGCGACCTGTCACCCAAGGCCCTCTCCTACGCCACTCTGCGCACCGTCACCAGCTTCTGCCACACCGCCGACCCCACCATCACTCACCGCCACGTACCCCGCCTACGCGGCCTCGAAGACCCCGACCTGCACACCCAACTCACCAAACACATCGTGCCCTTCGCCCGCCGAGCCTGGACCGACCTACAGCACACAGACGACGGAGCCGTCCGCTTCGACCACGACCACTACCTCAAGATCTGGGCCCTCACCCAACCCAAAATCAACACCGACTTCCTCCTCCTCGACGAAGCACAGGACACCAACCCCATCGTCGAAGAAATCTTCCTCAACCAGCGCAGCCACGCCCAGCTGGTCATGGTCGGAGACTCCGCACAAGCCATCTACCAATGGCGCGGAGCACGCGACGTCATGACCACCTTCCACGCCACACAACTCACCCTGTCCAAGTCCTTCCGCTTCGGCCCTCACCTCGCAGCCGAAGCCAACCGCTGGCTCACCATCGCCGACGCACCCCTGCGCCTGGAAGGAACCGACGCGATCCCCACCGAGCTTGGGCCCGTCGAGGCCCCCGATGCCGTTCTATGCCGCACCAACGTGGGCGCCATGCGCGAAGTCATGCAACTACTGGAAACAGGCCACCGCGTAGCTCTGGTCGGCGGAGGGGAAGCGCTGCGGGCCTTGGCCCGGGCCGCCAACGACCTCAAAGAGGGCCGCCGCACCTCCCACCCCGAGCTCGTCCTCTTCCCGACCTGGGGCGAACTGCAGGACTACGCCGGCCACGACCCGGCCGGCGGCGACCTCCAGCCACTCGTCGACCTCGTCGACACCCACGGCACCACCACCATCCTCCGAGCCATCGACCAGCTCGACGACGAACACACAGCAGAGGTGACCGTCTCCACCGCACACAAAGCAAAAGGGCGCGAATGGGCGCGTGTACGAATCGCTGACGACTTCACCCCGCCTCCGGACAGCGACGAGCACGACGACAAGGGCCAACCCCTCCCCAGGCCTATCGACGACAGCGAAGCCCGGCTCGCCTACGTAGCGGTCACACGAGCCCGCCACCGTCTCGACATCGGGGGCCTCGCGTGGATCAACCACCACCCCGACGGCAGCCCCGCATGACACAGACAAGACCGCTCACTGCCGCAGCACCACTATTCACAACCGACCCCGTCGCCGTCCCGGTCGAGATGGCGTCCATAGCCGGGGTCCCCGGCGTGGATGGGTGCGGCGCCGGCTGCGCGGACAGCATCGCAGTTGGCGTAGTACGCGCTGCTGTTGCTCCCGCCTGAACCTGATCCGCCGGACGTGCCATCGTCCTGGACTTTGGGGGCGACGGTCACTTTGACGGTCTTCGTCTTGGTGACGGTCGGCACTGGTTCCGGGCTTGCGGTCACCGCCTCGACAGGTGCTGGACTAGCGGTCACGGTCGCTGTTGCCGTAACCGTGGCGGAAGGGACCGGTTGCGCGCTGGCAGTTTTCTGGGTCTTCGCGGGATCATCCGCACTGCCAATCCCTACGCCGACGAAGAACAAGATGACGCAGGCCGGGATCAGGACTCGCTTCCGTATCCACTTCGGACGGCGCTGTGGGGGAGCGGGCGTGGTGTAGGGGTTGTTGCTGGGCGGCTGGGGCGGTTGACCCCACGGTGGCTGCTGGCTCTGAGACATACATCCCCCCGAGTGTGGTTCATGGAGGGATGACCGTAGCTACGCCGTATGGAGTGCGGGAGCCATATGTTCCGTTAGTGACGGAGCGCTGTTACCAAGGGGTGGAGAATGCGAGGAGCGGCGCCTACCACTGCCAGTCACTGCGAGAGACGGCTGGAGTACATCGCTGAGCTGACGCCAGAGCCGTGTGTCGCCTGGTCAATCGGCCTCGTAGCGGGCCAGGCGCCTGCGCAGGTCGAGGTTCTCGCCGTGGGCGGCCTCTCACCGGTGACCTTCGGCGTTGACGGTGTGCGCTTCGGCTGCCGGCTCGGCATGGAGATCCACAAGCGAACAACGAATCGCTCTTGATCTTCACCGGGCAGGGGTCGTGCGACAGCCTCCCACCCGTCCCACCGCCGTGCAACTAAGAGCTCGCGCAGATAGGCGGCGCGGGCAGCCCCGGCAACAAGGTGGGAACAGGTCCCGATGATCATGGAGCTGCGACGCTCTGTGACCACTGGGGAGATCTGTGCCCGTCCTTCCATCGTGGCTGACCGACCCGCTCTGGGATCAATTCGCGGCACTGCTGCCCAAGCGCCCTGCGGTCGATCCGGCCCACCCGCTGGGTTGCCACCGCCGCCGTATCAGCGACCGGATCGTGTTCGACAAGCTGCTCCAGCTCCTGCGGTTCGGCTGCTCCTACCAGGCGATCTCCGACACGACCTGCTCGGCGACCACGATCCGCAACCGCCGCAACGAGTGGATCCGGCTCGGCGTCTTCGCCCGACTCAAACAGATCGCGCACGTCTGGCAGAACGCCTTCCACCGGCTCCGATCGGCGGTGGGCTCGGAAAGGGAGGCATGCTTCACCGAGCCCGGCGGTGTCGGCGGGGCGGAGACTGGAGCCCCGCCGAGCCGGGCGGGCCTTTGGTGTCAGCGGCCGTGTTGTTGAGGCCGGATGAGGAGCAGGGCGATGTCGTCGTTGCGGGGGGCGGACCGTTGGGCGTGGTGGATGAGGGTGTCGGCGAGGGCGTCCAGGGTCTGGCCCTGGGCCTGTGCGAGCTGGGCGGCGAGGTCGGCGGTGGCGTCCTCGATGTCGATGCCGGGGGTTTCGACGAGTCCATCGGTGTACAGGGCGAGCACGGCTCCGGGCGGTAGGGGGATGTCGGTCTCCGGGTAGTCGGCCGCGGGGTCGATGCCGAGCAGGAGCCCGGGCGTCAGCGGAAGGATCTCAGTGTGTAGGTCGGGGTGGCGCAGGAGTGGGGGCGGGTGGCCGGCGGTGGCCAGGCAGGCGCGGTGGCGTGCCAGGTCGAGCTGGACGTAGAGGCAGCTGGTGAACAGGCCGGGGTCGAGGTCGGTGAGCAGGTGGTTGGTGCGGGCGAGGACTTGGCCGGGCGATGCGCCGGCGGTGGCGTGGACGGCGGTGCGGACCTGCCCCATGAGGGCGGCGGCGTTCACGTTGTGGCCTTGGACGTCGCCGATTGCTGCGGCGGCGAGGTCGGTGTCGAGATGGATGAGGTCGTAGAAGTCGCCGCCGACGTCGATGCCGTGAGCGGTGGGGAGGTAGCGGGTGGCCACGTCCAGGCCGGGGACGCGGGGCAGTGCTTGGGGCAGCAGGCTGGCTTGCAAGCTGTGGGCGAGAGCCTGTTTGGCGTCGTAGAGGCGGGCGCGGTCCAGGGCCTGGGCGATCAGCCCGGCGGTCGCGGTGAGGACAGCTCGTTCCTCGGGCGTGAAGGGATGCGGCCGGTCGTACGCGAGGACCAGCGAGCCGACGGGGCGGCCGGAGGTGATCAGGGGCAGGAAGGCCCAGGCGGCCTTGCCGTCCTGCAGGACGGCGGGGGGATGAGAGCGCTTGAGGTCCTCGAAGGTGGCGTAGAAGCTGGGGACGCCGCTGGTCAGGACACGCACGGCAGGGGTGTTGGAGGCCAGGGGGGTGCCGTCGAAGCGGTCCATGAGTTCGGTGGTGTAGCCGCGGTAACCGATGATCCGCAGCCGGCCCTCCTCGGCGATCATCAGGGCGAGGGCTTGGGCCTCGAAGGCGGTCGGGACCAGGTCATCGATCCGGGCGATCACGTCCATGACCCCGACAGCCTCGGTCAGCGTGGCGGCGAGGTGCATCAGGAGGTGGTGGGCGGTCGACCGGCCCGGTGCGGCCGACGGTGCGGGGTGCAGAACCTCTGACGTCTCCGAGGCAGGGGACGGGGAGGCCGGGGCGATGCGGACGCTGATGCCGCAGACGTCCGGGTACAGGTGGAAGGACAGCCACCGGTCCGGTGGGCGCAGGACGGTGAAGGAAGTGGCCTCCTGGCTGAGCACCGCGGCCCGGTAGCGGTCTTCGACGACCGGGTCGTCCAGCCACGGCAGGACCTCCCGGGGCAGGACGCCCAGCAGGTCGACGGCGCTGGCGCCGAGGAGGTCGGCGGCGGTGGTTGTGATGAAGGTGATCCGGCCGTCAAGGTCCAAGGTGCAGCATCCTCCGGGCAGGCGCTCGGCGAAGTCCGCCGCTGCCGCCTCCTGGGTCGGCCCGCGAGCGCGGGCACGCAGGGGAGCCAGGACCTGCGGCTCGGACCCGGGCAGCATCGGGTGGCCGCTGTCGGCGGCCTGCCGCAGGACAAGGCCCAGGCGGCGGCAGGAGGTACGGACCGCGTTGCGTTCGTGTCGGGTCAGCGGCGATGGATGCGAGCTGGGCCACCGCACCACCAGGGCGCCCCAGACGGTGGTGCCGGTGGTGATCGGGGCAGCGGCCGCCGAGAAGGGGTAGGGCAGCGCGAGCGCCATCTGCGGGTAGTGCCGCGCCATCTCTTCCTGGCCGCCTATCCACACCAGACGCCGCTCGCGCACGGCGTCGGTCGCCGGGGTGCGGGCCGCCAGCGGCACCTGCGTCCAGTGCGCGGCGATCTGCCGGGGAACCCCCCGCAGCACCGCCAGCCGCAGCACCCGCTCGCCCGGCGGCAGCAGGTATACCAGGCCCCCGGAAGCGTCTGTCTCCCGCATGAACTGGTCCAAAGCGGCGCAGAGTAGATGCGTGCCGGAGCCTGTGCGAGTGCGGAAGCCGGCAAGGTCCCTCATGCTCTCACCCTCCCGAGCGGCACCAGGCAGGGATCCCTCCAGGCGCCTGAAGCGGCATCTGGCCGCCTCCGCGCTGATGCCCAGGCCAGCACCGATCTGCGCCCAGCTCGCCCCGGTTCGTCGGTCCGCCAGCACCGCAGAGCGCACCAGCTGCCCGGCCAACCCGGGCACCTCCGCCACCGCGGCAACATGGCAGCCCTCCGCTCCTCGCCCCGGGCGCGAGTCGCTTGCCTGCTGGGCTGCGGCGTGCACCTGCGTCAGGAGATCCGCTTCCGCGAACACCAGCGCCTGCCGCGCCTCCGCCGCCGCCTGCCAGCGACGCCTGGCTCGCCAGGCCGCCTGCCGATGCGCCTGACGGCAATACCGCCGACCCGGGCCTGCCGACTCCGGCAGTGAAGCTCCGCACCAGCCGCACCGATCGTCATCCATATACCGATCGTCGCCCATATAGGGGGAATATGCTCTACTGCCGTGACGACGTGCTGCACACGTCCGCCGGGGCGGTGGCGGCCGTACCGATACGTCGGCAGGCATACGTACCGATCATGTCGGCATCAAGATGCCCAAACTGCTGCACTTAGACGCTGCGTAGATCGGCACTCGCTCATGGGCGGCGGTTCGGACGGTTGTCCCAGCGGTGGGTCGTCCACGCCCTGCGGAGCAGGCTACGGACGGTGATGATCGTATCGGTGGCTTTGTTCACGACAACGGGCAGCACTTCAACACCGGTTTGGGAGGCATCGGTTGCTGTGAACGAATCGGAATGTTCACGAGTTATGACGGCGTGGCCTGGCTGTCGGGGCAGCAGATCAACAATTCACTGTGATCCGCGAAGCGGCGCCCGTAGGGTCCGGGCATGACGGATGAGAACGAGCGGGCCGTGCAAGCAGCTATCGATGGGGAGATGCGCCTACTCGATCCCGAGGTGCGTGCTTCCTCGTCCCGTGTTCTGGAGCTTCTGGATCCGGAGTTCACCGAGATCGGGGCTTCTGGACGCTGGTGGAACATGGACTCGGTGCTCTCCGTGACTGGTGACGGGTCAGTGACTCCGGAGTCTCCGGTCAAGGTCAGCGAGATGACCGGGGTCGTCCTTGCTCCGGGGCTCGTCCATCTGACGTTCTTCACCGACCACGAGGGCCGTCGGGCTCGGAGGAGCTCGTTGTGGCGCCTGACGGAAACGGGCTGGCGGATGTACTTCCATCAGGGCACTTTGGCCGCCTGAGTAGATTGTCCTGCCGCCCGTGAGGGCGGCAGGACCAGCGGGCTGGAACCGTTGTGTGTCAGCTGGCCTTGGCGGGGCTCGACCTTCGACATCCGCGGCATGACCAGGCCCTTTCACCAGGAACACCTCGATGCTGTCCCTGCAAGGACCCAACTGCCTTCAAAACTCGTGAACATCACCCGACCGTGGAATCAGGCGACTCCCAAACCCGTGTACAACCGCCGTCGCAACTCGTGGACAAAGCCATATCGGCGAGGCCGAAGAACGCGTCGATGACCGCGACACGGCGTTCGTAGCATCGGGCGAGCCGGTAGAAGGCGTTCTGCCACGCGTGGGTGCGCTCGACGTGCCACCGCTGGCTCGCCTGGATCGGTACCTTCTCGCCCTTGTGCGCGATGCGGCCGTGCAGACTGCGCGCGGCGAGTTCGGCGCGGGTCTTGTCCGAGTCGTAGCCGGCGTCCAGGTGCACGGTGATGGCCTCGGGCAGCGGTCCCAGGTCCACCAGCAGGTCCAGGGTCGGAGCCAGCAGCGGAGAGTCGTGGCGGTTCGCTCCGGCGAGGACCCTGCCGAGCGGGATCCCATAGCCATCCGTCATGCCGGAGCGTTTCAGGCCCTGTTTGCCGCGGTCGACCGGCGAGCGCCCGGCCGCTTCTCCGCCGCCGGGGGCCTTGGTGATGGAGCCGTCGACGGCGATCTGGTCGAGCACGAGCCCGACGATCCGGTCGTAGGACTCAAGCGCGATCTGTTTGAGTCGGGCGAAGACGCCGAGCCGGATCCACTCGTTGCGGCGGTTGCGGATCGTGGTCGCCGAGCAGGTCGTGTCGGAGATCGCCTGGTAGGAGCAGCCGAACCGCAGGAGCTGGAGCAGCTTGTCGAACACGATCCGGTCGCTGATACGGCGGCGGTGGCAACCCAGCGGGTGGGCCGGATCGACCGCAGGGCGCTTGGGCAGCAGTGCCGCGAATTGATCCCAGAGCGGGTCGGTCAGCCACGATGGAAGGACGGGCACAGATCTCCCCAGTGGTCACAGAGCGTCGCAGCTCCATGATCACCGGGACCTGTTCCCACCTTGTTGCCGGGGCTGCCCACGCCGCCTATCTGCGCGAGCTCTAACTAAACCCACCCGGCCCGGGCCCGGCTCGAAAGACCGCACCCACCAGGGCCAGCCCACGGCACGAACCCGGGAAGACCGTGAAACGAGCCGAAACCCTCACCGAACACTTCCGCCTGAACAGCAGCGAGGTTAAAGATCAAGCTCAGTGCTTGAAGGCGTCCTTCGTCTTCTCCTTTGCCTGACGCAGGTCACCCTTTGCCTTTTCGGCGCGACCCTTGGTCGTCAAACCCTCGTTACCTACCGTGCGGCCGACGGCCTCCTTCGCCTTGCCCTTGGCCTGTTCCACTTTGGCCTTGGCCTTCTCATCCTTGGCCACGACACTCACATCCCGCTTCTTCGAACTCGATGGATATTTCATTTACCTTCGGGCAGACCGGTCTGCGCCCGGCGATTTTGGCACGTGGCACGGTCGTCTCGGCGCGAGAGTCATCGCTCAATGCCGGTCCTGTTTGCCACCAGTCTCGCCCGAATCGTGTCAGCCGCATCTTGAGAGGCTCTGCCTCGTTCTGCGGAGGTTGGGATCCGCGGTTGCCGGTCACTGGCTTCAGCACCGAACACTCAGCGGCCCCGCATGCGGCAGATACTTGATGTGCCGTGACGAGGGCGCGGCTGTTGTGTCCTTCTACTGCGTGGCAGGTTCGGCCGGCATTCCGGATTGACCCGAGAGTATGCCTGGCGCAGGAAAGTTGTGCAGGTGACGTCGTCTGCCAGTGTCGGTTCACAGCCCGCCTCCCCCGCCCGGGAGGTGGTACTGGATGACGCCACCTTGGTGGTCCGCGCCCGTGACGGGGACATGCGCGCCTTCGAGGTGCTGGTACGCCGCTATCAGGGGCCGATGTACCGCTGAGGTGTTCCTGACGTGGGCTGGCTCTACCGGACGACGACCAACCGGTGCCTGAACATCATCCGGGCACGCAGACCCGTCGCGGAGGCTGACCTGGACAGTCGCGAATCCGCGGCGGGGGCTGGATCCCCGGAGAGGGCGGCACAGGTCAGCGAGCAGCTGATCGCGCTCGCCGCCGCTTTGAAGCGACTGACGCCCGAGCAGCGGGCATGCTGGCTGTTGCGGGAGGTTCCGGGCGTTCCTATCAGGAGATCGCCGGGGCCACGGGCACGACCCCTCGTCGGCCCAGCCGTCACCCCGGCATCGATGGTGTGGGCGTGCACCGCGGTGCCGGCAACTCCTGGCACGGGATGACGGAGCTGGCGGTGCCCGGGTCAGTGCGAGCTCGGCGGGGTCCGTGACATGGATGCCGGTGATGCCCATGGCGGTGGCCACCGCGGCGAAATCCGGGTTGTCCAGCACAGTGCCGAACTCAGGCAGTCCCGCCTGTTCCTGCTCCAGCTTGACCATGCCGAGGCGGTGGTTGTCGAAGGAGATTGCCGGTCTTGAGGGTCATGAGGTCGCCGAGAAGCATACTCAGGCCACCGTCACCGCAGAATGCGATCACCTGGCGTTGCCGGTCGAGGTACTGCGCTTTGAAAGCGTGTGGCATGGCGTTGGCTATGGAGCCGAGGTTGTACGAGCCGAGGAGCCGTCGCGTACCGCGCATCTCCACGAATCGCGAGAGCCACACGATGGCCATTCCAGTGTCGGAGGTGAAGACGGCGTTGTCGGCGGCGACCCGGTCGCCTGTTGCGGCAGGGCCCCGGGGAGAGTCGCGCTCGCCCGTTTTGATCATGGAATCCCGTGGAGGGTGAGGGTGGTTGCGGGGTGGGTGTGGGCTCGTCGGCCGCTAGCGATGTTGGCCCATCCGGAGCGGTGGAGGGTGGCGCGAGCGAGGTCGCGCAGGGCGCTCATGACGGCGGGGGTGCGGTGGCGGCGGATCTGGCTGGTGTCTTCGGTGAAGGTTACGTCTTTGGTCCAGTGGACGGCGTTCTCGATGATCCAGTGGCCGCGTGCCCAGGCGGCGATCTCAGCGGGAGATGCCTGGTGGGCAGCGAGGTCGGTGACGGCGTAGACGGTCTCGGTCTGCCATTTCGATGTGTTGATTCGGCGGCGTTTGCGGTGGATGCGGACAACCTGGCGGGCGTGGGGGAACAGTAGACCGTCCACGCTCACCACCTTCACCTCGCGGACCTCGTCACGGCCGTGTCCGCGGTCGCGGGAGCGGTTGAGGACCGGTGCCTGCTTCCAGGGTAGATTCGTCAACTGGTGTGCCGGGGTGGGCTGGTTGTTCTTCACCGACAGCAGGTAGTGGGCCTTTCGGTCCTCGACAAGGTAGCGGGCGTGGCTCGTCTGGGCGTGCAGGGCGTCGACGGTGACGACGGAGCCGGTCAGGTCCTGATCATCGATGGTGTCCAGCAGCGGGGCGAACTAGGGTATCTCGTTGGTCTTCGCGACGATCTCGCGCAATGCAGCGGTCAACGCATCGTGGTGGCGCACGGCGGTCAAGAAGACGCGACTGCCGTCCGCGCGGACCGCTCCGCGCAGGCATTTGCCGTCCACGGCGAAGGCCGCACGACGCGGTCGCGGCCGGTCCCTCTCGCGCCGGGCGGTGCGGTGGGCGCGGCGCTGTTCGCGCTCGACGGTCCCGTCCGGGCCGGTCGGGCTCACCGCGCGGGGCTGGAGTGCGGTGAGCCTGGCGAAACCGGCAGCCGTGAGTACCGCGGGGTCGACCCGGGCGAACACATCGCGCAGCGTGCGCTCGCCCGGCGCCCTGAACCGTCCGGTGAAGGGATCGAAGGGACAGCCCAGCCGGGCCAGGACATCCTGGTCACAGCGGCGTACCCACTCGGCGATAGCGGTCAGGGAGTTGTGGCCGACGCTGGTGAGAGCACACCCCCCGACCTCGCCAGCCGGAACCGCACCCCGCGCGGATTACGCGGATCGGGCACCCGGGCCAGTGCATCGAGCAGCCCGGACGGCACCAACGCCTCGGACCGTGACACCCCAGACGCGGTCCGGGGCAGGAGCGGAGCGGACGGGAAGGATGATGGTGCAACGAGCACGGCGACCTTACCGGGACCGAACTGGTTCGCCGCTCGGTGCGGTGAGTTCTTTGGTCATGAAGACGCGGCTGGTGCCCGGCGGGTCGCAGGGCACCTCTCCCAGACGCTTCCACCCTTGTTTCTGGTAGAAGCCGGGGGCCTGGAAGGTGATCGTGTAGAGCACGGCCGTGCGGCAGCCGCGGGCACGGGCCTCGTCTTCGGCCTGCTGAAGGATCTCTGTTCCCAGCCCGCCGCCACGCAGCCGGGGCGGCAGGTAGAAGAGGTCGAGGAAGAACAGCCCGAGCGAGGTACGCCCGGTCAGTCCGCCGACTACCTGGCGCATTGCGGGATCACGGACCAGGACGGCCAGAGGTCTGTGGTCGGCGATTCCCGTGTGCTCGATGTTGAAGCGGTCCAGCGCGTCGGAGATTGCCGCGACGTCCGCCGGGCCGGGGGCGTCGGTGAGCACGAGGTGCCTCCGGGGTCCGGGATGGCGGGAGGCGGCGACGGCCGTGTCGGACGCGGTCATGGTTGCTCCAGTACGTGAGCGGAGGCGGCACGGCCTCGCGATCGGATGCGGGGCCGGTGAGCCCTGCGCACGGGCCGACGCTAGGACGGGGACGCTTCGACGGACGTCGAAGGGACGTCGGCGACAATGGGCACCGTGGACATTCAGTGCGCAGGCCGGGATGTGGGTGTGGACCTGGCGGGCGTGGCCAAACTGCTGGCCGACGGCACCCGGGCCGCCTTCTGCCTCGCGCTGCTCGACGGCCGGGCGTGGACGGCGAACGAGCTCGCGCGTTACGCCAGCATCGCACCGTCCACCGCGACCTCACACCTGAACCTGCTCGTGAACGGCGGACTCCTCGTCGAGGAGCGGCACGGACGCCACCGCTACGTACGGATGACCGACCGGAGAGTGGTCGAGCTGATCGAGAGCCTCGCCGCGCTGGCCCCGCAGCACAGCGACCGCCCACGTTCACTGGCGGCCTCCGGCCGGCAGCAGGCATTGGCCCGCGCCCGGCTGTGCTACGACCACCTGGCCGGAACCGTTGCGCTGGCGATCACCGACGCGATGGTCGAGCGCGGACTGCTGGAGTGGGGACCCGAACCGGGCCTGACCGGCAAGGGCGCCCTCTGGCTGGCCGAGACCGGTATCACGGTGCCTGCTGGCTCACGCCGACCACCGGTGCGCTCATGCCTCGACTGGACCGAGCGCCGTCCCCACCTGGCCGGCGCCGTGGGCGCCGCCCTGTGCGCCCACGCACTCACCACCGGATGGATGACGCGCATCGGCACCACCCGCGCCCTCCTCGTGACACCCGCCGGACGCAAGGCATGGCACGACCACCTCGGCCTGCCGCCAGCTGAACTCTGATCCTGAACTGGACCGGCCACACCGACACGTGATCAAGCCGGGCGAACAGGACTCTCCCCGGGGCCCTGCCTGTTGCGGCCAGCGCCTCGGGCCGTATTCCATGTTCGGGATTGTCGAGCGCCGAGCGGATCCGTCCGACCGCACCCTTGTCGTGCTTCGGGGCGGCGAGCTTTCGAATCGTCTGCGGGTGTGGTCAAGATGCTTGCGGTCGCGCCCTTCCCCGGATCCCAGGCACCGGAGCAGGTCGCGGATCGTGGCACCCACGTCGCCGACGAGCCCTGCCTTGACCGGGACGCGGCGTCCGATGTGGGTGGCTTCGGTGTCCACCTGGATGACAGTCCGGCCGTCCGGATACCACTCCCGGTAGGGAAAGTCCGTACCCAGCAGCAAAAGGTGTCGGCTTCCTGCATGGCGGAAGCTGCAGCCGGATTACCGATCAGCCTGGTCTGGCCGACTTGGAAGGGGTTGTTGTCTCCCTCGAAGCCCTCCTCCGTCTTGAAGGTGAGCACCATAGGCGCGGCGAGGCGGTCAGCGAGTGCGAGGACGTCCTCGTGGGCTGCGCGGGGATACTGCTCTATGGCGGCGACCTGCGGCGACTCACGGGACGCAGGGACGACAGCCAGCCGCTGTGCCCCACTGCGGCCGGCCCTTGTGCTCCGGGTCGTGCCGCCGGACGCCGCACCGTCTGATGCCCGCACTGCCAGCCACGAACGGTGCTCGGACCAGTTGGGTACGGGCTGATGACTTCGATGCAGGCGCCCGGGCTTTGTCGGGGCGAAAGGCCGGCGGTGCGTGGGTTCTGAGCGCCGGGGTGGAGGATGACTTGAGCCTCGCCCTGGGGGCTTCCGGGCGCCACTGCGGAGGAGGTATTCACCGCTGCTACCTGCCCCCGCGACCTGGCCGCAGACGGGACGAGCGCCCGGTTGACGCGGGACGGGTCATCAGTGCTGCCCTTTGCGGTCGCGGTGGGTCAGCCGGCTCTGGAGGTGGGACAGGGCGCCGGTGCGCTGCCGGCGCAGGGCGGCCCGGGCGGCGTTGGCTCCTGGGGCGCCATGAACTCCCCCGCCCGGGTGTGCGGAGGCCGAAGCGAGGTAGAGCCCCCGGACGGGTGTCTCCGGGCGTCCGGTGCCGGGCGTGGGGCGGAAGACCAGCTGCTGGTACACGGCCGTGGTGCCACCGTTGATGGCTCCTCCGTGGAGGTTGGCGTCCATGCTCTCCAGCGTTGGCGGGGCGAGGATGCGCCGGGCTCTGATGAGGCCGCGGAAACCGGGGGCATAGCGCTCGACCTGTGCCTCGACACGGTCCGCCATCGCCTCCTGCTCCCGGGCGTCCCAGGAGCCGGTCAGCCCGTCGTCGCCGGCGTCACCCCTCACCCGGTGCGGTACGTGCGTGTAGGCCCAGGCGGACTCGGTGCCCTGGGGCGAGCGGCTGGGGTCGGCGGTGGTCATCTGGCCGAAAAGAGCGAAGGGCTCGTCGGGGACGCGGCCCATGGCGATCTGCGCGGCGAAGCGGGTGAGGCCGTCCACGCCCTCTGCGAGGTGGATGGTTCCCGCCTGCGCGGCCTCCGAGCAGGTCCATGGCACCTGGCCGTTCAGTGCCCAGTCGACTTTGAACGTGGCGAAGTCCCACTGGAAGCGCTTCAGGTCGGCGAGCAGCCGTGGGGGGAGATGCCGTTCGGCCACCAGGGAACCGTAGAGAGCGGGCGCGGACACATCGGCCAGGACTGCCCTGCGAGCTGCTACCGCCTCGCCGCCTGTGGTGCGGACGCCGACGGCCCGTCCGCCGCGGACGACGACCTCGGTTACCTGTTCCCCGCAGCGGATTTTCCCGCCGCGCCGCGCCAGGCGGCGGACGAGAGCGGCGGTGAGAGTCCCGGCGCCGCCGGTGGGAACGGGGAAGCCGTAGGTCTGACCGAGCATGGACATGAGCCACCCGAACCCGCCGCTGCCCGCCGCCTCCGGTGCGAGGTCCGCGTGCAGGGCGTTGCCCGCGAGCAGGAGCCTGCCGCCCTCGCCGCGGAACTCCTCTTCGCCCAGACGCCGCACCGGCAGCACCATCGTTCGGGCCAGGCGCAGGCCGCCCGCCGCACCCAGTCGCAGGGCCAGCCGGGCCCCGGCGCGGACCGGGGGGAACGGCGTGAACAGGGCGTCCAGGAGGTCGGGCCGCAGCGTCTCCCAGACCTCTCGCAGTTCCTTCCACGCGGCCCCGTCTCCAGCGGCGAACGCCTCCAGGCTTGCGGCCGTCTCCTCCGGGTCACGGCTGAGGACCGCACAGCGACCGTCTCGCAAGGGGTGGGCGAGTACCTTCGGGGCGTGGCTCCAGGTCAGCCCCTCACGCTCCAGATTCAGGCCGGCCAGCACCGGGGAGGCCGCGGCCAGAGGATAGAAAGCACTGAAAAGGTCACTGGCGAACTCGGGGTCGACGCCCCGATCGTGCCGGACCGCTCCTCCGGGCTCGTCCTGGGCCTCCAGGACCTCCACGCTCCAGCCCGCGTCGGCCAGGAGGTTCGCTGCGACCAGCCCATTGGGGCCCGCCCCGATCACTACGGCGTCCGGCATGACTTGCTCCCGGCTCGGTGGGTGCCGCCGCGCCTGGTGGCGCGGCTGTCTCCAGGTCTCGGTGCCGGTTCAGGCTTTGCGCGGTCGCGGTTGCTCAAGGGTGGTGCGGGCCGGGCTTTCGGCCCCCTCGCACAGCCGGGCGAGACGGCCGAGCATCGCGCGGTGCCGCATTTGCTGCGCCGCGTCCAGGAGCCCGTTGTGCAGGGAGCCCCCTGCACCGCGCAACGGGTGCTCGTCGAAGATAAGCAGCGTGTGCTCGCCCCAGGGCCGCAGTTCCATCGCGATCCTCGCGGTCCCCAGCGGCCCGCTGTCCGCCTCCAGTTCGAGGACGGCGGTCGGCTCGCTGCGGCGCACGACGGTCCGGTTGTGCAGGGTCAGCGGCCCGATCTTGATCTCGTAGCGGAGGGCAGCCCCCAGCTCGGGCCACCGTCCTTCGTCCAGCTCGACCTGTGAGGTGCCGACTACCCAGTCCCCGTACTGTTCGGCGTCGGACAGGACCCCCCAGACGTCCTCGGGGGGCTTCCTGATCAACCGGTGCCGTACGGCCATGCGCTCCTCCGCCGTTCGAAGTGTCGCGTCCCTCGCTGCGTGTTCCCACGCTAGGCCCGGGGCCACACTCCCGCGCGGGGACGGCGATCAACCCGGCGCAGCCGGGTTGATCGCCGGAGCGCCGCCCGCCGCGGCCCGGGGCATCCTGGGTACCGGACACCGGCCTGTTCCGCTGCATGGAGGTGCCATGTCCGTTGCGAGTCCCCTGGCCAACCGTACGGCGGTCGTGACCACCCCGATGCTCTACGTCTTCATCCTCGGCGCGGGCGCGTAACGTCCCTGCCTGGCAATCACCGCCGCTCCGCTCCCCACGGGGCCGCCTGAATGCGGCGCCAGCCCTGCTCTCAAGAAACCACGCACAGGCCGCAGACGGCCGATGAGTTCGTACGCTGCACGATCGGTGAAACCGGGAGCGCCCCTCGATGAACCCAGCGTGGTGAGAGGAGAGACGGGAAGGGAGTCTTTTCAAGCCGCTCTTGGGTCATTTCACCTGAACATCCAGCTCGAACCCCCAATGCCTCAGCCAGGCGGCCTTCCTGCTCCTGTACGCTGGCAACCTAAGCAGTTATCGTTCCGTAGCGCCAAGTGTGGCCGTTCGGCGGCACGTCCTCGTAGAGAACGACTCCCTCACCTCGCGCCGGGCCGAAGGCGAGTGTGTTTCCAGACGGTTCAGGGCCTCTTCGAGTCCGAACCACCGTGGCTGTCCGGCGAACGTTGCTCTCGCTTGCGAACAGCTCCCCGTCGTCCGTCACCAGCGCGTCCACGTTAAAAGGACCGGCGTAACCTTCGTCATCCAGGTGACGCCCCCCCAATCGCATCCCCCATCCCTCCAGTTCCTTTGACACACGCGCCGAGGACTGAGGTAGCGGAGAGCTGTAGCCCGTGAACGGTCCATGGACTGTTCGCCCACCCCGTCGTACATGGTGCGAGTTCTGGCGGCTGTGGGGCTTTCGTCTGGTCTGCATCGCCGTGTGTATGTGTGAGGCGCATACTGAAAAGGCCCGGGAGAACGGAGGACGCCATGATCATCCTCGGCGTCATTCTGCTAGTCATCGGTCTGGTGGCCGGCATATCGATCCTGTGGACCATCGGTGTCGTGCTTGTCGCGATCGGCATCGTCCTTTGGATCCTGGGTGCCGTCGGGCATGCGGTGGGCGGTCGGCGGCATTACTGGTAGGGCTGCTTGTTCCGGCTCCCCGTGACGCGGTCAATGTGATATCCAGCGGCGGCTGTGATCTCGGTGTGTTCGGGTGCCGTGTGCTCGATGTGGGTAATTGGTGCCCAGCCCGCAGATCACTACCAGGGTGCGGGAATTCAGCGTCCCGGTGGGAGCACACATGGCTGTACGTCATCAGCTCATCGCTCGGGAACCGTCCGTACACTGGGCGGTTCTGGAGGACGAGAGCCGTAACGCGGACTGGGCGGTGGGGACCTTCGACTCCGCCCCGGGCAACAGGCGTTGGCCGGAAGACGGATCGTCGACCAAATACACGGCGCGTGTGGGGCCGAAGGAGTTCCACGGACGCACGACGGTGCGTCGCCTCGACGTGCCGCGGACGCCGGAACTCCGATCGCACGCAGGGCCGTTGATTACGGCACGGATCGCCTTCGACATCCGGCCGTTGAGCGACAAGACCCTGGTCATTCTCGACGAGCCTCCGCTGCGCGGGCTGGGAGGGGGTCTCCACAACACAGTTCTCGACTGTCTTTGCGCAGATCCGGCACCGCGGCATGCTGCGGAGGCTTGCGGAAGTCGTCGGAGGAATGCCCCAGGACACGGGGTGGCTGCCCATGCGGTTCGGGACGGTCGCACCGGACGAGGAGACTGTGCGCGGTCAACGGTCTGTTGGCGAGACGCGGCATGCCTGCTGCACTGGAGTATTTCTCCGAAGCGGTCGAGGCCAACGTCAAGGCACTCCCGGCACAGAACGCGCTTGCAAGTCTCCTCGCGGAGGACAAAAAGGTCTGGACGCTGCGGGAGGAAGCACGTCGGCGTCCTGGTTATGAAGCCAGCCTCCGGCTGGGCCAAGCAGTGGCGACTGCTCTTGAGAGCAGGGCAGCCGAAGTCAGCCGCCGAGTTCTGCGCGGGCTCACACCCATGGCCCGTGCGGTGGCCGCCGGACCGGACGCCCAGGGGTGCGTGGTCAACGTGTCGTTCCTCGTCAACCGCGCCGAAAGCGACGACTTCCGAAGCGCGGCGGAGCGATTCGGAAGCGCGCACGGCGAACACGTCGAGCTGCGTCTTGCGGGCCCGCTGTCCTGTTGCAACTTCGTCGCCGCTGCAGGCACTCACGTGCCGGCCGCCGGAGTCTGACATGGCACTGATCACGGGACTGCTCACGCTCCCCGTCGCACCGGTCCGCGCTGTGATCTGGGTGGCGGAAGCTCAGCGTCGCTACCGAGCACGAGGTGCACGACCCAGGAGTGCTCCGTGCCCAGGTGGCTGTACTGAACCGGGAGCTTGAAGACGGAGATATCAGCACGGAGGAGTTCGAACCGGGAAGAGGAAAAGCTGCTCGACCGGCTGCATGCCGCACAGTCGGCCCCGCACCGAGCGATCGAAGGTGACGCACTCATGGATGACACAGCCAAGGTGACCCTCGCGGCCGCAGTAGTGGGCGGCTATGTGCTGGGCCGGACGAAGAAGGGCCGGCTGGCGCTGACGATTGCGACGTATCTGGCAGGGAGACGATTCGGCCTTGAACCCCGACAGCTTGCCGCCGAAGGGATGCGCAGGCTCGGAGAGATTCCCCAGTTCGCCGAGCTGCAGGAGCAGCTGAAAGGGGAAGCCCTCGACGCAGGCCGAAAGGCAGTGACGGCCGCCGTCGACCGCGGCATGGGTTCGCTCGCCGATGCCCTCAGCGAGCGTACGGCCCGGCTCGGCGAGAGGCAGGAAGAGGAGGAGGAAGAGCCGGAAGAGGGAGGCGCGGAGTACGAGGAAGAGGAAGAACCGGAAGAGGAAGAGGAAGAGGAAGAACCGGAAGAAGAACCGGAAGAGGAAGAAGAGGAAGAGCCGGAAGAGGAAGAGCCGGAGGCCGAGTACGAAGAGCGCCAGGCTGAGGAAGAGGAGGAAGAGGAGGAACAGCCGGAAGAGGAAGAGCCGGAAGAGAGGCAGCCGAAGCGGCGCCGCAGTTCTCGCCAATCAGCCCAGCCCAGAGGAGGCGCGGCACGCAAGAAGGCCGCTCCCGCCCACGGAGAGAAGCCTCGGACGGCCAAGAAGTCTGCCGCACGGAAGGCGGCCCCGCCAAAGAAGACGGCTGCGAAGAAAACTGCTCCCGCCAAGAAGTCCGCCGCCCAAAAGACGGCCCCACCAAAGAAGACGGCTGCGAAGAAAACTGCTCCCGCCAAGAAGTCCGCCGCCCGAAAGACGACCTCGTCGAAGCGAGCAGCGTCCAAGCGCTCCGAGCGTCGGAGGTAGCCAGTCATGACCAGAACGGAAACAGACCAGCCCACGGCACAAATGTCGGGTGCGGACCGGCTTCGCGAAGAAGCGTCCAACTTCCTCAGCGCACAGATGGAGAGGCTCGCCGAGAAGGCGGGAGACAAACTGACCGATGTCACTGAGCAGCTCGCTGATGTGGCCGAGAGTGGATCGCTTCCCGCGATCGGCTCCCGCATTCTCCAGGGCGAATCCCCGCTGAAGGCATTCGTCGCAGAGAAAGTCAAGGGCGTCAAGGACAAAGTCGTGGGGAAGGCCAAGGAAGCGTTCGGCGGCGGAAAGGGAAAACGCAAGTCGAGCGGCCGCAAGGTCATGAACATCATCGAGGCTCTCGATGTGGGAGTGCCCCTGCGTGTCGCGTACGACCACTGGACGCTGTACGACCGGTTCAGCAGCTTCGCGAAGGGCGTTCGCGACGTCTCGAAGACCGATGAGATGTCCAGCAACTGGAAGGTCAAAGTCGGCCCTTCCTCGCGCGGCTTCAAAGCGACTGTCCAAGAACAGATTCCCGACGACCGCATCGTTTGGACATCCGAGGGAGCCAAGGGAACTACCCGTGGTGCGGTCAGCTTCCATGAGCTGGCACCCAGCCTGACTCGAATCGTCCTGGTCGTGGAGTACTACCCGTCCGGATTCTTCGAGAAGACGGGCAACCTGTGGCGCGCCCAAGGGCGCCGAATGCGACTCGACTTCAAGCACTTTCAGCGATACGTCACCCTCACCCAGGAAGAGCCCGAGGGCTGGCGCGGTGAAATCCGGGACGGTGAAGTCGTCGTGTCCCACGAAGACGCCATGGAAGAAGAAGAGGCCGCCGAGCAGGAGGACGCACAAGGCGAGGAGCCCGAGGACGAGGACTACGAGCCCCAGGACGAAGACGAGCCCCAGGACGAAGAGGAGGATGAGAACGAAGAGGAGGACGAGAACTACGAAGACGAAGACGAGGAAGCCGAAGAGGAAGAGGAAGAGGAAGAGGACGTAACCCCCTCCAGGAATTAACGAGAACAGAGGCGACGCCGTGACTGACGTCGACTTCAGGCAGGGGGCCTACCCCGTTCCGGGGCCGCAGACCACCAACCTTACCGGCGAGCTCGAACGCGAGCGGGCGAAGGAATCGCTGGTGAACAACGAGCGGGCTCGTTTGGGTGACTCGAAGGGTCATGCCCGACAATCTGATTCAGAGTCTGCAGTGTCTGGCGCCAAAGGTCGGATTGCTTCACCGTGGACGACGCGGTCGAGCGGGCCGCAGATATGTCTCGGGGCCTGACCGAGTGCCCCCAGGGAGCTGTCGTCTCGGCGGTGAAACCGACGGAGGACGGCTGGCAGGCGGACGTGGAAGTGTTGGAGCTGGAACGTGCCCCCACGACCACCAGCGTGATGGCGACCCATCGTGTGACGCTGGACGAGGAGGGCGAATTGGTGGCGTACGAGCGCACCCATCGCTACACCCGAGGGCAGATGGACCGGCGCAGCTAGGGTCTGGGCTGCTACCGCAGCCGTTCGCAGGACGAACGGCGAGCACGCCCGACACCAGGCGTGAGCCGCTGAGAGGAGGCACCATGACTGTGGTGCCGCAAGGCGGAGGAACCATTTCCAGGGGCGACGGAGGAGGTTCCGGCGACCTCTACGACGTCCTCGATCTGATTCTGGACCGCGGCCTGGTCATCGACGCGTTTGTGCGTGTGTCGCTGGTGGGCATCGAGATCCTCAAGGTCGACGCCCGCATCGTTGTGGCGAGCGTGGACACCTACCTGCGCTTCGCGGAGGCCTGTAACCGCCTCGACCTCGAGGAGGGCCGCAAGGCGCCCTCCGAGCTGACCGACCTGGTCGGCGAGGTGACCGAAGGCGGAGAGCAAGGCAAGGCCAAGGGAGCCCTCAGCGGGGCCGCAGATGTGGTCACCGACGCCCTCAAGGGAAGACATGAGGACGACGAAGAGATCGAGGAACCCGAGGAGAGGCGGGAGCGGCCGAGGCGTCGGCCTGCCGCCCGGCGCCGGAAGGAGTAAGCCATGGCCGTATACGTCTACTCCATTGTCGCGACAACTCATCCGCAGCGCCTGGCTGGCCTCGGCGGGGTGGGGAACCCGCCCTCGACCCTGCGCACAGTGCATACCAAAGAGCTGTCCGCGGTCGTCAGCGACGCCCCCGAGGAGCTACGGCCCAAACGCCGCGACCTCGGCGCGCACCAGGCCGTCCAGGAGCGGCTGATGACCGACGGCACGGTTCTACCGCTGCAGTTCGGCTTCACCACCACGGACGACAACGCCGTACGAGCGGTGCTGGAGGACCGTACGGAAGAGTTCACCGAACGGTTGCGGGCGCTGGAGGGCTGCGTCGAATACCACCTGAAGGCCGCCCAGGACGAGAATGCGCTGCTGCGGCAGATCCTTCAGGAGTCCGACGAGGCACGCGGGCTCAACGAGGAGATCAGAAGCGGCAACAGCAGCCCGGAACTGCCGCTCGCCCTCGGGGAACTGGTCTCCCAGGAAGTGCAGGCGCGGCAGGATCAGCTCGCCGCCGGAGTCCTCGATCCCCTGCGCCGATTCGCGCGCGAGGAACGCTCGTTGCAGGCGACTGGGAACGACTTCCTGAGCGTGTCCTTCCTGGTGGAGCAGGACAACGAGAAGAGCTTCCTCAGCGCGGAACAGGATCTCGCCAAGAAGCTCGGTGAGGACTTCAGTGTCAGGCTGCACGGTCCGCTGCCCGCCTACAGCTTCGTCTAAGGATTCCTCATGGGACTCTTGACCCAAATCGCCACCCTGCCAATGGCGCCGGTGCGTGGTGTGGCCTGGGTCATCGAGCGCGGCGTCGAGATCGCGGAGAACGGGCACTACGAGCCCGCACCGTCGAGAGGGAACTCGCTGACCTCGAGCGGGGCGCTGCTGACGGGAGACATCGACGAGGAAACCTTCGACTGGACGAGATCAGGGGCCAATGTAAGGGCACCGATACCTGGTCGCGGCAGCTGCCGCGGAGACGGAGCACCGCCACTTGCTCCCGTCGCAACGCCGGGACACCCGGGATAGAGGTGCAGCGCCGTGAACCAACCCGTCGCGAGAAGGACGGGCGACTTCCCGTCCAGGGCCGGCCCCTACGGCGGTCAGGGCTCCTCGGCCAATCTCGCCGACATCCTGGAGCGGGTCCTGGACAAGGGCATCGTCATCGCGGGCGATATCCAGATCAACCTGCTGGATATCGAACTGCTCACCATCAAGCTGCGCCTGCTGGTCGCATCGGTGGACAAGGCGAAGGAGATGGGCATCGACTGGTGGGAGCACGATCCCGCGCTGTCCTCACGCGCCAGCGACGGCTACCGCTCACTCGCCCAGGAGAACAAGCGGCTGCGCGCCGAGATCGAGGCCATGCGCGAGGGCGGTGAGCTGTCCCCAGCCGAGGACGAGGAGAGCCACCCTGCCGCCCGCCGCACCGCACGTACATCACGCACCAAACGGGCCGAGCCGCAGAAGCGGGATGAGTCATGACCGAGGGCATCACCTATGCCTACGCCGTGGCGCGGGACGCCGACGGAGTTCTGGAAGAGGAGCTGGCCGGGCTCTCCGGAGTGGCGGACGCGCCGGTGCACCTGGTGCACACAAGGCACCGCGGTGACGTGGTGGTCGCGGCTAGTCCGGTGCCCGCACAGGACTTCCAGGAGGCCGCGCTGCGCACGCACCTCGAGGACCTGGACTGGCTGGAGTCGGTTGCCCGCGCACATCACCGGGTGATCGAGGCTCTTGCCGCGCGCACCACTGTCCTGCCGCTCCGGCTGGCCACCGTGTACCTCGACGACGAGCGGGTGAGGCAGATGCTCGATGCCCGCCGGGAGGCTTTCGCCGAGCGGCTGTCCGACCTGGCCGCACAGGTGGAATGGGGCGTCAAGATCTACGTCGAAGCGCCCGCGGCCACCGAAAGCCCGGCAGAGCCGTCCGCAGATCCGGACCTGAGCCCCGGGCGTGCCTATCTCAGCCACCGCAGAGCACAGCGCCACGCCCGCGAAGACGCCTACCGCGACGCCGAACAGGCAGCCCGGCGTGTCGAGGACGCAGCCCGAGACGTGGCCGTTGACCGGGTCCAGCACCGGACTCAGCAAGGCGAACTCGCCCGCGAGCCAGGAGAGAACATCGTCAACGACGCCTACCTTGGGCCGCTGGCGCACGGACCGACGTCATGCAGGCCGCCGAAGGGCTTCCAGGGGTACGCATCGAGGTCACCGGATCCTGGGCGCCCTACTCCTTCGCCACGCCCGCCGAAGCCGAACCATTGAAGAGAGCAGCGCCGTGAGAGCGGACGGCGGCGCCGGCCGCGGCACAAGAGCCGCTGCCGGACCGGCAGATCGCGCTGACTCGGAACAGAGCCCCTCCCCGTGGCCCAGCCCCGCACCCCTGCGAGGCAGCCATGACAGATGAAACCCGCCGGCCCAGCAACCTGCGCGCACCGTGAACAAGGGGCGGGCGCGCTCCGGCGAGTCGAAGACCTCCAGCAAGGTCTCCACTCAAGACAGGAAGTCCGCCTCACAACGTGGTGGCGAACGCTCCCACAGCGGATCGCAATGGCTGACGAAGGATTAGCTGTACGCGGAGGCGAAGAACCGCAACATCAACGGCCGCTCCTCCATGAACAAGCAGCAGCTTCGGAACGCCCTGGGCCGCTGTTACATCATCGCGTGGTTCAGCCGACGCCGGGCAGCTGTACGTGGACGGTGCCGTTGCTGTCCACGCTCACTTGGAAGGACGGCTGCGGTGCGGTGGCCGGCCCACGTACGTTCGCGCCGTCCGACAGTCGGAAGACACTGCCGTGCCAGGGGCATTCCACGCAGCCGTCGGCGATCTTCCCGTCCGACAGGGGTCCCGACAGGTGGCTGCACCGCTCCGCGAGGACATGAATGCGGCCGCCCGGCTGACGGAATACCAGCAAAGGCACCTCGCCCAATTCCCGCCGGACGACCTCGCCGACGGGGAAGTCCTCCACTCTGCCAACCGGATGCCAACCCTCTTCCAACAGATGCGGGACCGCTGCCGCCTTGTTGGCGCCTGCGGCCTGGCGATAAGCGAGGTGGCCACCGAGCATCGCACCCGTGCCAGCCGTACACAGCCCCGCAAAGCCGAGTGCCTTGCCCAATGCCGTACGGCCACGGCCACGATGCACCCAAGATCCCGCGTAGAGCCCGATGGCCGCGGCGATCGACGCCGCGTGCACCAGGCCGGCACGCATCTGGTCCTCGTGCTGCTCAGCCCAGTCCACCCAGCCGGCCAACGCAGCCGGCGCGGCCCCCAGGACTCCCACACCCACCAAGATGCGGGCACTCCGCCGGGTGCCGGGCACGATGTCCAGCACCGCGGCGGAAAGCCACGCGCCCATCGGAACCTGCACCAGCGCAGGGTGCAGGGGATGGCCGATCGGCAGACCGTGCAGCACGTCGCGGTAGCGCCCCAGAGGCACGCCACGCACCAACCGCCGCACGGGGCTGATCACCACATCAAGCTTCTCCAGGCGTCCCAGCGCGTCGAGGGTCCTCAGAAAGAGGTCGTCCGTGCGGGCGGCCGCCACTTCCACTGTGCCGCTGCTCGGAGCGAGAACCGCGAATTTCGTGTAGCCCGCTGAAAGCCGCATGGTGAGCGGTTTGCCATGTGCAGCCGATTCCCAAACAGGCGTCAGCTCCGCTCCACTCTGGTGGCTGCAGACCTCTCGGGCAGGACGTCGTCATCCGGCTCGGACTGTATGCCGACCAGGCGCAGCACGATATTCCGCCTGATGGGCACGTCGAAGACATGGCCCATCCGGGGCCCGGCCCGGCCAGTAAGGGGCGAGACTGACCGCTGCCAATATCGAACCTATCGACTGGAACAATGTCTCTTTCGGTTCGAACACCGTATTTTCCACGGCGCCGAATTGTCCGGCATGCCTGGCTCGTCGTCATTTTCGGGCAACTTCCGTCACTCAGCGTGCATGCGGCACGGATCGCGACGACGGAACCCCGCCGAGCACTGGCCGTCGCCGCCCGTGTGTTCCGAGCGTCGAAACAACATGACCGTTACAAAGATAAATGTCCTGGTTCTGAACCTGCGCGGAGCCCGAAGCCCTGGCGGAGTTCTACGCGTTACTGCTCGATGCGGAAATCCAGGTGGTGAGCGATCCTGACTTTGTGGAACTCGTCCGGCTTCAGCCAGCCGTACTGCGGTCATCGCTGGGCCGCTCAGCGCGGAGTGGACCGCAAGCAGCACACCCCCGGGGGCGCAGCAGAGCAGGGACCTTGGCACAGAGCCGGTCGATCACCGCCTCCCAGGCCCGAGCAGCACCACGACGCGGCATGCGTACGTTCGCGGACGGTACGTACGGAGGGTTCGCCAGCACCAGGTCGAACCTCAAGCCGGTCACAGGCTCCGTCAGGTCACCGCGGATGGCCCGGATGGCCCGCGCGTACCCGGACAGCAGTGCATTCAGTCGTGCTGTGAACACCGCCGCGGCCGACGTGTCGATGGCGATCACCTGGGCAGCGCCATAGCGGGCGGCGGCGATCGCCACCACGCCGGTACCGGTACCCACGTCGAGTACCTCCGCGCCGGGTGACAGATGCTGCGCGTCGCAGAGCGGATATCAGCATGACTGTGTCTTCCTGTGGCGCGTGGAACCCGGAGGCTGGAGGAACTTCACTGTCGCGACCGGCTCTTAGAGATCACGCAGTGCCGGCAGAAGGGTCTTCTCCGCCCAATCGAGGAAGGGCTGCTGTTGGTCACCTCCGACCTGGACCAGGGCGATCTCCGTGAAGCCCGCCTCGGTGTAAGGACGCACTGCCTCGACAAAGGTGCCGACGAAGTCACCGCACGGGATGGAGTCCGCGATGTCGTCCGGGCGCACGAACTGGGAGGCCCCGGCGAACCCGGCCGGCCCGGGCAGCTCTGCGTTGACCTTCCAACTGCCGACCGACCAGCGGAACTGGTCGTGCGCCCGTGCGACCGCCGCATCCCGGTCTGTGTCGTAGCAGACGGGCAGCTGGCCGACCCGCGGCTTGCCCGTACCGCCGTGCCGGTCGAAAGCGTCCAGCAGGTCGCTCTTGGGCTCCGTGGCAATGACGAGATCGCCGAACCGGCCAGCGATTTCGCAGGACCGTTCCCCCGACACCGCGATCCCGATCGCAGGCAGCTCGTCGGGCAGGTCCCAGAGCTTGGCGTCCTCCACGTCGAAATGTGTGCCGTGATGGCTCACATCACGGCCGCTGAAGAGTGCACGAATGATTTCTACGGCCTCTTCCAGCATCTCCAAGCGAACGTGGGCGGCGGGCCACCCCGCGCCCACCACGTGCTCGTTGAGGTTCTCACCGGAGCCGAGACCGAGTCGGAACCGCCCCTGGGAGAGCAGCTGCATCGTCGCGGCCTTCTGCGCGACCACTGCAGGGTGGTATCGCACGGTCGGGCACGTCACGTACGTCATCAACGGGATCCGCGACGTGGCTTGTGCAGCCGCGCCGAGCACGCTCCATGCGTACGGGGCGTGCCCCTGGGAGTCCAGCCACGGAAAGAAGTGGTCCGAAGTGACAGAGAAGTCGAAGCCGGCGCGCTCGGCGCCCACCACATGCTCGACGAGCTCACGCGGACCGGCCTGCTCGGTCATCATCGTGTATCCGACCAGCACCATGGAACACTCCTTGCCGAGTCTTCGGCTCCGAACACGAGCGGTCCGACTCCGGGGCACCCGGGTCATGTGACGAGGCCGCTCGCCCCGGCTCGAGGACTCACGAGACTGATTTCCGCCGTCCCGCGACTTAGAGGTCGCGCGGATAGGTGCGGTTGGGGACACCGGCAACAGGACGGGCACAGGTTCCGGTGATCATGGAGTTGCGACGCTCTGTGATCACTGGGGAGACCTGTGCCCGCGCTTCCATCATGGCTGACCGAACCGCTCTGGGACCAATTCGCGGTCCTGCTGCCCGAGCGGCCGGAGTACCACCCGGACCATCCGCTTGGCTGCCACCGTCGGCGCATCAGCGACCGGATCATCTTCGACAAGATGCTGCAGCTGCTGCGCTTCGGCTGTTCTTACGAGGCGATCGCCGACACAACCTGCTCGGCCACCACGATCCGCAGCCGCCGCGACGAGTGGATACGACAGGGCGTCTTCGCCCGGCTCAAGCAGATCGCGCTCGACTCCTACGACCGGATCGTCGGTCTCGTCCTCGACCGGATCGCCGTGGACGGCTCCATCACCAAGGCTCCCGGAGGCGGCGAGGTGGCCGGGCGTTCCCCGGTCGACCGCGGCAAACAGGGCCTGAAACGCTCGGGCATGACGGACGGATACGGCATTCCCCTGGGTCGCGTCCTGGCCGGCGCCAACCGCCACGACTCCCCACTGCTCGCCCCGACCCTGGACCGCCTGAACGACCTGGGTCCGCTGCCCGACGACATCACCGTCCACCTGGACGCCGGCTACGACTCCGACAAGACCCGCACCCTGCTCAACGAACGCGGCCTCCACGGCCGCATTGCGCACAAAGGCGAGAAGGCGCCCAGCCAGGCCGGTCAGCGCTGGCACGTCGAACGCACCCACGCCTGGCAGAACGCCTTCCACCGGCTCGCCCGCTGCTACGAGCGGCGCGCCACCGTCGTCGACGCCTTCTTCGACCTCGCCGACACGATCATCACCGTCCGTAGTCTGATCCGCCGGGCCTGGACCACCCACCGCTGGGACACCCGTCCCCGGCGTCGACCATGACCAGCCGCCCTCTTGATCGCATCTCGCACTCCGGGTGCGCATAGCTTTGCCCGCTGGCGGCAAGTTGCGGGGAGACTATCTGGCCACGGTTCTCACGTTCTGTATTTGCCGCCTTGTCGTGAGGCCAGCAGGGAAGGGATCTCGGTCAGGATTCCGAACCCTCCAACCGGAAATCGCGCTCCGCTCAGGTCAGTGAGCGCACCTCCGCGACGTCGTATTCGGCAACCGCGGCGGCGAGCATCGCTGCGCCCTGCTCGTCGCTCGGACCATCGCCTCGGAACGCCTCGACGGCCGCCTGCGACTCCCACCGCTCGAAGATGTTGATGCGCCCGGCATCCACCAGGTCCGCGGTGATGGCGAAGTCGAGGCAGCCCGAAGTGCGGCGGGCCAGTTCGACAATGGTCACACAGCCTGCGAGATAGGACTCACGCTGTTGAGGGTCCACAACGATGTGCCCTGCGATGATCACCACGTGCTGCTCCTTACTGGGTCCGAACCGGCTGTCGCTAACTATGACCGTCGACCGAGGCCAGACTCATCTACGCGCGCGCCATGGAACCTGCGGCCCTGCCGCTGCGCTGGGGCCAACTTCACCGTTCGCTACGGACTGTGACAGCGCTAACTGGCCGCACCTGGGAAACTCGAGACCTGTGCCTGTCCTGTCGGCCCCGGTCCCGGCTGCCACCTATCTGCGCGACCTCTTAAGCCGTCATCACCGATCAGACCCACCCGAGGTAGAACTCCGCTTCGGTAACCGCATCGTGGGTGGTGCGCTAACCACGGCCTCGTCCTTCTTGCTCATGACGCACTCACGTACCTTCCCGGGGAGCACGCGGCGCGAGACGGCGAGCCTTCCAAGCGGTGACGAGCGGCTGATGGCAGGCTACTTACGGACATTCTGCTGCTGAGGTGGACAGACCGCCGATTTGCTCTTCGGCTGTCGACGGTCCAGCCAAAATCAAGGCGAACAGCGCTACCATGAGTGCGCCTCCGACGCCACATTGTTCAAGGCGAGTTGAGCCGAAACTGCTGGCCCGTGGCCCGTGGGCAGCAAAGCCCATGGGGTGCCGCCGGCCACCGGATAGGGGCCATGGACCGCGCGTCTGGCCAGGCTGACCCTGCCGTCTATGGCGCTCCAGCTCTACCCGACAGTTTCAGCTTCGCCCGGCGGCGTACAGCGTGCAAACCAGCCTGCCCGCTGCCAAGGCCGAGGCCAAGAAGCAGATGGGCGATGCGCACGATCGCGCCGTGCCTCAAGAGACGCCTGACCAGCGAGGGCGAGCACCCGCAGGCCCCGGGCCTCCGCGAGCAGGCAACCGACCAGATCTACACCGACGCCAAGCGCCGCAACGTCGACGGCCGCTCGCACATGGACAAGGCGGAGCTGCAGCGGGCCCTGCGCAGAAGCTGGCGCTTTTGCCCGGCCGGCGGAGGCTACAGGGGGTTTGCCGGGGGCCCGTTCAGCCGAATCGCATGGCCAGCTTGCGGAAGAGCTGCGGAGCCATGCCCTGCAGCCGCCCCGGCACGCCAAGCCAGCCCGGTACGGTGATCTCGTCCCGGCCACCGGCGAGTGCCTTCTCGACCGCTGCCGCGACCCGCCCGGCGGGTACCGGTCGTGGCCAGGACCGGGTGTACGGGGTGCCACGGCGGGTGAAGAACGGCGTGTCCACGGGACCCGGCAGCACCAGGCAGACCTGGATGCCTGTGCCCCGGAGTTCGTAGCGCAGGCTCTCCGCGAACGCGATCAGCGCGCCCTTCGTCGCCGCGTAGACCGCCTCGTCCCGTACACCGAACCGGCCGGCGACAGAGCCGATCAGCACCAGCCGGCCCGACCTGCGGGACACCATCTGAGGCAGCACCAGGCGGACGAGGTGGAGTACGGCGCAGATGTTGACACTCACCAGACGGTCCACCGTGGCGGGTGGCATGTCGGTGTACGCGCCGGCCCAGCCGAGCCCCGCTCCGGCGACGAGCGCGTCGACTCTTCCGCTGTGCGCCAGTGCCGCCTCGGCCAGTTTGCGGCAGCCCTCCTCGGAGGCCAGGTCCATCGGCAGCGCGGCACCGGCGGTGCGGGCGGCGACACTGCCGAGCCGGCCCTCGTCCCGCCCGTTGAGCAGCAGCTCCCATCGCCCTCCGACCGCGAGCCGTGACGCGATTTCGGCGCCGATACCGGAGGAGGCCCCGGTGATCAACACGACCGGCCGCGGGCCGGGGGCGGGCGGACCGGCCGCAACCGACCGCGTCGCGTCGGCCGGGGTGCCGTGGGCTGGGTGGCTCTTGCGCATGGGCTTCCGTCCTCCGGGGCCGCCGACATCCTGGTGAACCACCAGCCGATAGCGGCCCGTAACGAGTCATCCTTCATGCAACCAGCGCACCGGCAATCGCGCTCGTCCACACCTGGGCTAACGACCCGCCACTCCGGGGTTGCCGCACCCGCCGCGATGCGAGGAATATCCAAGAATGGGACGCCGGATTCTGATCGTCAGCGCATGGGCGCCGGACACGACGCCGTGGCCGCCGAACTGGCCGGGCGGCTGCGGGCCGACGGCCACCTGACCGCACGTGTGGACCTCCTCGACATACTTCCCCCTGGCGCCGGGCGCGGGCTGCGCGCCGCATACCGCACGGCGCTCCGCCACTGCCCTGGAACAGCGTGCAGGAGCACTTCGTGGACCGTCCGCAAGAGGCGGTCGGTGAGGCGGACCAGCTGGTGACCCGGCTCATGAAGGACCGCGGGTACCCGACCGAGGGGTACGAGCAGCAGGTGAAGGACTTGTCGGTCGAACACGGGCGCACGTTGGAGCATTACCGCGCCGCCCACGAAGTCAATGCACGAGCCGGCGGTCAGCAGACGACCACCGAGGAACTGCGGGGAGCGATGGTGCACTACCGCGCGCTCTTCGACGACCTGCTCACCAACGGCGACAGGCCGGGGCAGCAACACGCTTGACCCGGGCCCCGCGTATACCGGCGGGCCACGGATCGAGAGCCCGCCGAAACCATTGGACGAGGTGAAAGCATGCAGCGCGAACCCAGTGAAGCGGGCAACCGCGGCGACGCGACCGACGCGGGCCTGAGCACCGAGGACCTCGCCCGGCCCCGGGACGACCGGGACACGGGTCGTGGAACACCGTCGACGACGGCGGGCGACGCTCCCCCGCCCACTGCGGCCGCTGACAATGCCGCTGAGAACGCCGCGTCCACGAGGCCGGCGGCGGGCACACCGGGCTCTTCGGCACCGGAGCAGGCCCAGGAGAACGAGCCGCTTCTCGGTCCCGAGGAAGCCGAGGCCTTCCAGGCCAAATGGCAGGCCGTCCAGACAGCCTTCGTCGACGATCCGCAGGACGCCGTCCGTACGGCCGACGCCTTGGTCGCCGAGGTCATGCAGACGCTGGCCCGGTCGTTCGCATCCCGCAAGGAAGGGCTCGAAAGCCAGTGGGGCCGGGGAGAGGAGGTCCTCACCGAGGACCTGCGCATAGCGCTTCAGCGCTACCGCTCGTTCTTCAACCGCCTGCTCAGCACATGACCATCGCGACCGCCCCGCTTCGCAGGCCGGCCCCATGGATCAGACGGGAGAGTGCCTGCGGTGCCCGCGTTGCGCTCTGCGGGCCGCGAAGACCACGCAAGAGTCCGAACCGGAATCCATCGGAAAGGAAGTGTGTGTAATGACTACCGCGCGAGACATCATGACCCCGGACGCCGAGTGCATCGGGGCGAACGAGTCCGCGCTCCTTGCCGCCCATAAGATGGCCGAACTGGGCGTGGGTGCTCTGCCTATCTGCGGAGCGGACGAACGCCTCAAGGGCGTACTCACCGACCGCGACATCGTGGTCAAGGTGCTTGCGGCGGACAAGGACCCCGCCGAGATCAAGGCGGGCGAGCTGGCGCAGGGTGAAGTTGTCACGATCGGCGCTGACGACGACGCGTCGGAGATTCTCCGCACGATGAGCGAACACAAGGTGCGTCGACTGCCGGTCATCGACGGTCACGTGTTGGTCGGCATGGTCGCCCAGGCCGATGTCGCTCGGGCGCTGCCCGATCCGGTCGTCGGGGACCTCCTCGAAGCACTGTCCACCGGCTGACCGCCCGGACAGCAACACCGACGCGGAGAAGAGCAATTCCGCACGGCTGGAGCCGGGCGCGTGGACTTTGTCGGCTGCCCGCTGTGACCGCTGGCTCACGCGGCAACGGAACGGCTGCGGCCGTGGCAACACACGCGCCCCTGGCTGGGCGACGATGCAGGACGACCAGGCCAGTGCCCGGATAGCCGCCGTCCCCTTCGGCATGCTGGAACTGCCCTTCCTAACCTGCGCGACTTACGACGGTGTCCTGCGGTCGGCCCAGGACCGTTCGGGTTTTGCGCGTCAGCGGTGCGGGGTCATTCGCCGCGGCCGGTGATGAAGTCGCGGACACGATCGACCAGCCCCAACCCGGGAGAGAGGATCTTGCTAGCCAGTGGGGAACTCGGGGCGCCGGGGTGCGGGCGAGTGGGGGCAGTCTCCTTCGCCATACGGACCTCCTGCCCCAGGAGGTCCAGAACTTCTGGTCCACAAGCCGCGCGGAGCTGAACGAACAGATTGCCTTCCTCGTCCTGGACATGGGCGCGGACCTCGGTGCGGAGCTTGACGAACAGGTGGATGAGCTCGGGATCGTCCGCATCCATCCCCTCAAGGTCTTTCAGAATCCGCTCGACACGGCTGTGGTCGGCGATCTCCTTATCGGCCAGCGCATCCCCGCGTGGGACGTACTCCCGCACCGCCGGATACAGGTGCTGCTCCTCTGCGACCGAGTGCCGTACCAGCTCAATCGTGAGCTGGTCGAGCAGCCGTCTGCGATCTGAGCCTCGTGCCGGAACGGCTTCGATCCGGTCGAAAAGTTTGTCCACCTCACGGTGGTCGGCCGTCAGCTCCTCGATGACATCGCCGCCATGTCCCATGCTGCACACTGCCCTTCCGGTCCAGTTGCGCGTTCGGACCCGGACGCGCACGGAAACGCATTCCCGGACCCGCGAAACAGATATCGGCCCATGTGCCGAACCCGACCCTGTTGGCGTTATGTGGGATTGTCTCCTCGCCTCCCGCCATCGGCTGGCCCCACCCAGGAGAAGACCTGGTCGATGGTCCGTCCGACGTCAATGACCGAGCGCTTTGCGCAGCTCCTCTTTGTTCATCGTTGACCGGCCCTCGACGTGCTTCTTCTTCGCCTCCTCGTACAGCTGGTCCTTCGTTGGCCCTTGCGCTCCACGATGGGATCGCTCACCACCACGCTGCGAGGCAGACTTCGGATCACGTGTGGACGTCTTGCTCGCTGACTTCGCCTCGCCTGAGCGCGCCCGCTCCTTGTTCACCGTGCGTGCTGCAATCTCCTTCGCACGCCCCTCGGAAGCACCCCGCTTTTCTGCGCTCTCCTTGATGTGCTCGTACTGCCGCTCCCGCTTACGACTCGATCCCGCTGGCATCACACACTCCATTCCTCGTACCCGAACCTGCGGGGGCCCGCGAGGCGGCTCTTGCGCCACGCGGCATCTGATACCGGGCCGCCGTAGGCACTCCACGCATACGCCCACCACGCCCCACACACCACCTGGGACAGCACAGCGGACCGACGGTGCGGGCAAACCGACGGTGCGGGCAAAACGACGCCTTGCAAGCGGCACGGATTGTGGGTACTGCTGCAAGGGGCACACCGCGCTGGCACCCTCCGTCGGCGCAGACTGAAGCCATCGCGGATGAGGCGACGGCCCCGGCCTACTCCTGCCGCGTTGGGACTCCAGCAAGAGGTGCGCGGGGGCCCGTCTCGATGGAGCCTGATGACCATGCAGCGTACGGATGGGCGGGGGAGCGGAGGGCACGACGTAGAGGGACTTCTGGACGAGCTCTACGCCACGCCGCCGCCCGATTTCGTCTCCCGCCGTGAGGAGCTTGCTGCCGAGGCGAAGGCGGACGGGCGCGTGGAGGATGCCCGCCGGATCCATGCCGCCCGCCGCCCCACGCTCGCGGCCTGGTCGGCGAACCTGCTGCTGCGCTCGCAACCGGCAGAGAGCCAGCGGTTCCTGGAACTCGGACGGGCGCTGCGCGAGGCATACCGAACCCTGGATGCCGACGGGATCAAAGAACTGACTGACCAGCGCAGCAGTATCGTCTCGGCCCTGTCCCGGCAGGCTGCCGCACTTGCCCGTGAAGCGGGGCACCGGCTGTCGGATGCGGCGCAGCTGGACGTCGCATCCACCCTGCGCGCCGTGCTCGCCGATCAGGACGCGGCAGCCCGGTGGGCCGCCGGCCGCCTGGAGAGCGCCCTCACTCCGCCAGCGGACTTTCCGTCCAGCACCGCCGTGACAGCCGACGCACCTCCAAATCTGGCACGAGCGCCGACTGCGCTACGGTCTTCGCGGACGCGGGCGAAGGACGAACTCGCCGAGCGGCGCCGCCAGAGGCAGGAACAGCTCGCCCAAGCCCGCAAGGCCGCCGCGACGGCCGATCAGCAGTTTCGCAGGCAGTGTGCCGAACAGGCGGATGCTGACGCATCGCTGCAGCAGGCACGCGACCGGCATGACCAGGCCCGCCAGCAAGTGACCGCGGTCGAGGAGCAATTGCGAAAGGCACGCGAAAAGTTGCAGCGGGCCGAAGACGAACAGCAGGAAGCCGAGGAACGGCGTCAGGCGGCGGCTGACGCTGTGACCCGGGCCGAACGAGCGGTACAGGAGGCTGCGCAGGAAGTAGAACGTCTGGCCGGCCCCGGCAGCCACCCGGATCCGTAGATCGACCGCCAGGCCGTCTGCTACCCGGCTCCATGCTCGTACTCCGCTCGCCCGCGCCCAGCGCGCACTGCGCGTGCAGGAGTGCCAACGTGGTCAGCAGGAGCATCTGCACCTGGTGCGCTGACGGTGACAGGCGGGACGAGAGTGGGCGGTCATGGCACGCGCGATCTGGACAGGCGTGATCACCTTCGGACTGGTCAGCGTGCCGGTCGGCCTGTACACCGCGGTCGGGGACCACACGGTCCACTTCCACCAGCTGCAGCGCGGCAGCGCCGACCGGGTCCGCAACCGGCGGGTCAACGAACGCACCGGCAAGGAAGTGCCGGCCGAGGACATCGTCAAGGGCTTCGAGGCGGCCGAAGGCGAGTACGTCGTCGTCGAGCCCGACGAACTGGACGAGATCGCGCCGGGCCGCTCCCGGACCATCGACATCAGCGACTTCGTCGACCTGGACGACATCGAGCCGGTCTACTTCGACCGCACGTACTACATCGCCCCCCGCGGCAAGGAGTACACCAAGGTCTACGAGCTGCTGCGGGCTGCGCTGGCAGAGGCGGGCAAGGCCGGCATCGCCACATTCGTGATGCGCGGCAAGCAGTACCTGACCGCGCTGCGTGCCGAGGACAAGCTCCTGGTGCTGCAGACGCTCCACTGGGCCGACGAGGTCCGCGATCCCGGTCAGGAGCTACCCGAACTGCCCACCGGCCGTGCCGGCAAAGGCAAGGAGCGGGACATGGCGATCCAGCTGATCGACGCTCTGGACGCGCCGTGGGATCCGGCCCGGTATCACGACACCTACCAGGAGAAGGTGCGGGAGCTGGTGCGGGCGAAGGCCGAGGGCCAGGAGATCTCGGCGGCGGAGGAGGCGCCGCAGGCTAGCAACGTCGCCGACCTGATGACACTCCTGCAGGGCAGCCTCGACCAGGCCCGAGGCGCCAAAGACCAGGAGCCGGTCGCGCCACGGCAGAAGAAGACCGTCGCGCGCAAGGTGCGCCAGCCGGAGACGAAGAGGAAGACCGCCGCCAGGAAGGCCCCGCCGAAGGCAGCCCGCGCGTCGGCGACATCCCGCGGCCAGGGACGGGGCAAGAGCGAGCTTCGGCAGTTGAGCAAGACGGAGCTGTACCAGCGGGCCACCGAGCAGGACATCGCGGGCCGCTCCAAGATGAGCCGGGAAGAGCTCATCGACGCGCTCGCCCGGGCCGGACACCGCCGCAACAAGAGCGCCGCTTGACCACGGCCACAACCGTCCGGACGGTCCGTGACTCTGACGGCTCTGGCGGCGGTTTTGTCATGCTGGTTCGTATGCATGCGCCCGGCCGCCGCGCCATTCGATCCATTGCGGGTCGTCGAGGCAATGCTCGGCGTCGTAGACGCCCGCCCTCCGGAGAAGTTCGATCAGGCCGTGGTCGTTGCAGACGAGACCAACGATCTCATCATTGATCGTGACCGTCCGACCTCGGGTAAGGGAGAGGCCGTGGACAACTATCGGGGCACTCATCCCTCCAGACTGGTCCACGGTGACGTCAGGCGCACCCGACCGAGCTGCGGAGGGTCCGGCCCGGGAGGAAAATTGATGGAGGTGGCGGTCCCGATGTCTCCTGGCGGCGGCCTGGACCGCCACCGACAGACGGGGGCTCACGGACCTCGCCGTACCGCCGTATGGCCTACGTGAGGTTTGGGGGTGGGGAATGTGGGCTGGTTGAGTGGAGGAGTCGTCCTGTCCACGGAACCCTCCCCCCGGCCGCGGCCGGACGGCGAATCCGCCCCCCCACTCGGGAGGGGGGCGGACTCAAGCTGGGTTCCAACCCGAATCCCCGAGCACTCCGCCCCTGTCTCTGGCCACGGCTACGGCCGGGGCAGGGGGCGGTTCGTGCGTCCGGGGTCAGTCAGCGCCGACGACGACGTACAACGACTCGCGCCCCGTGCCGAGCCTGGGGACTTCACTCGTGCAGGGCGGCGGGGTGGTTGGCGGGGTTCCCGCGCCATTCGATGAGGAAGAGGGTTGCGTCATCGCTGGTGTGCCCGCCGCGTTCTTGTTTGAGGACCTGGGAGAGCCGGAGTGCCTCGGCCCGCATTCCGCCTTCCACGTGTTCGATTCGGTTGACGCAGCGGATGAGCCGTTCCTCGCCGAATGGTTGTCCGTGTGCGTCACGTTCCTCGATCACCCCGTCGGTGTAGCACAGGACCCGGTCGCCGGGTTGGAGCTGGAGCTGGCTGATGGACGGGCGTTCACCGCCGAGGCCGACTGGCAGGGTAGTCGGGCTTTCCAGCTGGCGGACCACGTGTCTTTTGCGGATCAGTAGCGGTAGGGGGTGGCCCGCATTGACCCATTGGAACAGGCCGGTGGTGATGTCCAGGTTCATCATTTGCGCGGTGACGAAGTGGTCGGGCCCGAACTGTTCGGCGATGGCCTGGTCCATGTACAGGTACGTCTCGGGCAGGCTGATGCCGGCACGTCTGGCGTGCCGGTAGGCGCCGATGGCGACGGTAGCTATTGTGGCGGCGTCCAGAGCGTGGCCCATGGCGTCGATCACGGCCGCGTGCAGGATGTTGTCGTTGAGGGCGTAGTCGAAGCTGTCGCCGGCGATGTCGTATGAAGGCTCGACGGCCCCGCCCACCGCGACCTGTGGCACGGACATCATCAGCGGGGGCAGCAGGGACCATTGCATCTCCGCGGCCACGCTCATCGGTTCGCGGCGGCGGGCCTGGAAGAACCGGTCGGTGTAGGCATGCTTGGTGACCAGAATGTCGGCGACCAGACTGGCGAGCCGGCGCAGCAGCCTCCGGTCGTCATCATCGACGGTGTCCAGGGTGAGGGCCAGCACTCCCACCTCGTCGCTGCCGTCCAGCAACGGCAGATACATCCGGACGCCGTCTGCCTGTGCGACCTCGACAGGTGTGGCTCGCAGGAACGCCGTACCGGCCGGAGAGTCAGCGATCTCCTGGGGCTCGCCGACAAGCAGCCTTCGGCCTGGCAGTGGCACCAGCAGCTCGCGGGCATAGTCCTGCAGGAGGATCGAGACCTCGCGGCCATCGATGCCGGCCACTTCTTCTGCGATCATCGGAGCGATCAACTGCGGCGGCATCTCGTGCGCCCGGTCCAGAAGCGGCCCCAGGAGCCGCTCACCGAACCCCTCCGAACGGTCCAGCACCTTCTTGCCGGGCCGCTCTCGTTCCTCCATAGCCGTCCCTATTGGCCTGACTAACCGGAATTGTTCACCTTGTGGGACTCGACTCGCCCCAAGCTTTCGCTCCCCTGATCATCGCTGCCGACGCCTGGCTCACCCGGCGTGCAGGCTCCCATGACCGGTGAATCACTCCAACGGTGCAAACGGGACCGGTCATCGGACTGAGCGTGTCCTCGGCACGCACCTCCGGTGCCCGTCGAACTTCGGTTATGCGCTGTTGAGCTGTCCACGGATAGTGTCCGGCCCCATGTCGAGCACGGGGTGGCGGGTGCACTTCACCGCCGGGATCCGGTGGGGCCGCGCGAGGGCACACCCTTTATGCGTGAGTTCAACGATCTGTTCGCCACCCTCGAAGGGAGACTGGACAAGCAAGGAGTGCCTGTGAGGGCCAGCCGTTCTTGATCTGCCCAGAGGCCCGGTTCGATGTTGGGTTGAATCGGTACTTCTCGGTGTAGCTGGCGTCGTCACCGTGGAACACGCAGGCTGCGCGCGCGCGGGATCTTCGGACGTTCTTCGACTTTCTGTGGTCGGCCCGGGACGGATGCGGGTGGCGTGAGGCGACGCCTGAGGATCGTGCGGCGTACGAGTGGTGGCGCCGGCGGGATGAGCGCGGGCCTCGGGTGGAGGACACCTCATGGGACCGGGAGGTGTCCACGGTCAACCAGTTCTACCTCTGGGCGTTCGACCAGGACCTCGTGCGGGCGAACCCGGTCCGGCAGCGGACCGCCGCCGCCTGGTTGCCTTGGACGTCGGGTGGTGGGCGTGGTGGGTCCCGTCATGTGCCAGCGGAGACCTCGCACACGGGGCCTCGACGTGATGTGAAGTGGCCGCCTCCGGCGTCGTACCGGGTGTGGCGGAACGTGGGCCTGTGCGGCTTCGACGCCGCCGAGCGCTGCGGCGGGCGTTCCGGGGCCGGCCACCGACCTACGCCGCACCCTGGCCCTGTACGAGGAAGCCATCCGCCAGCTCACCCTCGAAAACGACGCCCTCCGCCAGCACGCCGCCATCGTGCCCCTGCCTACCGGCCGCGGCACGCCTGCCCGAGCCTGACCAGTCCGTGCACACGCAAACCCGACTCCCCGCAAACGCGTTCAAGCCTTCGTTAGATGAACGCCCGATCAGCCATTGCGGACCCCTCTCATCCCTTCCGGGGGGTCGGCCAAGATACGACGGAAACCGGCAACCAGTGATCTTGAGTTGAACTTGCCGCAGGTGAGGTGCTGGGGCGGATCGGCGTCGGCTGCCCGACCGGGGACAGCGATGCGCAAACGCAGCCGGAGGCCCGATCTTGTGTCACCGTTCGCAGTGGACTTCTTCGCGTACCCGCTCAGATCGGTCAACGGCGCACCCGATAGCGCAGGTGAAGCACCCGGTTGCCCTGAATCACCACGTCTGGATCCTCCAACAGGTGCTGCGCGTGGACCGACCCGAAGTAGCGCTTGCCGGACCCGAACACGACGGGTACGACGTCCATGCGCACCTCGTCGATCAGGCCCGCGGCAAGCACCTGGCCACCGACGTCGCCGGCGGCGACCTCGACCATGCGGTCGCCCGCAAGCTCCTGCGCCTTGGCCACGGCTGCCTCGACGCCGTCGACGAAGTGAAACGGCGCCTCACGACGACCACGTGGTCGATCCCGCCCGGAGGCTTCCCGTCCCAGCCGTCCGTCATGTCGAAGACGTGGCGGCCGACGATCGTGACCCCGATCTGGTCCCAGTACGGCCGGGTGTAGTCGTAGGACGTCTGCGACACCTTCACCTCGCCGCTCTCGTCCAACGGGACGTCACCGCTGGACAACCAGTCGAACAGCGGTCCGGGCTGGTCATTCTCGTCCGCGACGAAGCCGTCCACCGACACCGAGCTGTACATGACCACCTTGCCCACGGGGCTCTCCTCTGCTTTGGGGCGCCCCAAATTAGCGTGTCGTGAGCTGTCGCTCTTGTAAGAAATCAATCGGCCGGCAGCGGCCAGCTGTTCGCGCAGGAACCGTCGCCGGACTTCGACGTACCGGGTGAGCGTGAGCCCGGTGAGCGCCCGGAACTCGTGGCCGAAGTGGGCCTGGTCGAAGTAGCCTGCGCCACAGGCGAGGTCGCCCCAGTCGATCGGTCCGGCGGGGTTGATCGCGAACACGGTGGCGGCGGGAGCTGACTGGCAGAAGGGCGCCGGTCGGTCCACCATCAAGCGGTTGTGATGGGGGGTGCGGTGCGGTCTGTGTCCTGGTGCGGACAACGGACAGCACTCAACCCTGTCCATAATTTCGGCTCGTACCACCAGCCCTGCGGCGGCACCGCAACGGCACGGGCCAGCGCCACGCTGATCGGGAGTTCCACGCTTTCATGCTGCGACCAGGCACTGATCACACCGCGCCGAGCGCAGTGTCCGGCCGGCACATCTCGCAGGCCCGAATTCCGTACCCCACCCTCCTCGAGTACACCGTCGCGCTGTCCGAGCTGTACAACCAGCGCGTCCTCGAAGAGATCTGCACCGACCTGAACCTCGCCACCACACCGTGCTACCCGACCGCCGGGCACCCCGTGATGGAACCCGCGGGCACCCCTGAGGACCTCATCGACTGGGCCGCCACGCGCAACGAGGCCACCATGCAGCGCCTGGGTGAGCTGGTGGCCCAGTACCGCAGCCGCACCTCTCAGCCCGGCACCGAGAAGATCCGCCACCGCATGATGGCCCGTGCCTCCACTGACACCCGCCCCGCAAAGAAGACAGCCCGCCCTCTGCCGGTCCTGCGCGCCCGCTGGCGGGACCGGGCGATCGCCCCAGCCAGGCGGTCGTCTACCACCTGCTCGACCTCGCCCAAGCCGCGGCCCGGTCCTTCCTCACCCTGGCCCGCCCGGTCATGGACCTCGCCGCCGGGACGTCGTCGCCACCGTCTCCCTCCTTCTATCGGCCAAGGGCGTGTTCGAGTTCCTTCTTGTTCATTTTCGAACGACCATGGATGTTGCGCTTCTTGGCCTCGTTGTACAGCTGCTCCTTGGTGGGGCCCTGCGACCCGCTGTGGGAGCGCTGTCCGCCGCGCTTGGAGGAGGAGATGTCCTTGACCGAGCTACGGCTGGCGGTCTTCGACTCGCCGTGCCGGGCGCGTTCCTTGTTCACGGTGCGGGCGGCGATTTCCTTGGCGCGCTTCTCGCTCTCGCCGCGGTCCAAGGCGCTGTCCTTGATGTGCTCGTACTGCCGTTCCCGCTTGGGGGTTGATCCGCGAGGCATGGCCGCTCACTCCTGTCCGTGTGACTGCGGGACGCGTGTGCCCCGCACCCGTGAAACGAACCCAGCCGGAAGCCCTGGCAAACCTGTTCTCATCCGGCCAGGCGTTCGCCGCGCCACCTCGGCGAGGGCGCCGAGGGCGTGCGCTGCCTGCTGCTGCAGGCTGCGGTTCCGGGCCCGGTCGTCGAAGCGGCCGTGCGCCCCGAAGTCCTGCCAGGAGTCCACCGGGTCGAACAGGTTGTCCGGATCGCCCGCACGCCGCCGCTCGTCGGTCTGCTGGGAGTCGAAGCCGGTACGGGCCAGGTAGCGGTCCAGCAGACCGGGGACAATCGCGTTGGCGATCAGGGTCGCCACCGTGCTGGCGCCGACCCAGTACTCCCGCCGCCCCGGATGGTCGGCCGCGAACAGCACGGCGCGGGCGGCGACCTCTGGCTAGTAGATCGGCGGCACCGGCTGCGCCCGCCTGGGAAGGCGGGAGCGGACCCAGTCGAACTGCGGGGTGTTCACGGCGGGCATCTGCACCATCGTGGTGCGCACCCGGGTGCCGGAGGCGAGCAGTTCGCAGCGCAGCGCCTCGTTGAAGCCCTGGATGGCGTGCTTGGCGCCGCTGTAGGCGCTCTGCAGCGGGATACCGCGGTAGGCGATCGCCGAACCGACCTGCACGATCACCCCGGCATCGCGCGGGAGCATGCGGCGCAACGCCGCACCCGTGGCATACACGTAGCCGAGGTAACTGACCTCGGTGACGCGCCGGAACTTCTCAGGCTCGATTTCGGTGAAGGGGGCGAAGACGGAGGCGAAGGCGGCGTTGACCCACACATCGATCGGCCCGAGTTCGTCCTCGGCCCGCTGGGCGGCGGCCTCCACCGCCTGGGGGTCGACGACGTCCGTCTCGATGGCGATCACCTTCGCGGCACCGGCCTGCTCGGCCTCGTGCACCGCGCCGTAGAGACCGGTGCGGCCACGGGCGATCAGCGCGAGCCGGTCGCCGCGGGCCGCGAACGCCACCGCGCAGGCGCGCCCGATGCCGCCGCTGGCCCCGGTGACCACCACGGTCCGGGCGGCGGCGGGTTCGTGAAGTGTCATACGGTGTGGGTTTCCCCGATCGCCGGCCGCAAACGGGGCCGAACGGGCGCGGCGGTCCGTGCGGGCCCGGTCGGCGACCGGTGGCCACGATGAGGGCCTGGATGAGGGAGGCGGTTGATGCCGGCCGCGGCGCTGTTCGATGTCGACGGGACCCTGCTCGATACCAGCTACTGGCACACCATCGCCTGGACCGAGGCGCTCGCCCAGTTCGGCCACCCCCCGCGATGGCGCGCATCCACGGGGCGATCGGTATGGGCGGCGACCAGCTCCTGGAGCCCCCGCTCGGCCAGGACCGTGACCGGAGCGAGGACGAGGCGATCAGCGCGGCGCACCAGGCCCTGTTCGCGCGCTTCTGGCCCGGCCTGCGGGCCTTCGACGGTGCCGCCGTGCTGCTGCGGGAGCTGAGGCAGCGCGGCTGGAGCATCGTCCTGGCCTCCTCCGCATCCGCGAGGGACTTGAAGGTGATGCGCCGCGTCCTGGACGCCGACGACGTGATCGACGCCGCGACAAGCGCGGACGACGTGGACGCCAGCAAGCCCGCCCCCGACCTCGTCCACGCCGCCCTGGCCAAGGCCGACGTCGGCCCCGGGCAGGCCCTGTTCGTCGGCGTGAGCTTCTCGCGCAGCTGGAAGTCCTCCAGCAGGGTGGGGCCGCGGTCGCCGACAGTGAGGGAGTTGTCGGTGTCGTTGACGCGCACGGCCTGGTCGGTGGTCAGCGGTCCGTCCGGATCGGGTCCCGGAAGGCGTCCAGGGCCGTGTCCTTGGTCCGGGTGCCGGGCCGTGCGCGGTGGGGCCGATCGGGTGAGGCCGCAGCGGGCTGGGCAGGCGCGGTGTGCCGGGCGGGGATACCTATGGGCTGGGTGGGAGAGACCCGACCCCGGATGAGAGAGGCGGATGTGCGATGGGGCAAGGCGGGAACGTGATCGACGAGCTGATGACCGATCACCGCGAGGTCGAGGAGATGTTCGGCCGCATCCAGGTGATGACCGCGGGCGGCCAGCAGCTGCGGGACCAGGTGAACGAGGTCACCATCGAGCTCGTGCGGCACTCGGTCGCCGAGGAGCAGTACCTGTACCCGGCGGTCCGCGAGCACATCGACGGCGGCGACCGGCTCGCGGACAAGGAGATCGCCGACCACGGCCGGGTCGAGAAGATCCTCAAGCAGCTGGAGAGGATGGACACCGACGACCTGCAGATGAGCACGATGCTGCAGCAGCTCATGGATGAGGTCGCCGCCCACGTCCAGGACGAGGAGAACAACATCTTCCCGATGCTGCGCCGCGCCTGCACCCCGGAGCAGCTGGACGACCTCGGGGACAAGATCCGCCAGGCCAAAGCCATGGCGCCCACCCGGCCGCACCCCTCCGTGCCAAGCACTCCTATGGCCAGCAAGCTCCTCGCCCCGGGTGTCGGCCTGGTCGACCGGGCCCGCGACTTCGTCACCGGCCGCGGCAAATCCTGACCCAGGCTCCCGGGCCGGGCCGCGCAGGCGCGCGGCCCGGCCCCGCTGCCCGCACGGGCAGGGCGTGACCCAGGTCATGGGCCTTCCTGGCAGGCACCGCCTATGCTGGTCGGCCACGAACGGGGCAGCGCCGCCCCGCGCACCAGCTCGCGCACCCGACCGGACGGAAGGGCGCCGGCACGCTCCCCAGGAAACCGATCGCCGTGCCCACCGATCTGACACCCGTCATAGCCGCCTGCACCCGATGGCTCCTTGACGCCTACCCGCCGCCCGCGGGCGCGCTCAACTACGCCCTGGCCGAGGCCCAGGCCCTCCAGGCCGCCACCCTCGCCGCCCACCTGCGCTACCCCACCGGCCTCGATGTACAGCTGCTCCACCTGTGCGGCCCGGGCGGAGCCGACCGACTGGACTGGCTCACCGGATGCGACCCGGACCGCGACGGCACCGCCTGGCGGACCTGGGTGGACGAGACCGTCGTCAGCTGGGCTGCCTGCCTGCTGGCCGACCGCGCCCTCGCCGTCCGAGCACACCGGGCCCGCGCGACCACCGATCATCACAGTGCCGGCCTGCAGCGCCTCGTCGACCCGGGCGCCCACGACACCGAAGCCGGCGCGCTGCTGCGCCATCCCGACCTGCTGGAACCCATCGCGACGCTGCACCGCCCCCAGCTGATCGAGCTGCTCCACGTCGAGGCCGCTGGGACACCGTGACAAGCGCGTAAGCGGCCGGACGCATCGTTCCGCCGCCGAACGGGGCGGAAGGCAGTCGCGCTGGCGATGACGGGGCCGCCGTCACGGGGCCTGAGTGTCGGCCGCCGGCGGCTCCGGCCGCTCGCTGTCCTCCTCGGGCCCGTCGTCCTCGGCCTTGGCCCGCACGTCCTGCGGGGTCGGGCCACGATGTTGCGTTCCTCCGCCGACCGCTCCCGCCTCTCTGCGTCGGGCTGGGCGTCGTCCTCGTGACGGCGCCGACTGTGCCGTGCTTACCCGCGGGGTGCGAGCGTGGCGACGGCCTCGAGCATGAGGGCGTGGACGAAGGCCTGGGGCAGGTTGCCGCGCAGCTGGCGCTGGGCGACGTCGAACTCCTCCGCCTGCGGCCCGCTGCTGGCCCCAGGTGCGGCGGACGGCTTCCTGGGCGACGCTGGATGGAGGCATCTGACTCTCGGGAGAGCCATGATCATCAAAGTGCTGCACGAGAAGGGTCTGAAGTCCGAGCACGCGTACTGCGCTGGCTTCCTTTCCGTCGGTCTGGCCGTTGCGTCGTGGGCCGGCTCGTTGAAAGCGGAGTGCCGCGGGATGGAGCGTGCAGATCACTGGGGCATCTTCGTCGGCGAGTGGGCGCCGACCTTCTTCGCTATCGGTCTGGCCCTCGCCAACTACGAGCACGACGACCAGGAGATCGCATCTGACGCGCTGCACACCGTGGCCGACTGACAGCCCCACGCCGCAGTCGTCGTGATCGCCCACCGTGAAGCCCTTTCCCGAGTCGGTGAGCTCGGGTCCGAGGTGATTGAGGGTTCGTTGAAGGCTTACGGACGGGCGCCGTTCGGTGGTGCGAGCTTGTGCCACGTGGGCCCGTCGTTCAGCCGCAGTCGCCGCTGTTGATCTCCAGGACCGCATCGTGATTCAGGCCGGGGCGTACCGTCGCGAGACCGTGCTCGGCCATCCGTTGGGCGCCGTCTCCGCCATGCCCTGGAATGGGCCGATAGCTGACCACCGGCAATCCGGCGGCCATCGCTTCGAGCGCCGGTTGCCCTGCTGCGTTGTCGATGAGCGCGCGGGGGGCCGTCATGAGCCCCGGCATGGGCGATGCGGTGACAGGTCCCGGTGCAGGCATGTATTCGTGCCGCAGAGCACGACCGGTCTGTAGCCCGCCGAAGCCACCAACCGAGTGGTCTGGCCTCTCGTTAAGACGACGATGAAGAAGCGGGGAGAGTCCCGGACGGGGGGTCACAGACGTGGAGCGATGCAGCCGCTGGCGGGGCGGTGTGGTGCCATCCCGGCGGGTCGCAGGGGAACCCTGGCCCGTTCGTCTGGGGCTGAGCGGGTCGGAAGGCGTCGCCTTCCTGCTGCAGGCATCGACTCGCCACCGCTGAAACGTGGCGCCAGCACGGGCCGCATGCGTCGGCAACCGCCTCAGGGGGCGCTGCGGCAGGCCGTCGTCCTCGGTGCTTCCGGCGGTGCTCATGGCACGTCCTCCCGCGGGGCTCGGCCCGGAACCTGCCATGGGCGTACCTGACCAGCGGGCCCGCATCGCGTGACGTCGCACGACGGGGTCTGCATCACGACGGCGCCGACTGTGCCGTGCTTACCCGCGGGGTGCGAGCGTGGCGGCGGCCTCGAGCATGAGGGCGTGGACGAAGGCCTGGGGCAGGTTGCCGCGCAGCTGGCGCTGGGCGACGTCGAACTCCTCCGTGTACAGGCCGGGCGGGCCGCAGGCGGCGCGGTTGCGCTCGAACCAGCGCATCGCCTTGACGTTGTGATGCTGCTGGTGTTCGGCCAGGGCCAGGGCGAATCCGCACAGCAGGAAGGCGCCCTCGGCATCCTCGAGGGGCCGTTGGTCGAGGCGGAACCGGTAGACGTAGTGGTCCTGGACGAGGTCGGTGCGTACGGCTCGCAGGGTGGCGGTGGTGCGAGGGTCGTCGGCGGGCAGCGCGCCGCGCACGGCGGGCATGAGGAGCGCCGCGTCCACGCCCGTCTGGGTGGGGGAGCGTTGCCAGCGTCCCGAGGGGTGCAGGCAGTCGGCGGAGGTCTCGGCGACGAGCCGGTCCGCGAGCGCCTCCCATCCGGCCGCCCGTCCGCTGCCGCAGGAGGGGGCCTGGGTGGCGATAGCGTGCAGCCCGGCGGCGCAGATCAGTCGGCTGTGGGCCCAGCGGTCGTCGTGGAGTTCCCAGATCCCGGCGTCCGGCTCCCGGTGGCGGGCGGCGATCGTGTCGGCGGCGGTGAGCGCGGCGTGCCAGCCGTCGGCGTCGAGCCGGTCGTGGCGGGCGGCGGCGGCGAGCAGCAGCAGGCTTTCGCCGAAGACGTCGAGCTGGAACTGGCGGTTGACGCGGTTGCCGACGACGTCGAAGCCGCCCGGGTAGCCGGGCAGGTCGAGCCGGCGCTGGTCGGGCACCGCGGTCCCGGTGGCGGTGTAGGCGCGCTCGTGCCCCTAATCAGCGGTCTGTCAATGCCTCCGTGCCCGGTGACCAGGCAGGACCTGCCGGAGTTGCCGCTTGACATCCATAGGGGCATCAAACTCGCCGTCCGCTACGAAGCGACCGTGCTGGTCGCGGCCATCAATGAGTGGCTGTGACCCCGCGGCCGCAGCAGCCTTCAGTTAACCCTTTGCCGAGGAGTCGATGGACCAGCTACGTTCTCCCAGCCGTCCATGTTGATCCGGACCGGCACTGTCGACGAGGAGGTGTGGAGCACATGCGCAGGAGTGCCCAGCAGTTGAGCACGCGTACGGACCTTTGCCACCTCCTCACGACGGAGACACCTTGTCGCTCCGCATCACCCCACTGACCGACCCCGCTCACGGGGCGCACAGCCGACGCCTTGCATGGCTGGCGTCCGACGCCGATTCCATCCCTGTCGGGACGGCCTTTCTGCGCCTGTTCGATGGCGGACAAGAGCACCTCGCCGAACTGACCCTCCACGTCCATCCCGTGGAGCGCCGCAAGGGCGTCGGCTCCCGGCTACTCGACACTGCCGTGGCCGCCGCCCGGGACAACACCCGGCGCTGCGTCGTAGCGCAGGCCCAGGCCGGATCGCCCGGCGACCACTTCCTGCCGGCCCGCGGCTTCCGCAAGGTCCTCACCCTGAGGTACTCCCGCCTGCCCCTGGCCGATGTGGACATCCCCTACCTGGCAGAGATCATTGAGCGTCCGCATTCCGGCTACCGGCTGGCGTCCTGGCAGGGAACCGTCCCCGACGATCTCGCCCAGACCTTCGCCGACTCACGTCGCGCCATGGACGACATGCCCATGGAGGACACCGACCACGGCACCACGGCCTGGGACGTGGACCGGGTCCGGGCTGCGGCAAAGGCCGTCGAACAGCGCGGCGACCACCTGCACACCGTCGTCGCCATCGACACCTCCAACGGCTCGATCGCCGGGTTCACCGAACTCGTCGTGCCCGGCGGCGGCACAGGTGATGCCCAGCACTACGGCACCGGCGTGCTGCCCGAGCACCGCGGACACGGCCTCGGCCGCTGGATGAAGGCCGAGTCGATCCGCCAAGCCCACGGGCACTACCCGGACCTCGGCGGCCTCCTGACCGACACCGCCGACAGCAACACGCACATGAGACACATCAGCGACAGCCTCGGCTACCTGCCCACGCACACGACACTGCAGTACCAGCTCGACCTGTAGAGACGAGAGGACGGGCCGGACCTGGGCATCACCTCGTCCGGCCCGTCGGCACTTTCACAACAGGCCCTAGGTCCAATGTCGTTCGGTTAGGGGTTCGGTTGGCGGTGCAACTCTCGGCGTTTCGGCCGGGTCCGCCTACTGGCTCCGCGTCCCGGTCGACTGGCTGCTGCACCGGCCCGAGGGCCTGCGCTCGAACCTGCTGTTCATCGATCACGGCCGCCCGGTCAACGCCTCCCGCTACATGTGGGCCTTCTCAGCGATGGCCCACTCGGAGGGAGCGCGGGCCCATTATGACCGCCGACGCGAGGCCGGAGACCGCCACACGGCCGCC
>NZ_JBLVKW010000042.1:0-72248 GCF_048270745.1 Streptomyces sp. NPDC056231 | reverse complement strand
CCCAACAACATCAACAACGTCCGCCTGAAACTCAAGAGGCTGGCCAAGCGCGGAATCCTGACCGAAACCGAGCAGGGCTTGTTCACCCAGCCGCGACCATAGCCACCCAGCGAGCCGCGACCAGTCCGCCTGAAACACCGAAACGGACATCAGCTCACGTACCGCCCTCTGACAGGAAGGGCCCTGGCCCCAATCTCGCCGTCAAGGAGAAGTCAATGGCAACCGCCATCACAGCGACGCTCCGCGCTGGACTCCCCGATCGCTGTCTGACGCCGGAAGACATTGCCGCACTGTTCTCCGTCCCACTGGAGACTGTCTACGCCTGGCGCAAGAAGCGCACCGGCCCGCCGGGATTCCGCATCGGTAAGCACCTGCGCTACGACCCCGGCGCCGTCCGCGCCTGGGCCGACAGTCTCATTGAGACGGACGCGGCCTAACCGACAGACCATCACACCAGCAGGGGTACGACCCACACGGGTCGTACCCCTGCCCCATGCCACCCGGGAGAAGCCACCCATGGCAGGCCACATCCAAGACCGCTGGTACAAGACCGAGACCGACATCGACGGCAAGACCGTCCGGGTGAAGAGCGACCGCCACGGCACGGGCATGCGCTACCGCGCCCGGTACGTCGGCCCCGACGGAACCGAGAAATCCAAGAGCTTCTCCGACGGACAGAAGCGCCTCGCCGAGAAGTGGCTGTCCGGGATCGAGGCCGACATGACGCGTGGGCAGTACATCGATCCACGCGCCGGCCGCGTCACCGTGCGGCAGCACGCCGAACGGTGGCTGGCCTCACTCACCATGGATCCTGGCACCTTCGTGAGCACCGAGGTGCGCATTCGACTGCACGTCCTACCGCATCTGGGTACCCGCTCGCTCGACTCGCTGCGGCCGATCCACGTCCGTGAGTGGCTGCGGAAGCTCCAGGACGGGGGGCTGGCTCCCTCCTATCAGCGCGTCATCTTCGCGAACCTCAACGCGATGATGGCGGCGGCTGTCGACGACCGTCTGATCCCGCACAACCCGTGCCGTTCGTCGTCCGTGAAGGCGCCCAAGCCCGAACCTCGCCGGATCGTGCCGTGGCAGCCTGAACGCGTACTCGCGGTGCGCTCAGCACTGCCAGAGCGCTACCGGGCCATGGTGGACCTGGCCGGCGGGTGCGGCATGCGACAGGGCGAAGTGCTGGGCCTCGCGGTTGACGACGTCGACTTCGCCGCGGGCGTGGTTCAGGTTGTCCGACAGGTCAAGCTCATTGCCGGACGGCAGGTGTTCGCGCTGCCCAAGGGCGGCAAGACGCGCACCGTCCCGTTGCCTGACAGCGTCGCGCGGTCGCTTGAGCATCACATCGCGCAGCAGCCTCCGACGGGTGTGTCTCTGCCGTGGCGGTCGGTCGACGGCTCTCCGGTCACCGCATCCGTGCTTTTCCGCAACGTCGAGGGACGCGCGGTGAACCGTGTGGTCTTCAACCGGGTTGCCTGGCGTCCCGCTCTCGACACGGTCGGGGTGCCGCGCGGGCGGGAGAACGGCATGCACGCGCTGAGACACTTTTACGCGTCGGTGCTGCTGGACGCGGGGGAGAGCATCAAGGTCCTGTCGGAGTACCTGGGACACCACGATCCCGGCTTCACGCTGCGGACGCACACCCACTTGATGCCGAGCAGCGAGAAGCGCACGCGGGAGGCCGTCAGCCGCGCGTTCGGGGACGGCCTGGCAAAGACTGCCGCACCGCCATTCCAGCCCGCTACACTCTCCACGCCCAAGCCGTTGACCAGCGCTAATGAAGAAGTCCGGCTGGAGTACTAGGGCTTGTGGTCCGGCACTGACTCGGGCAGTCCTGCGTACCAGCCCTGGACGGCCAGCCAGAATCCGGCCAGCACCATGGCGACGAGCGCGACGCGGCCTGCGTACCCGGCAACGGGCGGCCCGGCTATCCATCGCCGGGGCAGCAACCACGCTGACAAAGTGGCTACCACTCCGATGAGAACGGTCAGCGGAAGCTCCGCGTACAGCACGCTCCAGTCCGGCCCTGCTTCGAATCCGGCGCGCGCCCGGAGCTCGGCATCCGCGGCCCATCCCAGCAGCCCGACGAATCCACCGGCCAGGGCCACCCCGGTACCACTCAGTGCTTCAACGCGTTCTCTCATGATTACTGGAGACGCTGGCTACTTCGTGAAAGTTCCGGAGAACCGCACTGGGGAAGCGCTCATCGCTTCGGGGCATTCATGTCACCGGAGGTTCATGGCAGGCAACTACGACGAAGTGGGGATGACGCGCGTCGCAGCAGACCAGCCCGCGGGGAACGGTACATCGATCCGCGCGCCGGCCGTGTCACCGTGAGGCAGCACGCCGAACGGTGGCTGGCCTCGCTCACCATGGATCCTGGCACCTTCGTGAGCACCGAGGTGCGCATTCGACTGCACGTCCTACCGCATCTGGGTACCAGCTCGATCGACTCGCTGCGGCCGATCCACGTCCGTGAGTGGCTGCCGAAGCTCCAGGACGGGGGCCCGAAGAGCGATGACGGCCCCACGACGGCCCAGGGGGTGTGAGTGAAGGGAAAATATGCAGGTCAAGCCGCAAGCTGCGTCAGTAGCGCTGGTTGAGATAACCCAGCAGCTCGTGGTGGAGCAGGCCGTTCGAGGCTGCCGCGTTCCCGCCGCCCGGACCGGAGATTCCGTCCAGGCTGGTGAACAGGCCCCCCGCCTCCTGGACGATGATCGCGTTCGCGGCCATGTCCCAGAGCGAGAGCTCCGGCTCCGCGCAGATGTCGACGGAACCCTCGGCGACCATCATGTACGGCCAGAAGTCGCCGTACCCACGCGTACGCCAGCAGGCGCGCGTGAGGTCCATGAAGCCGTCGAGCCGGCCCTGCTCCTCCCAGCCGGTCATCGAGGCGTAGGCGAACGAGGCGTCCGCGATCCGCTCGACCTTCGAGACGTGCAGCCGGGTCGCGGAGGTGAGGCTGCGGCCGGAGTACGCCCCCGCGCCCTTCGCCGCCCACCAGCGGCGGCCCAGCGCGGGCGCGGACACGACACCGACCACCGGCTGGAACCCTCCCCCACTCTCGGCTCCGCTCGAGCGGGAGGTGCCCCCTCCGCCCGCCTCCATCAGTGAGATCAGGGTCGCCCAGACCGGGACACCGCGGACGTAGTTCTTGGTGCCGTCGATCGGATCGATGACCCAGCGGCGCGGACCGGTGCCCTCGATCCCGTACTCCTCGCCGAGGATCGCATCGCGCGGACGTGCCCGATGGAGGTGGCCGCGGATCAGTTCCTCGGCGGCCTTGTCGGCCTCGCTCACCGGCGTCATGTCCGGCTTGGTCTCGACCTTGAGGTCCAGAGCCTTGAACCGGTCCATCGTCGCCGCGTCGGCGGCGTCCGCCAGCACGTGGGCGAGGCGCAGATCATCGTGGTAATCGGGCATGCCGTCACAGTATCGACCGCAGGTGAACAGGGCCACACGGCCCCGGAGGCTGCTCGAGGTCTTGACAGTGCCCAGTGGCGCGTCAACTCTGAACCGCAGAGTCCCTGGCGTGGGAGGCGACGATGCCGACAGCGCGCGAAGCATTGCTGGACGCCGCCCTCTCGGCGCTCACCACCCGGCCCTGGCCGACTGTGCGGATGGCCGATGTCGCCTCCGCCGCCGGAGTCTCCCGGCAGACCCTCTACAACGAGTTCGGCAGCAAGGACGGCCTGGCCCGGGCCATGGTCCGGCGCGCTGCCGACGGCTATCTCGCAGGTGTCGAACGGGCGCTGGGATCGCCCGGCGGCACAGGGGACAGACTGGCCGCGACCGCCGCCTGGACGGTGCGGGCGGCCCGTACGAACGCCCTGGTCAGGGCGTTGCTCACGGGGTGCTGGAGCGAGCGATTACCCCGTCCCGTGCGCCTGGCGGCGCCGGCCGGTTCGCCCGTACCGGCGCAGCGGCGGGCCGATGCCGGACCGCCGACGCCCGTCGAACTGCTCGGTCTGGTGTGCGACCGTGCGGTGGCCGCGCTGGACGAGGGGCGCCTGCCGCGTGACTCGGCGGCACTGGCCACGACCTGCGAGGTCGCGATGCGGCTCGCGCTCTCGTACGCGGTCGCCGCGTCTGTCCTCCCCACGGACGCGGCGCCGCTGGTGCGCGAGGCGGTGGAGCGGTGGCCCGCGGCGTGACGGGCGGGCCACCGGTGCCCCGGAGCGCGAGCACCGCGGGCGCGAGGTGCTGCCGGCCGTGCAAGCCGCCGGGCACAGTGCCGCTTGTCACCGTCAGTGGGACGAGCCCGACAGCTGGAGTCCGATCACACCCAGGATCACCAGCGAGATCGACACCAGTTTGAGGGTGGAGACCACATCGTCCAGGAAGACCATGCCGTAGATCGCGGTGCCCGCCGCACCGATGCCTGTCCAGACGGCGTAGGCGGGTCCCACGTCGAGCTTCTTCAAGGAGAGCGTCAGCAGACCGAAGCTGCCGAGCGCGAAGACGGCGAACGCGATGGTCGGCCAGAGCCGGGTGAAGCCGTGGGACAGCTTCAAACAGACGGCGAAGCCGGTCTCCAGAAGTCCTGCGACCACGACCAGCAGCCACGCCATCGTCAGTGCCCTTCCACGTCGGTGACTGCGCCGTCCCGCTGAGCGCGATTATGCACTTACCGTCAGCGGCAGGTCGCAAACTTACCCGGATCAGTCGCCTTCGCGGCGCTCCCGGGTGGCCAGCAGCCGGTGCAGGGAGTCCAGCCGTGCCGGGTCGGCGTGCCCGGCGGCGACCCAGGCGCCCAGCGCGCATTCCGGTTGGGTGGCGTCATGGGTGCAACCGCGGGGACATTCCTCGGTGCCCGGCTCCAGGTCGGGGAACGCGTGGATGACCCGCGAGGGGTCGATGTGGTTCAGCCCGAAGGAGCGCACCCCGGGGGTGTCGACCACCCAGCCGCGCCCGTCGGGCAGCGGCAGCGCGAGCGCCGAGGTGGTGGTGTGACGGCCGCGGCCCGTGACCGCGTTGACGACCCCCGTGGTACGCCGCCGGTCCTTCGGTACGAGGGCGTTGACGAGGGTGGTCTTCCCGACGCCGGAATGCCCGACAAAGGCGGTCACCCGGTCGTTCAGCAGCTCGCGCACCCGGTCCGCCGCGTCGCCGTTCTCCAGCTCCTCGCGGCTGGTGACGATGTACGGGACCCCCAGGGGGGTGTACGCCTCCAGGAGCTTGTCCGGCGATGCGAGGTCGGACTTGGTCAGGACAAGGAGCGGGGAGAGTCCGCCGTCGTACGCCGCCACCAGACAGCGGTCGATCATCCGCGGGCGGGGTTCCGGATCCGCCAGCGCGGTGACGATCGCCAGCTGGTCGGCGTTGGCGACGACCACCCGCTCGTACGGATCGTCGTCGTCCGCCGTCCGGCGCAGCACCGAGCGGCGCTCACCGATCCGGACGATGCGCGCGAGGGTGTCCTTGTCGCCGGACAGATCGCCGACGATCGAGACGGTGTCGCCGACCACCGCGGCCTTCCGGCCCAGCTCCCGGGCCTTCATGGCCATGACCGTACGGCCGTCGACGAGACACGTCAGGCGGCCGCGGTCTACGGTGAGGACCATGCCTTCCTCGGCGTCCTCGTGCTTCGGGCGGGTATGTGTACGAGGCCGGTTGCCCTTCGGGTTGGGGCGGAACCGGATGTCGTCCTCGTCGGGGTTCTTGCCGTAGCGACGCATGATTCAGGCCCCGAGCATTCGGGTCCACATCTGCGGGAAATCCGGCAGGGTCTTGGCGGTTGTCGCCACGTTCTCGATCTCCACTCCGGGGACGGCAAGGCCGATGATCGACCCGGCGGTTGCCATCCGGTGGTCGTCGTACGTATGGAAGGTACCGCCGTGCAGCGGGCGCGGCTCGATGTGCAGCCCGTCGGCGGTCTCTGTGACGTTCCCGCCGAGCTCGTTGATCTCCTTGGTGAGCGCGGCCAGCCGGTCCGTCTCGTGCAGCCGCAGATGTGCGACACCGCTCAGTGTGGAGGGGGAGTCGGCGAGGGCCGCGACCGCAGCGATGCCGGGGGTAAGTTCGCCGACCTCGCCGAGGTCCACGTCGATGCCGTGGATACGCCCCGATCCGGTGAACGTCAGACCGCGTTCGGTCAGCTCACAGCTGCCGCCCATTGCGGTGAAGATCTCGCGCAGCGTGTCACCCGGCTGGGTGGTGTGCTCCGGCCAGTCCGGGATCGTCACCCGGCCACCGGTGACCAGCGCCGCCGCGAGGAAGGGCTGGGCGTTGGAGAGATCCGGCTCGACGGTCAGGTCGCGGCCGAGGAGCGCCGACGGGGACACCCGCCAGACATTCGGCTCGCCGCCCGTTTCGGGCTCGTCGACCTGGGCGCCGACGGCCCGCAGCATGTCGACCGTCATCCGGATGTGCGGCATCGAAGGCAGCCGGGAACCGGTGTGGCGTACCTCCACGCCCTGGTTGAAACGCGGTGCCGAGAGCAGCAGCGCCGAGACGAACTGGGACGACGAGGAGGCGTCGATCGCCACCGGGCCGCCGTCCAGTGCCCCGGCGCCGTGCACGGTCATCGGCAGCGAACCGCGCCCGCCGTCGTCGATCCGGGCGCCGAGCAGCCGCAGCGCGTCGATCACGCCGGTCAGCGGCCGCTCGTACGCACGCGGGTCGCCGTCGAAGCGGATCGGACCGTCGGCGAGGGCGGCGACCGGAGGCAGGAAACGCATCACCGTTCCGGCGTTGCCGACGTCGACCGTGGTGGGGCCGTGCAGCCCGGCCGGAATGACCCGCCAGGCCTCGCCGGAGCCTTCCGGGCCGACGCCCTCCTCGATGCCGACGCCCATCGCACGCAGCGCCTGCGCCATCAGCAGGGTGTCGCGGGAGCGGAGCGGGCGGCGCAGCCAGCCCGGCTCGGCGGCGAGGGCGGCCAGGACCAGCGCCCGGTTGGTGACCGATTTCGATCCGGGCACGGTGACGGTCGCGTCGACGGCCCCGGTCGCATGGGGGGCGGGCCAGAGGGCGGGGTGCACGGAACTCTCGGTCATGGCCTTCACTTTAGTGGCTCGCCGCAATCCCAGATCTGGATCAAACAGGCCGAAACCGGGGCGTAAGAGAAGCATGATAGGCGCTGCCGCGGGCTGTCGTCCCCTCACCTGCCGAGCAACCAGCGGCCGCCGCCGATCAGCGAGCAGATCGACACCGCATGGAAAAAGCCCAGCCACAGCATGGCCGGCACATCCGTGAGCCGGGACAACTGGTCCGCATCCGAGTCCGGCGCCCCGCCGCGCCGGCGCTTCGACTGCAGCTCGAACGCCGGACGCACACCCCCGAGGAGCAGGAACCAGACCACGGTGTACCCGAACAGCGACTGCACCGCGGGTGAAGCCAGCCAGGACACCAGCAGGAATGCCGTACCGGTGAAGATCACCGTGAGCGCCCCGTACAGATTGCGGATCATCACCAGCATCACGGTGAGCAGGGCGGTCGACACCCACAGCAGCAGCGTGATCCGGCCGTCGGCGAGCAGCCAGGCGCCGCCGAGTCCCAGCAGCGGCGGCGCGGTGTAGCCAGCTGCCGCAGTGACGATCATGCCTATGCCGGTGGGCCTGCCGCGGCTGACGGTCAGCCCGCTGGTGTCCGAGTGCAGCCGGATGCCTTCCAGCCTGCGCCCGCTGACCGTGGCGATCAGCCCGTGCCCGCCCTCGTGGGCGATGGTGATCGCGTTGCGCGAGAGGCGCCACAGGACGTTCGGTACGACGGCGATGAGCGCGACCGTGGCCGTCACGACCACCAGCCACTGCTCGGGTGCGGGCTGGGTACCGAAGACGCGATCCCACAGATTGCCCAGTTCGGTGCTGTCCATGTGCGGGCGGCTCCTTGCGGTCGTGACGGTGGGTCGTGGCAGTCTGGCACTTATGTGCGGACGGTATGCAGCGAGTCGGCGGCCCGAGGATCTGACCGGACTCTTCGGCGTCGAGAAATGGGAACCGGCGGAGGCGCTGGAGCCCGACTACAACGTGGCGCCGACCAAAGAGGTCTACGCCGTACTGGAACGTCCCGTGAAAGACGCGGATGATCAACGCCCGGTTCGCCAGTTGCGCGCGCTGAAGTGGGGACTCGTCCCCTCGTGGGCCAAGTCGCCCGAGGGCGGAGCCCGGATGATCAACGCCCGGGCGGAGACCGTCCACGAGAAGCCGTCCTTCCGCCGCCCCTTCGTCTCGCGCCGCTGCATCCTGCCTGCTGACGGCTACTACGAGTGGGTCACCGGCGCCGACGAGCGGCAGCTGGAGGAGAAGGGGAAGAAGAAGCGGCCGCGGAAGCAGCCGTACTTCGTGACGCCCGCCGACGGATCGGTCTTCGCGATGGCCGGACTGTACGAGTTCTGGCGTGACCGGACGCTGCCGGACGATCACCCGCAGGCCTGGTGGGTGACCTGCTCCGTGATCACCACCGAGGCGGAGACCACCCCGCTCGCCGTCGCCCCCGCCGAGGGCCCGGGCACGCTTGCCGACATCCATCCCCGGATGCCGCTGATGCTGACCCCGGACCGCTGGGACGACTGGCTGGACCCCTCGCGCACCGACATCGGGGAGCTGCGGGCACTGCTGGCACCGCCGCCCGGCGGACTGATGCGGGCGTACCCGGTGGCCACGGCGGTCAGCAACGTCCGCAACAACGGGCCCGAGCTCCTGGAGGAACTGACCGCGCCGGAGGTCGGCACGCTCTTCTGACCGGGCAGGATGGGCGCTGTGAGTCGTAGAGAGACAGCCCCGACGGCTGAGACGGTCGACACCGCCACCGGGCCCGCCCGGATCACCTGGCTGCCCGCACGCAGACCCCGCTTGGTGCTCGCCCTCAGCCACGGCGCCGGCGGCGGCATCGAGGCCCGCGACCTTCAGGCACTGGCCGCCGTGCTGCCCGCACACGGCGTGACCGTCGCCCTGGTGGAGCAACCCTGGCGGGTCGCCGGGAAGAAGCTCGCGCCCGCCCCGAAGACCCTGGACACCGGCTGGCGCGGTCTGTGGCCCGCTCTCACCGCACCCGGGCTGCCCGTCGTCGCCGGCGGACGCAGCGCAGGCGCGCGGGTGGCCTGCCGCACGGCGGCCGGGCTCGGCGCGCACGCCGTCCTCGCGCTCAGCTTCCCGCTGCACCCGCCCGGCAGACCGGAGAAGTCCCGCAAGGACGAACTGCTCGGCGCGGGCGTGCCCACGCTCGTCGTACAGGGCGGCCACGACCCGTTCGGGCGGCCGGCCGAATTCCCTCCGGGGGAGTACGAGATCGCCGAGGTGCCGTACGGGGACCACGGCTTCGCCGTTCCGAAGAAGTCCGGACTGACCGAGGACCGGGCGATGGAACTCCTCACCGCCGCCGTGACGGAATGGCTGGACCGGCTCCCGTAACCAAAGGACCGACTCTCGTCACTGAGGCCCGCACATTGCCAGGTGGATCGGGTCACACCCGCTGACGACCCGGCGCACCCCGGGAATGTTGTGTCGGAGACCACTGTTGTTGGGGACATCGGTACATCAACGTCGTACGTGGAGAGGGAGTCCGTCGCATGGGTTCGACCATCTGCCCGCGCCGCTCGAACGCCGCTGACCTGGAGTGGACGGTGCTGCACGCGGCGAAGACCACACCCGGGCGGGCACGGAGCGGATCGGAACGACAGCCCGCGTCGAAGCAAGGTCGACTATTCTCCGATTCGAGCGGGTCCGGTCTCGGAACCGCCACAGCGTTGGAGGAGGTGGGTCCGGTCACCGGTACCGACACAGGGACCGACGACGGCCGCGCGGAGGAGACGACCGCGGAGCGTAATGCGCGCTTCGAGCGGGACGCCCTCGGTTTCCTCGACCAGATGTACTCGGCCGCGTTGCGCATGACGCGCAATCCCGCAGACGCCGAGGACCTGGTTCAGGAGACGTATGCGAAGGCGTACGGCTCCTTCCACCAGTTCCGCGAGGGGACGAACCTCAAGGCGTGGATGTACCGCATCCTCACCAATACGTTCATCAACTCGTACCGCAAGAAGCAGCGCGAACCCCAGCGCAGTGCCGCCGAGGAGATCGAGGACTGGCAGCTGGCGCGCGCCGAGTCGCACATGTCCACAGGTCTGCGCTCCGCCGAGTCGCAGGCGCTCGATCACCTGCCGGACTCGGACGTGAAGTCCGCGCTGCAGGCGATCCCCGAAGAGTTCCGTATCGCGGTATATCTCGCCGATGTAGAGGGCTTTGCCTACAAGGAGATCGCGGACATCATGGGGACTCCCATCGGTACGGTGATGTCCCGACTGCACCGGGGCCGCCGCCAACTGCGCGGCATGCTGGAGGACTACGCCCGTGAACGCGGGCTCGTCCCGGCCGGTGCCGGAGAGTCGGACGATCGGAAAGGCTCGGGCTCATGAGCTGCGGAGAGCCGCACGAGACAGACTGCTCAGAGGTCCTCGATCATCTCTACGAGTTTCTCGACCATGAGATGCCCGACAGCGACTGCAGCAAGTTTGAGGTGCACTTCGAGGAGTGCTCCCCGTGCCTGGAGAAGTACGGGCTGGAGCAGGCGGTGAAGAAGCTGGTCAAGCGCTGCTGCGGTCACGATGACGTGCCGGCCGACCTGCGCTCCAAGGTGATGGGCCGGATCGATCTGATCCGCTCCGGGGAGGCCGTACCGGACCAGGACGTGGTGGCCGAGCTGCCGAGCGCCGCCACGGAGTGACCGGCGACCACTCCTGAACATGGGGCCTTTGCCGCGCGATGAGGGCGTGCCGCGACCGTCGCGGCACGTCCTCACCCGTACCACCGCCAACGCATGCACATCACCCGAACGTGCCAATCGGACTCAACCATGCTCGACCAAGTGCCCAACTCGCTAGCGTGGCGCCTCCATTGACCTAGTTGGGGGGGCGGGCAGGGCGGGTGAGAGGCACCGGGGCTGCGGCGCGCGCGGTCATTCTGGCCGCCGCGGTCGGCGCTGTCCTCTGTGTGCGGCCAGCGCTGCCGCCCGGCGGGACGGGGGTGCCCTGGGGAACCGTCGGCCTGCTCACCGGGCTCTATCTGGCCTGTGAACTGTCCGGACGCCGACCGTTCTTCGGCAGCTCCGTGCCGATCAGTGCCGGATCGTTCTTCCCGCTGCTGCTCGCGGCGGCGTTCCTGCTGCCGCCCGCCGCCGCGGCGCTGGTCCCGATCCCCGGCTCACTCGTCGGCCGGGTGGAGAACGCGCCCGTCGCGGCCCGCCGCGTCTGGCGCACGGCCCAGCTGGTGATCACTGTCCGGGCGGCGTCGACCGTCCACGGCCTGCTCGGCGGCGGCGCCACGCTCGGCGGGCCCGGCCCCGGCCTGCTGCCCGACTTCCCGTACGCCGTCCTGCCCGCCTGTGTCGCCGCGCTGGCCTTCAGCCTCGTCCTGAGCGCCCTGGACGGCTCGATCCTGGCCGCGGCCGAACGACTGCCCGTCCGGCGCGCCTGGAGCGGGCTGCTGCCGAACTCGCTCGGACCGCACCTGGTGCACGGGCTCGCCGGACTGATGATGGCTCTGCTGTGGCGCAGCTCGTACGGGCCGCTGTCGGCGCTCTTCGTTCTGCTGCCGATGTACATCTCCTGCTGGGTCTTCTCCCAGTACCACCGCCAGCAGGCGGCACACCGCGCCACCATCCGGGCGCTGGTGCAGGCGGTCGACATCAAGGACACCTACACCCGGGGGCACAGCGAGCGCGTCGGGCAGGCCTCCGTGCTGATCGCCAGGGAGCTGGGCATGGCGGAGGACCGGCTCGAGGTGCTCCGGTTCGCCGGGATCCTGCACGACGTCGGCAAGCTCGGCGTGCCGACCCGGGTGCTGCGCAAGGACGGGCCGCTCACCCCGGAGGAACGGCGCGTGATCGAGCTGCATCCGGAGTACGGCCACGAGATCGTCCGGGGCATCGGCTTCCTGGGCGAGGCGCGGGCGGCGATCCTGCACCATCACGAGCGGCTCGACGGCAGCGGCTACCCCTACGGGCTGAGCGGGCGGGAGATTCCCGAGTTCGCCCGGGTCGTCGCGGTGGCCGACGCCTTCGACGCGATGACGTCGACGCGGTCGTACCGCAGGGGACGGCCGGTGCCGGTGGCGGTGGAGGAGCTGAAGCGCTGTGCGGGGACGCAGTTCGATCCGCAGATGGTGCGGGCGCTGGCGCGGGCGGTGGAGCGGTGCGGATGGGCCGCGGAGACGGTGGCGGTGACGGCGGACGAGGCAGTCCCGTCGCCGGGTGCGGGTGCGGGTGCGGGTGCGGGCGCCGGGTTCGTCCCGCAGGCGTCTCGTCATCCGCCGCCGGACGGGCTTGGTGGTGCCGACGGGCTCGACGCTGCCGCGGAACATCCCCGGTGACCGGCGCCGTCGCTGCCGTCCGTGGCGGTGCCGTTGCGCTTGCCCTCGGGGGGCTGGCCCACACTCTCTGGCACGGAGTTCATGAACCCGGGCATGCCCTTGCCTTCGGGGTGCTCATCACCGTCGGCGAGCTCGCCCGCTGGGGTGCGCTGCCCGGGGAGCGGGAGCCGGCGCCGCTCGGGGCCGCCGGCGCGCTCGCGTACGCCCTGCTCGGCCGCAGTGGCGGGCAACCCACCACCCACGGGGTCCTCCAGGTCATCGCCGTCCTCGTCGCCGCGCAGCTTGTCGCCGCCGTGCCCCACGTGGCGCGCGGCAGCGGGCCCACCGCCGATCAGCTCGCCCGGCGGATCGTCACCGTCTCGTTCGCCGCCGTGTGCTTCCAGCCGCTCTACAACTCCGGCCGGACCGCCGACTGGTTCGGCGACGGTCCGTTCTTCGCGCTCTTCCTCCTCGTCCTGCTCGGGCTCACCGCCCTGTGCGACGCCGTGCTCGGCGCCCTGCTGCTGCGCTCCGGCACCTTCCCCCACGGCTTCAGGAGCAGGGGCGGCACCTCCATCCTGTACGGGCCGCTGCTCCGCGACGAGCTGCGCGCCCTCCTCGGCATCGGCTCGGCGGTCTGTGCGACCGGTGCGGTGATGGCTCTCGGGGTCGCCGTCGCCGGGCTGTGGGCGCTGCCCGTGCTCTGCATACCGCTGCTGCTTACCCAGGTGTCGTACCGCAGGTTCGTCGCCGTGCGCACCACCTACCGGCAGACCATCGCCTCGCTCGCCCGGTCCACCGAGATCGCCGGCTACACCCCCCACGGGCATGCCCGCAGGGTGGCGGTCCTCTGTACGGCCGTCGGCCGGGAGCTGGGGCTCTCCGGGGCCGAGCTCGCCGTGCTCGAGTACGCCGCACTGATGCACGACATCGGTCAGCTCTCCCTCGTCGACCCCGTGCCCGACGGGGCGACCGCCCCGCTGCCTGCGGCGGAGCAGCGCCGGATCGCGCTGCTGGGCGGGGCCGTGGTCCGGCAGACCGGCGTGGACTCCGAGATCGCCGTCGTGGTGGAGCGGCAGGCCGACCCGTACCGCGAGCAGCCGCTGCCCGCCCGGATCGTCCGCGCTGTCAACGCATACGACGACCTGTGCGGGGAAGGTCTCAGCGGCCCGCTCGGTGCTCTGGAACGGCTCCGGCTCGGCACCGCCCACGACTACCAGCCGGAGGTGGTCGAATCGCTTGCCAGGGTCCTGGCCCGGGGCGGTCTGACCCCCGTCCCACCTGGGTAACCCATGGGTAATGAGCGGGCGTCCTGCCAGGCATGGTTGGATGCGAAGGAGAGCGCAAGAACGAGGGTGTCCAGTCGGGACAGGCGGGAATCGTGAGGATCTTCGGGAAGGTACGGCATCGGCCCTCCGCCTCTTGGCGGCAGGCCACGGACCGCGCGTTCACGCTGATCGGCGACGGCCGGTACGAGGACGCGGGCGCGCTGCTGACACGGGCGGCGGACCTGGAACCCTGGCTCTCCGAGTCATGGTTCAACCTGGCGCTGCTGCACAAATTCCGGCATGACTGGGAGCAGGCGAGAGCGGCCGGGCTGCGCGCCGTCGCGCTCCTCGACAAGGAGTCCGGCGCCCCCGACTGGTGGAACGTCGGGATCGCCGCCACCGCGCTGCAGGACTGGCCCCTGGCCCGCCGCGCCTGGCAGGCGTACGGCCTGAAGGTGCCGGGCACCGGCCAGCACACCGCAGCGGCCAACAGCGAGCCGGTCGGTATGGAGCTGGGCAGCGCGGCCGTGCGGCTGTCGCCCGAGGGCGAGGCCGAGGTCGTCTGGGGCCGCAGGCTGGATCCGGCCCGGATGGAAGTGCTGTCGATTCCGCTGCCCTCCTCCGGGCGGCGCTGGGGCGAGGTGGTCCTGCACGACGGCGTGCCGCACGGCGAGCGGGTCACCGCAGCCGGCCCCTCGTACCCCGTGTTCGACGAGATCGAGCTCTGGGCTCCGTCACCCGTACCCACCTGGGTGGTGCTCCTCGAAGCTGCCACGGAGGCGGACCGGGACGCCTTGGAGCAGCTGGCGTCCGATGCCGGATTCGCCGCCGAGGACTGGTCGTCCTCCGTGCGGCTGCTCTGCCGGGCCTGCTCCGAGAGCCGGATGGAGAGCGACGAGGGTGACGGCGAGCATCTCGACCCGCACGACCACAGCGAGCCCGGCCATCCGGGACCGCTCGGCCACCGCACCGCCGGAGGGCTGTGGGTGCCGGAGCGCGAGTGCGGGATAGCGGCACCGGCCGGGCTGGTGCGGGGACTGCTGGACGGCTGGGTGGCGGACAGCCCGGACAGCCGTGAGTGGCGGGATCTCGAAGAAGTCTGCTGAGCCGTGCGTCCGCGGCCCGGCCGGAACGGCCTCCCCCACGATCGGGAGCCCGCTCCCCGCCGCGGGGGAGGCCGTTACGCTGTACGGGCATCGATTCGGGTTTTGAGGAAGGCGTACGGCGGACATGGCGCAGCAGGAGACGGACGAGCAGATCAGCGTCGACGACGAAGGCTTCGTCGTGGACACCGAGGACTGTGAGGCGCGCGAGGCGGCGTACCGCGAGCGCGGGACCTCCCGTCCGATCACGGTCGTGGGCAACCCGGTGCTGCACAAGGAGTGCAAGGACGTCACCGAGTTCGGTGACGAGCTGGGCCGGCTGATCGACGACATGTTCGCCAGCCAGCGGACGGCGGAGGGCGTGGGCCTGGCCGCCAACCAGATCGGCGTGGACCTCAAGGTCTTCGTCTACGACTGCCAGGACGACGACGGTGTACGGCATGTGGGCGCCGTCTGCAACCCGGTGCTCGAAGAGCTGCCGCCGGAGGAGCGCATCCTCGACGACTCCAACGAGGGCTGTCTCTCCGTCCCGACCGCGTACGCCTCGCTGGCCCGCCCGGACTACGCGGTGGTGCGCGGCCAGGACGCCAAGGGCAACCCGGTCAAGATCCGCGGCAACGGCTATTTCGCGCGCTGCCTCCAGCACGAGACGGACCATCTGTACGGCTACCTGTACATCGACCGGCTCTCGAAGCGGGACCGCAAGGACGCGCTGCGGCAGATGGCCGAGAACACGCCGCGCTACGAGATCGTGCCGAACGACTAGGGCGTGTTTCGAAAGTAGCGTCGTCCGCCCGTAGGGCGGGTCGGGCGGCGTCTGGTGCGTGCGGTCGCAAGGCGGAGGGTCGCCCCGATACCGGTCGTATCGGGGCGGCCCGACAATGCGGCGAGCGTGCGTGCCAGGCGCCGCCCGGCAGGCGGGACTTTCGAAACACGCTCTAGAACCTTCGGCGGGCCCGGTCCCCCGGTGCGGGGCCGGGCCCGTCTGCGTTGCTCCGCACTCCCGTTGATCCTCAACTTCCCTTTTTCCATGCCTGGTTGACGCGCGTCGACCGTTCCGACAGGCTCTGCCTCCATACCTTCGTCGTGGTAGGGAGCCCCCCCATGCTCAGACGTACCGCAAGACTCCTGCTCGGCCTTGTCATGACCATGGCCTTCGCCTGGGGCGGGGCCGTGATCACCTCCGGCACCGCACAGGCCGACGGCTGCTACACCTGGACCCGCACCCTGTCTCCGGGTGCCACCGGCAACGACGTCGTCCAGCTCCAGATCCGGGTTGCCGGATACCCCGGCTACAACTCCGTACTCGCCATCGACGGCTCGTACGGTCCCGCCACCACCGCCGCCGTCACACGCTTCCAGGCCGCCTACGGCCTGGCCGCGGACGGCATCGCCGGCCCGGCCACCCAGGCCAAGCTCTACGCACTCCAGGACGACGACTGCACGCCCATCCACTTCACATACGCCGAACACAACACCTGCAACAGCACCTGGGCAGGTGGTGCCGTCGCTGCGGGCACGGCCAAGGCGAACGCCCTCAGCACGATGTGGAAGCTGGAGGCGCTGCGGCACGCCCTCGGTGACCAGTCCATCCGGGTCACCAGCGGCTTCCGCTCCACAGCCTGCAACAGTGCGGTCGGCGGCGCCTCGAACAGCCGCCATCTGTACGGGGACGCGGCCGACCTCGGAGCCGGGCCGCACGCCCTGTGCACCCTGGCCAAGGAAGCCCGTAACCACGGCTTCAACGGGATCCTCGGCCCGGGGTACCCGGACCACGGCGACCACGTCCACGTGAACCAGGGCCCCAGCCATTACTGGTCGGCGCCCAACTGCGGTATCTGACCGCACACATGGAAGGGCCCCGCGCACCGGCGATCAGGTGATCCGGCGGGCGGGGCCCCGTTCTGTGCGGCGTCAGGCGGATTACACCGTCGGCCGGGGCGCCTCGGGCGGGTTGCGCCCTCGGAAGGGTCCGGTCAGGCGGCGCCCGCCATCAGCCGGGTCGCGCCCGTCGTCTGGACTGCGACGCCGTCCGAAGCCCGCTCGGTCAGGTGCAGCTGCGAGATCGCGTTGCGCAGCGTCAGCGCACCCGCCCCGGTGTCCAGCTGCCAGCGTTGCGTGCGTGCCGTCGCCGAGCAGTCCCCGAGCGACAGCTCCGCCCCCACCTCCAGCGGCGCGCCCAGATACTTCTTGCCGCGCACCGCGTCCAGGCACTGACCGGTCTCCGTGGACCGCACCGTGTAGTACCCGTCGGCGGTCGCCGTCAGCGCCCAGGAAGCCGCGCTGTCCTTGACCAGAGACACACCCGCGTCCGCCCCGGGGGTGAGTGCCTTCGCGCCCGTGGTCAGCCGGTACGTACCGTCGGCGAGCGGCGTGCGGTCGGTGTTCTCCCAGCCCGGTGCGTGACCGATCCTCCGGGCGAGCGCCTCGAAACCGGCGTACGTCGGGCTCGGCTTCGGGCCGCCCCAGGTCGCCTGTGCCACGAATCGCAGCGGCATGAAGGTCTTCGCCTCGACCTCGTTCTCCGTCTCGGCCGCCGCGCTGTCCGGCCACAGGCTGATCTTCGCGCCGGTGAGGTTGGCCGCCCCCTGGGGCAGCGTCTGACCCTCGAAACGCAACGGCGTCCAGTCGCTCTCGTACAGCTTCTGCGTCTGCATCGTGAAGCCGCCGCGCACCAGGTAGAGCGAGTAGGCGGAGTTCATGACCGGCCGGCCCTCGGCCAGCAGCGAGGACGGCTGCTGGATGGAACCGCCGCCCAGCCAGTGCTCGACGGTGATGTCACGGTCCAGCGGGACGACGGTCTTCCTGCCGGCGAGCCCGTCGTTCCAGATCCGGAGCGACCTGCCGTCCGCCTTCACATGCGCGTTGACCTGGTTGATGAAATCGGTGAAGAGATCGTCGGGAGTGGCCGACGCACCGAACTTCGCGGTCGCCGCGGCCTGCAGTTGGGGGTAGTTCGGATAGGAGGAGCCGATCATGTACTCGTCGGCGCCCATGTGCCAGTAGCGGCTGTCCCAGACCTTCAGCGCCTCGTCGACCATCGAGGTGTAGTACGCCAGTGCCTCGGGCCGGGAGATGTCGAGCCGGGGCGGGGAGGCGACGCCGTTGCGGTCCTTGAGCTGGAGCTCCGGGTGCTTCTCCAGATAGGTGTCCATGTGACCGGGGGAGTTGATCTCCGGCACGAGCTCGATGTGATACTTCCTGGCCATGGCGACCAGCGTGCGGACCTGCGCCTTGGTGTAGTAGCCCCAGAACGCGGACGCGGGATCGGTGTCGCTTTTGACCTTGGCCTCGATCCACAGCTGGTTGAGCTTCTGCGATGCCATGTCCTTCATCAGCCGCTCGAACCACTGCGTCGAGACGTTGATGTAGCAGGCGCAGACTCCGACTCCGCGCTCGCGGTATGCGGGCACATCGGTCGCCGAACCGCGCGCGGCGCGGCCGTCGTCGTTCAGCAGCTGGAGGACGGTCCGGCTCCCGTAGAACACGCCGGTGGAGGTCGCCGCAGTGACAGTGAGCCGGTCGCCCACATCGAGACGGTAGCCCTCCGTGCCCAACTCATCCTTCAGTGCAGGGTCCTGACGTAGCACGATGTCACCGGGGCGGGCGGCGCGGCTTCGCGACACCGGTGCCCTGCCGTTCAGTTCGCCCGCGAAACGCCCCGCGTCCGCGGTGGTACGGCTGTCCCTCACCCCGTCCAGCACGATCCTGGTCCGATCGGTGAGCGTGAACTCGCCCTGGTCTCCCTGCCAGTGACGGAGGGTGGGCAGCACCTCGGGCGGGGCCGCAGTGGAGCTGTCCTCGGCCGAGGCGCTCTGCCACGGCAGCAGCGCGGCGGCCAGCGCCGCCACCACGGCTCCGGTGGTCCTTCGTCTTGCCATCCGCATGTTCATGCGCCCGACCTTCGGGGGGAGAGAGGCCTGCGGTCCATGGACTGACGCGGAGAATGGTTGGACGAATGATCGGAGGTCAGGCCCGAAAAGAATCAGGCGACTTCGGAGGCGGCGGTCGGGCCACGGAAGGTGTGGCGGTAGGCATTCGGAGTGTTTCCCAGGGACTTGACGAACTGATGGCGCAGCGCCGCATTTCCGAAACCGGTACGTCCGGCGATCGTGTCCATTGTTTCATCGGAGGTCTCCAGGAGGTGCTGTGCCAGCAGGACCCGTTGGCGCAGCAACCAGCGGTACGGGGTGGTGCCCGTCTCCTGCTGGAAGCGGCGCCGAACTCCCGGCGGCGGTGCCCGCCGACGTGATGATCTGTCCCTCGTCCACATACAGCACGCCCGGCTCGACGACGGCCCGCGGGAAACGGCGCGCCAGTGCGGCCGTGTTGCGCCAGTGGGTGGTGCAGCGCCGCCCCGCATCGACCGTCGGCTGCGCGAGGCGGAACGGGATCGACGGGCCGCACCGCCGGAAACCGCGGACGCCGCACAGCCGGGGAAGGCTGTGCGGCGTACGGACCTCCGGATCGGGGTGCGAGCCTAGTGCCCCTCCCGGCAAGCTTTGCCCCGTCGCGCCGCCCAGCACGCCCGCTCGCCGCGTTGGCCATAAGCCCTGGTAGCTCTGCTACAAGGACTTCCGGCCGCCTTGCGACCGCACGCACTGGACGACGCTCCTCACGGGGCAAACATTGCCGGTCACGGCACTAGAAGTCGTCGTCGAAGGCGACCGAGCCCTCCACCGCCACCTGGTACGCGGACGGCCGGCGCTCGAAGAAGTTCGTGAGCTCCTGGACACCCTGCAGCTCCATGAACGAGAACGGGTTCTCGGAGCCGTACACGGCCGGGAAGCCGAGCCGGGTGAGCCGCTGGTCGGCGACGCACTGCAGGTACTCGCGCATCGACTCGGTGTTCATGCCCGGCAGACCGTCGCCGCACAGGTCGCGGCCGAACTGCAGTTCCGCGTCGACGGCCTCCTTCAGCATGTCGGTGACCTGCTGCTGGAGGGCGTCGTCGAAGAGCTCGGGCTCCTCCTTGCGAACGGTGTCCACGACCTCGAACGCGAAGTTCATATGCATCGTTTCGTCACGGAAGACCCAGTTGGTTCCCGTGGCGAGGCCGTGCAGCAGACCGCGCGAGCGGAACCAGTAGACGTACGCGAACGCGCCGTAGAAGAAGAGCCCTTCGATGCACGCCGCGAAGCAGATCAGGTTCAGCAGGAAGCGACGGCGGTCGGCCTGCGTCTCCAGCCGCTCGATCTTCTCGACCGAGTCCATCCACTTGAAGCAGAACTGCGCCTTCTCGCGGATGGAGGGGATCTCCTCGACCGCGTCGAACGCGGCCGCACGGTCGTCAGGGTCGGGCAGATAGGTGTCGAGCAACGTCAGATAGAACTGGACGTGCACGGCCTCCTCGAAGAGCTGACGCGACAGGTACAGCCGCGCTTCCGGGGAGTTGATGTGCTTGTACAGGGTCAGCACGAGGTTGTTGGAGACGATCGAGTCACCGGTCGCGAAGAACGCGACGAGCCGGCCGATCATGTGCTGCTCGGCGGGTGTCAGCTTGGCGAGATCGGCGACGTCGGAGTGGAGGTCGACCTCCTCGACCGTCCAGGTGTTCTTGATCGCGTCGCGGTAGCGCTCGTAGAAGTCCGGGTAGCGCATGGGCCGCAGGGTCAGTTCGAAGCCCGGGTCGAGCAGGTTCTTGTCGGTCGAGCTCATTACTGGCAGGCCTCGCAGGACTCGGGGTTTTCGAGGGAGCAGGCGATCGCGTCCGCGTCGGGAGCCGAAGCCTGCTGTACGGGAAGGGCGGCCGCGGCCTGGCCGGATGCAGCCCGGGCGATCCGGGTGGCCGGGCGTGAGCGCAGGTAGTACGTCGTCTTCAGCCCCTGCTTCCAGGCGTACGCGTACATCGAGGAGAGCTTGCCGATCGTCGGCGTCTCCAGGAACAGGTTCAGCGACTGACTCTGGTCCAGGAACGGCGTACGCGCCGCCGCCATGTCGATCAGACCGCGCTGCGGGATCTCCCACGCCGTGCGGTAGAGCGCCCGTACGTCCTCCGGGATCCAGGCGAAGCCCTGTACCGAGCCGCTCGCCTCGCGCAGCGCCTCGCGGGTCCGCGCGTCCCACACGCCAAGCTGCTTCAGCTCGTTCACCAGATAGGCGTTGACCTGGAGGAACTCACCGCTGAGCGTTTCGCGCTTGAAGAGGTTGGAGACCTGCGGCTCGATGCACTCGTACACCCCGGCGATCGAGGCGATCGTGGCGGTCGGAGCGATGGCGAGCAGCAGCGAGTTGCGCATGCCGGTCTTCGCGATCCGGGCGCGCAGCGCGTCCCAGCGCTCCGGCCAGCTCAGCTCGGTGTCGTAGTGGTCGGGGTGCAGCACGCCGCGGGCGGCGCGTGTCTCGGACCAGGCGGGCAGCGGCCCGGACCGCTCGGCGAGGTCGCAGGACGCCTCGTACGCGGCGAGCATGATCCGCTCGGAGATCTTCGTGGAGAGCGCGCGGGCCTCGGGGGAGTCGAACGGCAGCCGCAGCCGGAAGAAGACGTCCTGGAGCCCCATCGCGCCCAGCCCCACCGGACGCCAGCGGGCGTTGGAGCGGCCGGCCTGCTCGGTCGGGTAGAAGTTGATGTCGACGACCCGGTCGAGGAACGTCACGGCGGTACGGACGGTGGAGTCCAGCCGCTCCCAGTCGATGCCGCCGTCGGCCACGAACGAACCGAGGTTGACCGAACCGAGGTTGCAGACGGCGGTCTCGCCGTCGTCGGTGACTTCGAGGATCTCGGTGCACAGGTTCGACGAGTGGACGACGCGGCCCGGCTCGGCGGTCTGGTTGGCCGTCCGGTTGGAGGCGTCCTTGAACGTCATCCAGCCCTGGCCGGTCTGGGCGAGCGTCCGCATCATCCGGCCGTACAGCTCACGCGCGGGCATCGACTTGCGGGCCAGGCCCTTGGCCTCGGCGGCCCGGTAGGCGGCGTCGAACTCGTCGCCCCACAGATCGACCAGCTCCGGCACGTCGGCGGGGGAGAACAGCGACCAGTCGCCGTCCGCGTCGACCCGGCGCATGAACTCGTCCGGGATCCAGTGCGCCAGGTTGAGGTTGTGCGTACGCCGCTGATCCTCGCCCGTGTTGTCGCGCAGCTCCAGGAATTCCTCGATGTCGGCGTGCCACGTCTCCAGGTAGACGGCGGCGGCACCCTTGCGGCGGCCGCCCTGGTTCACTGCGGCGACCGAAGCGTCGAGCGTCTTCAGGAACGGCACGATGCCGTTGGAGTGCCCGTTGGTGCCGCGGATCAGCGAACCGCGGGCGCGGATCCGGGAGTACGAGAGGCCGATGCCGCCCGCGTGCTTGGAGAGCCGCGCCACCTGGTGGTAGCGGTCGTAGATGGAGTCGAGCTCGTCCAGCGGTGAGTCCAGCAGATAGCAGGAGGACATCTGCGGGTGCCGGGTGCCGGAGTTGAAGAGTGTGGGGGAGGAGGGGAGGTAGTCGAGGCGGCTCATCAGACCGTACAGCGCGGCGACCTCGTCCAGTGCGCGCACCGACTCGTCCTCGGCGAGGCCGGCGGCGACACGCAGCATGAAGTGCTGCGGCGTCTCGATGACCTGGCGGGTGAGCGGGTGGCGCAGCAGATAGCGGCTGTGCAGTGTCCGCAGCCCGAAGTAGCCGAACCGGTCGTCGGCGCCGTCGGCGAGGGACTGCTCGACCAGCGCGTCGAGCCGGGCCGCGTGGAGCGCCACGAACGCGGCCGTACGGTCCGCGATCAGACCCTCGCGGTGGCCGACGGCGACCGAGGCGGAGAACGACAGCGCGCCCTGACCGGCTGCCTCGTCCGCGATGGTGCGGGTCAGGAGGCGGGCGGCGAGCCGGGAGTACGCGGGGTCCTCGGCGATCAGACCCGCGGCGGCCTCGGTGGCCAGCGTGCGCAACTCCGACTCGTCCGACGCGGCGTTGCGTCCGCGCAGCGCGGCGGCGGCGACGCGGCCGGGGTCGGTGTCGGGCAGATCGGCAGTGAGGTCGGTCAGGGTCCGCAGCAGTGCGGTCCCAGGTCCGTCGTTCGTGGTTCCCGCGGACTCGGCGACTGAAGCCGGATCGGCTGGCGCGATGGTCACGTGGTGCTCTCCCTCGCTCGGCTCGGGGCCGGCGGGTGAGCGGGGCAGCCACACGGAGGCATGCCCGAAGAAGGAGGGCAGCACTGCGTGCGGCGTCCACCGGCCCATCCGCGAGGCCCGGACGTCTGGGCGTCCGGATCGGTCGAGCCGGACGCGCTGTCGGCAGGTCCTCGGACTTTCAGGGTGCGCAAAAGGGACCCGAATATACCGTTGCGGGACAGTTCCGGATTCGCACCGGATTTCCCTGCAGCGACAGCGAGCATGAGCATACATGTGGGGGCCGCCCGATGAGGCGGCCCCCACATGTTGTGTCGTACGGGTTCAGCATGATCGTACAAGGAGCCCCGATGCTTGGGCCCGGGAGGAATTGTTTCCCGTGGCTCGTAGGTGCGGAGTGCTGGAACAGTTTCGAAGGTCAGGTGGGTCGTTTCTGTTGCTCGATGTACTCCTTGATGAGGGACAGGGGTGCCCCGCCGCAGGACGGGGCGAAGCGGGACGGTGACCAGACAGAAGTGCTGGCCCCACAGGTGCTTGTGGGTGGGGTCGGGCGAGTCCTGTCGGAGGTGGCGATTGGAGGCGTCCTTGAGGCAGCCGGCGAGTTCGGAGAGCGCGACTTTGGGCGGGTAGTGGACCAGGAGATGAACGTGCTTGGTCCTGTTTGCCGTTGAACTCGACCAGCGTGGTACCGAAGTCCGCTTACGTCCCCCCATGACCTGCGCGCAGCGCATCAGGATCTCGTCGGTGAACACGCCCCGCCATATGTGGGGATGAAGACCAAGTGGGCGTGCAGGGTGTGAATGATCATTCTTCCTCCGTGTATATCGGTGTGTAGTGCCTAATCTCAGGACGTGGGTCAATCTTGGGCGTTAGTCTGGCCGGGTGAAGCTGGTGGTGCAGGTCAAGCTCTTACCGACGTCCGTGCAGGCGGCGGCACTTGAGGCGACCCTGCGTGCCTGCAACGAGGCAGCCTCGTGGGCGAGTGAGGTTGCGTTCGAGAGGGCAACGTTCCGGAACTTCGCGCTGCGCGAGCACACCTACGCCGAGGTGAAGGAGCGGTGGGGGCTGGGAGCGCAGGCCGCCCAGCACGTGATCAAGAAGACCTGCGACGCGTACACCACGCTGCAGGCGAACCTGCGGGCGGGGAACCTCGGCAGGCCCGGCACGAAGCGCCACCGCCAGACCACCGGCAAGCCGGTCTCCTTCCGGTCTCATGCGGCCCAGCCCTATGACGACCGGATGCTGTCCTGGCAGATGGACACGCGCACCGTCTCGATCTGGACGACTGCCGGGCGGGTCAAGGGAGTCGCGTTCACCGGCAGTACGGAGCAGCTGGCCACCCTCGCCCGCTATCGCAAGGGTGAGTCGGATCTGGTGTGCCGGGACGGCTGCTGGTACCTGGTCGCGACCTGCGAGGTGCCCGAAGCGGAACTGAATACCGATCCGGTGGATTTCCTTGGGGTTGATCTGGGGATCGTGAACATCGCCACCACTTCGGACGGCCGCATCATGGCCGGACGGCAGTTAAACCGCATGCGGCTCCGCGACCGGAAGCTGCGCACCAAGCTGCAGAAGAAGAACACCAAGTCCGCCATGCGCCGCGCCGTACGGCGGCGCCGCAAGGACGCGCGGCGGGCCCGGGACATCAACCACAAGATCGCGAAACATATCGTGGCCGAGGCTGAACGCACCTCGCGCGGAATCGCCCTGGAAGACCTCACGGGCATCCGGGCGAGGGTACGGCTTCGCAAGCCCCAACGGGCCACGCTCCACACCGGGGCCTTCGCCCAGCTGGGAGAGTTCATCGTGTACAAGGCCCGCCGGGCAGGAGTGCCGGTGGTGTACGTCGACCCGGCGTACACCTCCCGCACCTGCGCCCAGTGCGGGCACATCGACAAGGCGAACCGGGTCTCCCAGGCCCGGTTCGTGTGCCGGTCGTGCGGATTCGTTGATCACGCCGACCGGAACGGCTCCCGCAACATCCGCGCCCGCGCGTGGACGTTGTGGCGACGCGGGGCCCCGTCAACGGCCCCTGCCGTCCCGCCTCCACGGCGGACGGCTGAACGCGGACAACGCATCACCGCCAGTGATGTCGCGTAACGCAAGCCCATCGCCTCAGCGACGGGTAGTTGACAGGCTCAGGCTGTACGTGAGCAGCGGGAGACCTGGAATGGGATCCCAGTCGCGCTCCGGAGTCCGTACGAAGCCCAGGCGGCGGTAGCCCCGGTGGGCCGCGAGCATGGCCGGCGTCGTCGACAGGACGAGCCGCGCGATGCCTTCCGTGCCGGGAGCCCGGTCGATACGGGCCTGTACGAGCGCCTCGCCGGCGCCAAGGCCGCGCGTCTCCCGTGCGACGGCGAGCATTGCTGGAGCGGCTCACCGACTTCGACCCCCGACGCGTGCTCTTCGCACACGACTGCTCGGTCTGGGAGCCGCCCCGTCGGAGCGGCTGAGAACATCCACCCCAGGCGATACCCGGTTACCCAGGACAGGACTGGACCCTTCGACAAGATTTTCAGCAGTCTTCTAGCCGGCGGATGGGCTCGCGTCGGGTGACGGGCTCGACTCGGGCCTGGCCGAGGGGAGTTCCACCTGGACGCCCGGGTCGCCCGCGTCCGCCGTGTAGTCCGCCGGGGAGGTCTCGTCGACGCCCGCCGGGGCCTTCACTGCGTTCAGGACGAAGGTCAGTACCAGGGTCACCACACCGTTCAGCACGAACGCCGTCAGACCGATGTAGCCGATCTCGCCGATCCCCGGGATTTCCTTCGAGGAGCCGCCGAAGTGCGCCTGGGTCGGGATCGCCACTCCGTACGCGGCGAGCGTGCCGTACGCCATGCCGACCGCCCAGCCCGCGAGCAGCGCCCAGCGGTGGAACCACCGGGTGAACAGGCCGCCGACCAGCGCCGGGAACGTCTGCAGGATCCAGATCCCGCCGAGCAGCTGGAAATTGATCGCGACCGTCTTGTCCATGGTGAGGACGAAGGCGAGCGCGCCGACCTTCACCAGCAGCGACACCAGCTTGGAGACCTTGGTCTCCTGCTCCGGGGTCGCGTCGGGCTTCAGGAAGTCCTTGTAGATGTTCCGGGTGAAGAGGTTCGCCGCGGCGATCGACATGATCGCGGCGGGCACCAGCGCGCCGATGCCGATGGCGGCGAACGCGACACCCGCGAACCAGTCCGGGAACATGTTCTCGAACAGCTGCGGGATGGCCAACTGGCCGTTATCGACCTGGATCCCGGCGGCGATCGCCATGAAGCCGAGCAGCGCCAGCAGGCCCAGCATCAGCGAGTACAGCGGCAGGATCGTGGTGTTGCGCCGGATCACATTGCGGCTGCGGCTGGAGAGCGTCGCCGTGATCGAGTGCGGATACATGAACAGTGCCAGCGCCGAGCCCAACGCCAGAGTGGCGTAGGTCCATTGTTTGGCCTCGGCGGGAGCCAGCGCGCCGGTCGGTTTCCCTCCGGGCGGGCCCGCGAACTTCTCCTGCGCGGCGGCGAAGATGTCGTGGAATCCGCCCAGCTTGATCGGGATGTAGATGATCGCCACAGCGATGACCAGGTAGATCAGCCCGTCCTTGACGAACGCGATCAGCGCGGGGGCGCGCAGCCCGGAGGAGTACGTGTAGGCGGCGAGCACCGCGAACGCGATCAGCAACGGCAGGTCCTTGACGAACCAGTTGGTGTTCTCGCCGCCGCCGACGCCCATCACGTCCAGCACCGCCTGGATGCCGACGAGCTGGAGCGCGATGTACGGCATCGTGGCGAGGATGCCGGTGACGGCGACCGCCAGCGACAGACCCTTCGATCCGAAGCGACCTCGGACGAAGTCCGAGGTGGTGACGTACCCGTGCCGGTGCGAGACCGACCACAGGCGCGGCAGGAAGGTGAAGATCAGCGGGTACACCAGGATGGTGTACGGGACCGCGAAGAAGCCGGCCGCTCCTGTTGCGTAGACCGCGGCGGGTACGGCGACGAAGGTGTACGCGGTGTAGAGGTCGCCGCCGAGGAGGAACCAGGTGACCCAGGTGCCGAACGACCTGCCGCCCAGGCCCCATTCGTCCAGGCTGGCCTCGTTCTCGGCCTTGCGCCAGCGCGCGGCCATGAAGCCGATGACCGTGACGGCCAGGAAGAAGAAGATGAAGACGCCGAGCGCGACGCCGTTCACGCCGTCCTTCATGCCGACGCACCCCCCTTGCGGGCGCGCTGGTCACGCTGCCAGAGCTTGTACGCGACCATCGTGAGCGCCGTGGAGATCAGCACCCAGACCAACTGGTACCAGTAGAAGAACGGGATGCCGATGAAGGTGGGGTCCACCTTCGCGTACGAACCCACCCAGAGCATCGCCACGAACGGGGCGGCGAGACAGAGGGCGATGAGCACTCTCACCGGTGTGACTGTCGGTGGCTTCGCGTCTGTTTCCTCGGGCATGTGGTGCCTCCGTCCCCTCGCTGATCACCTGTCGTCATGCGCAGGAAATCTAGGGGAGTCCTCCGGTCACCGTCACCCCCCTGTCCAGCAAAAGGGTGACGGAGCCGCTGGAGGGGATTCTGCCCGGCGGACCGACTCCTGATGCTCTGTCCGGGGCCGACAGTTGTCCGGTCAGGAGCTGGTCCGCGGTCCTGGACCGACCGGCACATGGGAGGCGGCGTCGCCATGTGCCGGTCGGTCTCAGTCGGTCGGCCGCTTCAGACGCGCCACGAACTTGTAACGGTCGCCGCGGTACACAGACCGCACCCACTCGACCGGTTCGCCGCGTCCGTCCAGGGAGTGACGGGACAGCATGAGCATCGGCAGGCCCACGTCCGTACCGAGCAGGCCGGCTTCGCGCGGGGTGGCGAGCGAGGTCTCGATCGTCTCCTCGGCCTCGGCGAGCCGTACGTCGTACACCTCGGCCAGCGCCGTGTAGAGCGAGGCGTACTTCACCAGCGAACGACGCAACGCGGGAAAACGTTTGGCCGAAAGGTGCGTGGTCTCGATGGCCATCGGTTCACCGCTGGCCAGGCGGAGTCGCTCGATCCGCAGCACCCGGCCGCCGGTTGTGATGTCCAGCAGCCCGGCGAGGGTGTCGTCGGCCGTGACATATCCGATGTCCAGGAGTTGAGAGGTCGGTTCCAGACCCTGGGCGCGCATGTCCTCGGTGTACGAGGTGAGCTGCAGGGCCTGTGAGACCTTCGGCTTGGCCACGAATGTGCCCTTGCCCTGGATGCGCTCCAGCCGGCCCTCCACGACCAACTCCTGGAGCGCCTGGCGCACGGTGGTGCGCGAGGTGTCGAACTCGGCGGCCAGAGTCCGCTCCGGTGGCACCGGGGTGCCGGGCGGCATGGTGTCCGTCATGTCGAGGAGGTGGCGCTTCAGCCGGTAGTACTTCGGGACCCGCGCGGTGCGCGTGCCCGCGCCCGTCTCGTTCTCCGTACTGCCCCCGCCGGCACCCATGGCCCGCCTTCCCGACTGCTGCGTTGCTGCCGTCACCTGCTCCTCCGTCTGTTGCGGCTCACATGGTGGCACGGTCCGGTCACGGCTCGTCGCCCTCCCTCAGGTGTCGGTCCTATAACGGGCGCGATTGCACTTCTTATACACCCTTGACACCCCTAAAGGTCTAGGCCAAGCTCCGAGTGCTGGTCTAAACCATTAAAGACCAGGTCCCAGCCCCACGGGCAGTACCCGTCGCATGCAATTGTGCGACGGACGGCGATCTCGGGTGGTGGGGGGAATTCTCTTGCATCCCTGAGGAGGGTGTCGTGAAGCGCGGACTCATCGCGGCCATCGGTGTGGTGGCTCTCTTGGCCGGTGCCACTGCCTGTGGCTCGGACGACAAGACCGACAGCAGCAAGAAGTCCGGGCCCGACAGCTACAAGGGGCAGACGCTGACCGTCTGGGCCATGGACGGCTCCACGCCTCCCGGCTGGACCAAGGACCTCACCGCCGCCTTCAAGAAGAAGACCGGCGCCACGCTGAAGTTCCAGACCCAGAAGTGGGACGGCATTCAGCAGAAGATCACGACGGCTCTCTCCGAGTCGACCCCGCCGGACGTCATCGAGGTCGGCAACACCCAGACCCCGGCCTACGCGGCCACCGGTGGCCTCGCCGACCTGAGCGACCTCAAGCAGGAGATCGGCGGCGACTGGGTCGACGCGCTCAACAAGTCCTCCGTCTTCGACGGCAAGCAGTACGCCGCCCCGTGGTACTTCGCCAACCGCGTCGTCATCTACAACAAGAAGGTCTGGGCCGACGCCGGCATCACGGACACCCCGAAGACGCGCGACGAGTTCTTCAAGGACCTCGACGCCATCAAGGAGAAGGGCAAGGCCGAGCCGATCTACATGCCCGGCCAGAACTGGTACTTCTTCGACGGCCTGACCATCGGCCAGGGCGCGGACCTAGTGAAGAAGGAAGGCGACACGTACGTCTCCAACCTCTCCGACCCCAAGGTCGCCGCGGCCATGGAGCTCTACAAGAAGTACCAGTCCTACTCCAAGGCCCCCAAGGACAAGGACGAGGCCACCCCGCAGCAGGCCGAGGTCTTCGCCAAGGGCAAGGTCGGTGCCTTCATCGGCATGGGCTGGGAGGCCGGCACGGCCATCGCGGCCAACAAGAAGATCGAGAGCGACATCGGCTACTTCACCATCCCGGGTGAGACCGCCGACAAGCCCGAGGGCGTCTTCCTCGGTGGCTCCAACTTCGCGGTAGCCGCGGGCAGCAAGAAGCAGGACCTCGCCAAGGAGTTCCTGAAGCTCGCCCTGTCCGACCAGTTCGAGGGCCAGCTGGCCAAGGAGAACGGCGTCATCCCGAACAAGGAGTCGCTCAACTCCAACCTGACCGGCAACGGCGCCGCCGAGGCCGCGGCCCCGGCCGCCGCCGGCGGTGGCACCACCCCGCTCATCCCCGAATGGGCCGCTGTCGAGAACGCGCCGAACCCGATCAAGAGCTACATGACCGCGGTCCTGAACGGTAAGTCCCCGGCCGACGCCGCCAAGGCGGTCGAGGCGGAGATCAACAAGCGTCTCTCGCAGAAGAGCTGACCGCGCGCGCCGGGGGGCGGGCACCTGCCGCCCCCCGGCGCTCCCGCGTGACTCGACCGTACGGCCCAAGAAGAGATGGCGAGCATGTCAGTGCAGACCGAAACAGTGGACTCGGTCCCGGCAGCCGGCGTCCGCAAGGATGACGCCCCTCCGGGCGGCCCTGCCGCATCGAGCACGGAGCGGGCCGGCGGATCCGCCCCCTACCTCCTCCTCCTGCCCGCACTGCTCGCCACAGTGGTGCTCCTGGGCTACCCGCTGGTCAAGAACGGCATGCTGTCGTTCCAGAACCTCAACCCGCGCCAGCTGATCCTCCACCTGACCGAGTGGAACGGCGTCGACAACTACAAGGAAATCCTCGGCAGCTCGGACTTCTGGAAGGTCGTCGAGCGGTCGGTCCTCTTCACCGCGGCCAACGTCGTCCTGATCATGCTGCTGGGGACGCTGGTCGGCCTGCTGCTCGCGCGGCTGGGCAAGAAGATGCGACTGCTGCTCATGCTGGGCCTGGTGCTCGCCTGGGCCATGCCGATGATCGCGGCGACCACGGTCTACCAGTGGCTGTTCGCCCAGCGGTTCGGTGTCGTCAACTACGTCCTCGACAGTCTCGGCTGGCACTCGATGGCCGACTTCAACTGGACGAGCAGTCAGTTCTCCACCTTCTCGCTGGTCACCCTGGTGATCGTCTGGCAGTCCATCCCGTTCGTGGCGATCAACCTGTACGCCGCGTCGACGACGATCCCCAAGGAGCTGTACGAGGCCGCCTCGCTCGACGGCGCCGGATCGTGGAAGAGCTTCACCTCGGTGACGCTCCCGTTCCTCAAGCCGTTCCTGCTGGCCACGACGTTCCTCGAAGTCATCTGGGTCTTCAAGTCCTTCGCCCAGCTCTTCGCGATCAACGGCGGCGGCCCGGACCGGCTCACCGAGACCCTGCCCGTCTACGCGTTCGTCGAAGGCGTCGGCAACCAGCACTTCGGCATGGGCGCGGCCATCTCGTTCCTGACGATCATCGTTCTGCTGGCGATGACCGGTTACTACCTGCGCACCGTACTCAAGCAAGAGGAGGACGAGCTGTGAGGCGCTCACTGTTCGGCCGGATCTGGCCCAACCTGACGGCTGTCGTCCTCTTCATAGGCTTCGCCTTCCCCGTCTACTGGATGTTCAGCACGGCGTTCAAGCCGACCGGCGACATCATCACCGACACCCCGGTGTGGTTCCCCACCGACATCACCCTCGGGCACTTCAAGAAGGCCGTCGAGGCCGACCACTTCTGGACCCTGGTCGGCAACTCGTTCACGGTGACGATCCTCTCCGTGGCCGCCTCGCTGGTGATCGCGCTGCTGGCGTCCTTCGCGATGGCGCGCATGCGCTTCAAGGGACGTCGTGGCATCCTGCTGACGTTCATGATCGCGCAGATGGCGCCGTGGGAGGTCATGGTCATCGCGATCTACATGCTGGTCCGCGACGCCGACATGCTGAACAGCCTGGTCCCGCTGACGGTCTTCTACATGATGATGGTCCTGCCCTTCGCCGTCCTGACCCTGCGCGGCTATGTCGCCGCGGTGCCCAAAGAGCTGGAGGAGTCCGCCATGGTCGACGGCTGTACCCGCCCGCAGGCGTTCAGGAAGGTGATCCTGCCGCTGCTCGGCCCCGGTCTGATGGCGACCTCGCTCTTCGGATTCATCACTGCCTGGAACGAGTTCCCGCTCGTCCTCATCCTCAACAAGGACATCGAGTCCCAGACCCTGCCGCTCTGGCTCTCGCAGTTCCAGACGGCGTTCGGTGACGACTGGGGGGCGACCATGGCTGCCTCCTCGCTCTTCGCGATCCCGATCCTGATCCTCTTCATCTACTTGCAGCGCAAGGCCGTCAGCGGTCTTACCGACGGCGCCGTGAAGGGATAACGCCGCTCCATGACCACACTCACCTCCACCACGGACACCGTCACGCGCGACGCCCTCGCCGTCCTGCAGCCGGGGTTCGCCGGGACCACCGCGCCGGACTGGCTGCTGCGCCGAGTCGGCGAGGGACTCTCCTCCGTCGGTCTGTTCGGCCGCAACATCGAGACGCCGGAGCAGCTCTCCGCACTCACCGCCCAACTCCGGGCCGAGCGGGACGACGTACTCGTCGCGATCGACGAGGAGGGCGGTGACGTCACCCGGCTCGAGGTGCGTCAGGGCTCGTCCTTCCCCGGCAACCTCGCGCTCGGCGCCGTCGACGACCTGGGGCTGACCCGTGCGGTCGCCCAGGAGCTCGGCCGCCGGCTCGCCGAGTGCGGCGTCAACCTCAACTGGGCGCCGTCCGCCGACGTCAACTCGAACCCGGGCAACCCGGTCATCGGCGTTCGGTCCTTCGGAGCCGACCCGCACCTGGTCGCCCGGCACACCGCCGCGTACGTCGAGGGACTCCAGGCCGCCGGGGTCGCTGCCTGCACCAAGCACTTCCCGGGGCACGGCGACACCGCGGTCGACTCGCACCACGCGCTGCCCCGCATCGATGTGGACCTCGACACCCTGCACGCCCGTGAGCTGGTGCCTTTCCGGGCGGCGATCGCAGCGGGTTCCAAATCCGTGATGAGCGCGCATATTCTGCTTCCCGCGCTCGACCCCGACCGCCCGGCGACGCTGAGCCCGCAGATCCTCACCGGTCTGCTGCGCGAGGAACTGGGTTACGACGGGTTGATCGTCACCGACGGCATGGAGATGCAGGCCATCTCCTCGACGTACGGGATCGAGCGCGGTTCCGTCCTCGCGATCGCCGCGGGCGCCGACGCGATCTGTGTCGGCGGCGGGCTGGACGACGAGGCCACCGTGCTGCGGCTGCGTGACGCGCTGGTCGCGGCGGTACGGACCGGCGAACTGCCCGAGGAGCGGCTGGCCGACGCGGCGGCACGGGTACGTGCCCTCGCGTCCTGGACGCAGCGGGCGCGGGGGGCCGTCCCGGCGCCGGACGCGGCGACGCAGGAGGGGACCGCGCCCAACACCGGTGTCGCCTCCGACATCGGCCTGGTGGCCGCCCGCCGTGCGGTGCGGGTGACCGGCACGGCCGAACCGCTGACCGAGCCGGCGTACGTCGCCGCGTTCACCCCGGTCGCGAACATCGCGGTCGGCGACGAGACCCCGTGGGGCATCGCGGCCGAACTGGCCCGGATCCTGCCGGGCACCGGCACCGACACCTGCAACAGTGAGACCGAGGCGCCCGTGACAGCGGTCCTGGGCGCCGCGGGGGACCGCCGCATTGTCGCGGTCGTCCGCGATGCCCACCGCCACCCGTGGATGACGGACGCCGTGGACGCGCTGATTGCCGAGCGTCCCGACACGGTGGTGGTCGAAATGGGCGTTCCCCAGGAGTCCCCGAGAGGCGCCCTGTACGTAGCCACCCACGGCGCAGCCCGAGTCTGCGGCCAGGCAGCCGCAGAGGCCATCACGGGATCGTCCGGCCCGTCCGGAGCCTGACCCGGGAACGGTCCACACGCCGTCAGGGGTTCCGACTCCGGTCCGGCGTTCGAGGACGACGCGCAAGCCGGTCGTGCATCCGGCACACTCCGGCAGACGAAAGGGCCGGGACACCCCGCACGGTGCCCCGGCCCTTTCGGAACCTGCCCTGGATCCCCTAGATCCCCTGCCACCGCGGCTTCGCCGCATACGTGGCCCGGAAGTAGTCCGCCAGCTTCAGCTTCGACGCCGCGGCCTCGTCCACGACCACCGTCGCGTGCGGATGCAGCTGCAGGGCCGACGCCGGTACGAACGACGCCACCGGCCCCTCCACCGTCAGAGCCACCGCCTCGGCCTTGCCCTCGCCCGTCGCCAGCAGGATCGGGTGGCGGGACTCCAGGATCGTGCCGATGCCCTGCGTGATGACGTGGTGCGGCACCTGGCTGATGTCGTTGTCGAAGAAGCGCGCGTTGTCGACCCGGGTCTGCTCGGTCAGCGTCTTGATCCGGGTACGGGACGCCAGCGAGGAGCACGGCTCGTTGAAGCCGATGTGCCCGTCCGTGCCGATCCCGAGCAACTGGAGGTCCACTCCGCCCGCCTCGGCGAGCGCCTTGTCGTAGGCCTCGCAGGCGGCCTGGACGTCCTCGGCGGAGCCGTCCGGGCCCATGAAGGACTCCTCGGACAGTCCGAGCGGCTCGACGACCTCGCGCAGCACCACCGAACGGTACGACTCGGGGTGGCCCGACGGCAGACCGACGTACTCGTCGAGCTGGCAGATGCGCGCACGCGAGGCGTCCACCTCGCCGGAGCGCACCTTGGCCGCCAGGGCCTGGTAGATGGGCAGCGGGGTCGAGCCGGTGGCAACGCCGAGAAGAGCGTCGGGCTTGCGGCTCAGCAGGGCGCCGATGGCTCCCGCGATGAGTTCGCCGCCTGCCTTGGCGTCCGGGACGATGACAACTTCCACGCGGGGCCTGCCGATCTGAAGAGTCTCTATGTGGTATAGACCAATCTAAGGCTAATCTAGCAGAACCTGGCAACCCGAAGGCGACCTCCGGGTTCCCTTCGCGCGCCGGAGGATCTCCTGTACCCCGTGGTCGGACGGAGACGACCTCCATCGCCGCTCTCTCCTGCTCCGGCGCCGATCTGCTGCACGGTCCGCTCGTCATGGTCGACAACATCTCCCCGGCGATCGCCGTCGTCACGGACGGCCGCGGCGCAGACCCCCTGATGACCGGCCCCCAGGCCCAGGTGGAAGCGGCATCCGCGGGATTCGTCCTGCCGGCGGCCGGGGGCGCCGAGGAGGTCCAGTCGATCGTGGAGATCCTGCCGCTGCGGCTGCCGGCGTACGAGGTGACGGTCGCCCGCGACCAGGACCCGGGCGCGCCCCGCGCCCTGGCCGCGGTCACCGAGACCCGCTGACCGTGCCGGTCTCCGGCGGGAGGCCCGCAGAAACACCCGCGGGCCGCGGCGCCAGTACGGGACCCTCAGCCCGTCCGGCACCGCAGCCCGGAGTTGCTCGGCCGGCGGTGTGCGGTGCCCCCGGCCGGGGGAGGTACCGGCGCAGTCAGGGCAGAGAGCGCGGGTACCTCGATCCACTCTCCTGTGCGGGGAGAGCGGAAGCTCTGACTTGAGCATTGTGGACTAGACCATTCTCGTCTGTCCATCCATCGGAGCACGCCAATTTCCGGCCCCTCTCCTCCTGCACGCACGAGCAGGTCGTTCGGTTCGGAACCATCGCGTATCCACAGGTACGCTCGCACACGTGCCCTCCATGAACGACCTCGTCCGCCAGCACACAGCCCTCGGCGACACCGACCTCGAGTGGCTGCATCTGCTGGTCTCGGAGTGGCAGCTGCTCTCCGACCTGTCCTTCGCCGACCTTGTCCTGTGGGTGCCCACCCGTGACGGGACCCGCTACGTGTCCGTCGCCCAGATGCGGCCCAACACGGGACCCACCTCGTACCAGGACGACATGGTCGGCCATCTGGTGCCGCGCGGTCGCCGTCCGCTGCTGGACGCGGCGCTCGACGAGGGCCGGATCGTGCGCGAGGGTGACCCGGAGTGGCGCGAGGAGGTGCCGGTTCGGGTCGAGTCGATCCCCGTACGCCGTGAGGGCCGGGTTCTGGCCGTCATCGCCCGCAACACGAACCTCCTGACCGTCCGCACGCCTTCCCGGCTGGAGCTCACCTATCTGCAGTCGGCCTCCGACCTGGCCCAGATGATCGCCGCCGGGGCCTTCCCGTTCCCGGGTCAGCAGGTCGACATGGATGCCTCGCCGCGCGTCGGTGACGGTCTGATCAGGCTCGATGCCGACGGCGTCGTCCAGTACGCCAGCCCCAACGGCCTGTCCGCGTACCACCGCCTCGGTCTCGCCTCCGACCTCGTCGGACACCACCTCGGCCGGACCACTGCCGAACTCGCCCCCTCCCGCGGCCCGGTGGACGAAGCCCTGGTCAAACTGGCGAGCGGTTACGCGCCCCGTGAGTTCGAGGTCGAATGCGCGGGCGGCGTGATCCAGCTCCGGACGATCCCGCTCAAGCCCAAGGGAGTCCGGATCGGCTCCCTGGTCCTCCTCCGTGACGTCACCGAACTGCGTCGCCGCGAACGTGAGTTGATCACGAAGGACGCCACCATCCGGGAGATCCATCACCGGGTGAAGAACAACCTCCAGACGGTGGCTGCCCTGTTGCGTCTGCAGGCCCGGCGGATGGGGTCCACGCAGGGCCGTGAAGCGCTCAACGAGGCGGTACGGCGCGTCGGTTCGATCGCCATCGTCCATGAGACGCTGTCCCAGAATCTGGACGAGCGGGTCGAGTTCGACGAGATCGCCGACCGGGTCATCGCGATGGTCTCCGAGATCTCCCCGGGCAGGGTCGTCTGCCGGCGTAATGGGCGCTTCGGCATCCTCGATGCGGAAGTGGCCACTCCGCTCGCCATGGTGCTCACCGAGGTGCTGCAGAACGCCCTGGAGCACGCGTTCACCGTCGGCCAGACCGGCACGGTCGAGGTCTCGGCGGTGCGCGGCGGCTTGTCGACCGAGGCGCGATTGCTGATCACCGTCCAGGACGACGGGTGTGGGCTGCCCGAGGGGTTCGACCCGCAGCAGGCCGGCAACCTGGGGCTGCAGATCGTGCGGACGCTGGTGGAGGGCGAGTTGAGCGGATCGTTCGGCATGGTCCCGGCCCCCGAGCGCGGCACCCGGGTGGTCCTCGACATTCCGGTCCGCGCGGAGAAGTGACCGGCCGCCGCCGGGACGCACCCGGCGGACGGCGCGAACGGGAATGCGCAAAGCAGTGGGCCCGGACCGTTGATCACGGTCCGGGCCCACTGCTTCATGCATGCGCTTTTGGGGTGCTGCGCGCTGCGACTCGGGGGGCGGGTTCGTGCGTACGCTCTGTACGCGCCGCCTGACTGAGGCTCGTAGCGGTGGCGTCGAATCAGGCGCTGGCGTTACGCGCCCGGTTGCGAGCGGCGCGGCGCTTCATTGCGCGGCGCTCGTCCTCGCTGAGGCCACCCCAGACGCCGGAGTCCTGGCCGGACTCGAGCGCCCACTGCAGGCACTGCTCCATGACGGGGCAGCGACGGCAGACGGCCTTGGCTTCCTCGATCTGCAGCAGCGCAGGACCGGTGTTGCCGATGGGGAAGAACAGCTCGGGGTCTTCCTCACGACAAACGGCGTTGTGACGCCAGTCCATGGCTGCTACCTCTCCTTGGTATTACACGTTGCTTGTGAATGTGAACGCTTTCACGAATCCCCCCGCAGATGATGGGCCGACGCCCAGATGAACTGGTTGTGGTCCTGTGCAAGTGAGGAGGGGTTCTGGCTCTCAGTGGAGGCCGTTGTTGCGGGCCGTCCCGATCGCCATGTAGAGATTCGCAAACCTCGGCGGCGGATACAACCCCTTCTGGAAACTTTTTTTTGATTCCTCGGTGTCGGCTAGGTCACAGCCGTACTTCCATGGGGTGGAAGCCAGTCCAAACGTTCGAGTTAAAGGACTTTGGGTCCTTCCGCTCACACAATCACACGCAGTGCACGGCGTACGCCTGTGAACGTCACACTCGTACGCAGCCCCAGGTGGTCACCGTCCATCTGGAAGGGCAGCCGGGCCTTTGAATGCAAGGTGAAGTCCGTGAGGTCATGGAGTGAAACCGCGTGCTTGCCGTGCGGGCCCTTCTCGGGGGTCGAGGTGAGCAGCTGGGTGCCGTAGCGGGCGACTGCCGGAGTGGAGAGGCGCTTCAGCCCGAGGACGTCCAGAGCGGTGTCGAACGACGCCTTCGGGGATGCGTACATCGGGCGATTCCCCAGGTAGGTCCAGGGGGCGGTGTTCGAAATTATGGAAAGCGCGAGATCGGTGACCGGGTCGCGGCCGGGGATGTCCAGCGTGATCACCCCGTGCCGCCGGTGCGGCTCCTCCAGGAACTGCCGGACCACCTGGCGCACGTACAGCGCATGCGTGGACCGCTTCCCGAGTTCACGCTTCTGTTCGACGCGGCCGACCACGCCTGCGTCGAATCCGAGACCGGCACAGAATGTGAACCAGCGTTCGGGGACCGACTCGTCCTCGGTGCCCGGCGTGCCGGCCGCAAGTCCCAGGCCGACCGTGCGTTCGGTCCGGTTGGCGAGCGCGTCCAGGATGGCGCCGGTCGCCTCCACCGCGTCGTTCGGCAGGCCGAGGGCGCGCGCGAAGACATTGGTGGAGCCGCCGGGAACCACGGCCAGGCTCGGCAGGCTGTCTATATCGGGACCGCGGTGCAGCAGACCGTTCACGACCTCGTTGACCGTGCCGTCGCCGCCGAGGGCGACGACGAGATCGATGTCGTCCGAGTCCGCGGCCCGCCGTCCCAGGTCGCGGGCGTGCCCTCGGTACTCCGTGGTCACCGCCTCCAGCTTCATCTCGCTGGCGAGCGCGTGAATGAGCACGTCACGGGTGCGCGCACTGGTGGTGGTAGCAGCTGGATTGACCACGAGGAGTGCACGCATGACCGCCAGACTACCTACCGTGCGGTACCGGTCTGAAGCCCCGCCCCCTGCCCTTCACATTCGGTGACGGCCCGGCTGCGAGGGGCTCGGGCACGGCACCCCGGCCCCGACCCCGGCTTCGCTTTCACCGGGACGGGATGTCAACCTGCAAGGGTGAGTACTCAGCAGAACACGCCGTCCTCGTCGCCCATGGCCGAGCCGACGAAGCCGGCCAGGATCACCCTCGTGGCCGGGCTCAACGTCCTCGAAGGGGCGGCGCTCGCCCTCGGCGGGATCTACATGCTGGTCATGGGGCTGCTCGGCCACCCCGAGAGCCCGCAGCAGGCGGAGACGGGCGGGCTCACCCTGATCGCCCTGGGTCTGATCCCGCTGATCGCGGCCCGCGGGCTGATGCGGCGGCGCAGCTGGAGCCGCGGCCCGGCGCTCATCACACAGATCATCGCGCTGCCGGTGGCCTGGACGCTGCTGCGGTCGCACGGCGCGCTGATCCCGGCCGGGATCGTCCTCGCCGCGGTTTCGCTGACGGCGCTTTTCCAGCTGGCCAGGCCGACGACCCGGGAAGCGCTCGGCATCCGGGGACCGGGCGCGACGCTCTGAGGGCTGTCCCGTAAATCCTGGCGGGCGCACGACGACGGCTATGGCACCTCGCCGCGTTGTCGGAACGCCCGAATGCACCCGTATGAGGACGCCCCTCCGCCTTGTGGTGCACCACATCTGACACCGCGCGATCTGACGCCGTGTGCTGATCCACCAGGGATGACGGGACAGCCCTGGGGCGCGGAGGCGCACCGTGCGGCTGCTGAACCACAGTGCCCGCAGCCCGTCCGGCTACTCCTCGACGAGCAGCCGTTCGCGCAGCTGCGCCAACGTGCGTGCCAGCAGACGCGAGACATGCATCTGCGAGATGCCGACCTCCTGCGCGATCTGCGACTGGGTCATGTTGCCGAAGAACCGGAGCAGCAGGATGCGCTTCTCCCGGGGCGGCAGATCCTCCAGGAGCGGCTTCAGTGACTCCCGGTACTCGACGCCCTCCAGCGCCTCGTCCTCCGAGCCCAGCGTGTCCGCCACCGCCGGGGACTCGTCGTCCGTGTCCGGTACGTCGAGCGACAGCGTGCTGTACGCATTGGCCGATTCCAGGCCCTCCAGGACCTCTTCCTCGGAGATGCCCAGCCGCTCCGCCAGCTCGTGCACCGTGGGCGACCGGCCGTGCTGCTGGGAGAGCTCGGCGGTGGCCGTGGTGAGCGAGAGGCGCAGCTCCTGCAGCCGGCGCGGCACCCGGACCGCCCAGCCCTTGTCGCGGAAGTGGCGCTTGATCTCGCCGACGACGGTCGGCGTGGCGTATGTCGAGAACTCGACGCCCCGGTCCGGGTCGAACCGGTCCACCGACTTGATCAGGCCGATGGTGGCGACCTGGGTCAGATCGTCGAGCGGCTCGCCGCGGTTGCGGAACCGGCGGGCCAGATGCTCCACGAGCGGCAGATGCATCCGCACCAGCCGGTTGCGCAGCTCGGCCTTCTCCGGCGAGCCGTCGGGGAGTTCCCGGAGCTCGTAGAAGAGCGCCCGCGCCCCGCTGCGGTCATGTGGATCGTGGTGCCCGTGCTCGCTCATCTGGCCTGCCCGCTCCGCCTGCGACTGCTCCACCGCGACCGTACGGACCACAGGCCCGTCCGCCCCGTCCACCGGATGGGGCAGGGCCTGCTGCTCCGGGATGCCTGCTGCTCGCACCACCCCTGGTCGGATCGTCTCGTCCCGCACCGGACCGTCCCCGTTCCCGTTGCTCACGCCGGCCCGGGTCCCGCGCCGCGCTGTTTGTACAGGCTGATGCTGACTGTGCGGTCATCGGCGACCGTGGAGTCGACCTTGCCGGCCAGCGCGGAGAGCACCGTCCAGGCGAAGGTGTCGCGCTCCGGGGCCCGGCCGTCCGTCGTCGGGGCGGCCACGGTCACCTCAAGGGAGTCGTCGACGAGCCGGAACACGCAGCTGAGGACAGAGCCCGGCACGGCCTGCTGAAGCAGGATCGCGCAGGCTTCGTCGACCGCGATGCGAAGATCCTCGATCTCGTCGAGAGTGAAGTCCAAGCGCGCTGCGAGACCGGCCGTGGCCGTACGCAGCACCGACAGGTAGGCACCCGCAGCGGGCAGTCGGACTTCCACGAAGTCCTGATTCCCGGGCTCGCCTGCGATCTGGGACACCCTCACCTCCAAGGTGGCACAAACTCATTCGAGGTTCCGGGAGAGCGCCCCGGAGCCATGCGGTACGTCTTCGGTTCTTGGTCCGGCGACGCTATCGCGATCCATGATGCCGTGTCGCCGGGACCCCATCCCAACGACTGTCACTCATGGTAAACCTATGAGCACATACAGTGGCTAGAGGTCTGTGGCAGTCAATTGCGAAGAACCGGCGCCGGTTTGACGTACCCAGGCGTCAGACGATCGAACCGTCCTCGAAGCACCAGCGCCAGTTCTCTCCCGCCTCGAAGCTCCGCATGACCGGATGGCCGGTCTCCTTGAAGTGTCCCGTCGCGTGCTGCAGGGGCGACGAGTCGCAGCAGCCGACATGGCCACAGACCAGGCAGAGCCGCAGTTGCACGGGGTGGGTGCCTGCGGCGAGACATTCGGGACATGTGGCATCGAGTGGGACGGGCTCGGGGCTCGGCAGTTCGAGAACGTGCAGGCACTCACTCATGATTGTCAGGTTACGACGGATGCGAGGACCGTGAGATGGACGCATTGCCGCTGGTGGCACTGGTCGCGGCCAGTGCCGCGATCGCGGGCGCGGCGAGGCGCACCCCGGTACCGGCCCCGTTGCTGCTGGTGACCGCGGGGCTGCTCGCGTCCTACCTGCCCGGGGTGCCGACGTACACCCTGGACGCGCACATCGTGCTGCCGCTGCTGCTGCCGCCGCTGCTCTACACGGCTGCGGTCGACAGCTCGTATCTCGATCTGCGGGCCAACATCAGGCCGATCGCCCTGCTCTCCGTCGGCTACGTCCTCTTTGCGACCTTCGCGGTCGGCTGGCTGGCGTACTGGCTCGTGCCCGACCTGCCGCTGACCGCTGCGCTGGTGCTGGGCGCCGTCATCGCGCCGCCGGATGCCGTCACGGCCGCCGCCATCGCCCGTCGGGTCGGGCTGCCCGCCCGGGTCACGACGATCCTGCAGGGCGAGTCCCTGGTGAACGACGCGACCGCGATCACCGCCTTCAAAGTGGTGCTGGCCGCAGCCGTCGGCGAGGGCATGAGCTGGGGAGCCGGGATCGGCGAGTTCTTCCTGGCGGCGGTCGGCGGTGTCGGGGTCGGCCTGGTGCTGATGGTGCCGCTGCACTGGCTCCGTACCCATCTCGGGGAACCCCTGCTGCAGAACACCCTGTCGCTGCTGATCCCCTTCGTGGCGTACGCGGCGGCGGAACGGGTGCATGCCTCCGGAGTGCTCGCCGTGGTGGTCGTCGCGCTCTACCTGGGGCACCGCTCCTGGCAGGTCGACTTCGCGACCCGGCTCCAGGAGGCGGCCGTGTGGAAGATGGTCGCCTTCATCCTGGAGTCGGCGGTTTTCGCGCTGATCGGACTGCAGCTGCCCTTCGTGCTGAAGGGGCTCGGTACGTATGCCGTCGCGGAGGCGCTCTGGTATGCGGTTGCCGTGTTCCTCGCCGTCGTTGTGGTCCGCTTCGTCTGGGTGTACCCGGCCACGTACCTGCCCCGCTGGCTCTCGCGCCGGATCAGGGAACGCGAACCTGGGACCAACTGGACATCGCCCCTGATCGTCGGCTGGGCCGGTATGCGCGGCGTCGTCTCGCTCGCCATCGCCTTCTCCATTCCGGTGCTGACGACCGCAGGGGCCCCCTTCCCGGCCCGCAACCTGGTGCTCTTCCTGACCTTCACGACCGTCATCGGCACGCTGGTCATCCAGGGGCTCACCCTGCCGCTCCTGGTGCGCGTCCTGAAGCTCCCCGGGCGCGACGCGCAGGCCGAGACCCTCGCCGAGGCGCAGGCGCAGAGCGAGGCGTCCGCGGCCGCCGAGGCGCGCCTGGAAGAGCTCCTCCAGGACCCGCGCAACTGCCTGCCCGGACCGCTCACCGACCGGCTCCGCACCGTCCTGGAGCGCCGCCGCAACGCCGTGTGGGAGAGGCTCGGCGCCGCCAATCCGCTGACCGGGGAGTCGGCGGACGACACCTACCGGAGGCTGGCCGGCGAAATGATCGAGGCCGAGCGCACCGTCTTCGTCCGGCTGCGGGACGAACGCCGGATCGACGACGAGATGCTGCGGAACCTGCTGCGGCGGCTGGACCTGGAGGAGGCGGCGGCCTACCGGGAGGAGTCCGACGCCCCCCAGGGCTGACCCGTGACGACAGCGGCGACCGTGGTGCCCGGAGCGAACGCGCCCTCCTGGGCGAGTGTCGTCAGTCCATAGAGCAATTTAGCGACATAGAGACGCTCGACGGGCAGCCCGTGCCGGTCCTCGAAGTCGTCGGCGAAGGCGTGCAGCTCCGGTGTCGTCCGGGCATAGCCGCCGAAGGTGAAGCGTTCGTCCAGCGACCACGCCCCGGCCGGGCCGCTGAACGCCTCCCGCTGCAGCTCCCGTACCGCGTCCCCCAGGAAGCCGCCGCGCAGCACCGGGATACCGAGTGCATGCTGACCGGGTGCGAGGCCCGCGGCGAGACCGGCGAGGGTGCCACCGGTGCCGCACGCCACCGCGACCACATCGGCCCGGCCGCGCAGTTCCTTCCCCAGCTCTGTGCAGCCCTGTGCCGCCAGAGCGTTGCTGCCGCCCTCCGGGACGACCACGCAGTCCTCGCAGTCGCTCAGCAGCCCCGCCAGGACCGCTGGATCGCTCTTCGCGCGGTACGTCGCACGGTCCACGAAGCGCAGACGCATGCCGTCCGCCGCGCACTGCGCCAGCGATGGGTTGAGCGGGCGGCCGGCCAGCTCGTCGCCGCGCACGACGCCGACGGTCGGGAAGCCGAGCAGCCGGCCTGCGGCAGCGGTGGCGCGCAGATGGTTGGAGTACGCACCGCCGAAGGTCAGCACGGTGCGCCCGGCGGCGGCCGCCAGGTTGGGAGAGAGTTTGCGCCACTTGTTGCCCGGCAGATCGGGGTGGATCAGATCGTCGCGTTTGAGCAGGAGCCGGACGCCGTGCCGGGCGAAGCGCTCGTCCTCGGCCGGTTGCAGGGGCGACGGGAGCACCGGCCGCAGCCGGGAGAGGGCGGGCGGATCGGAGGGCATGGGCCCATTGTCGCCCGGCACCCCGGTGACCTCGGGCGGGGGCGTACGGCTACGCCAGCCGGTCATGGATCCGGGCGCGCAGGCAGTCCGTCGTGAAGCCGCGCGGATCGGCCTTGCCGGGCTGCCTTGGCGATCACGCCGTGACAGAGGGGGCCGGGAAGCTCCGGGTGGCCGTCACAGCAGATGCGGACGGTGGCCTCGGTGCCCCTGGTGGCGGTGTGATGGATCATCACGCCGTTGACGGGTCCCCAGGGGCCCTTGTGGTTGCGGTTGTGCGTACGCCAGTCGCCGGCCCGGACGACGGCGAGTCCTTCGTGCATCAGGACTTCGAGGAAGGTGCTCGCGGACCTGGGTGAGGACATGGCCGACTCCTTGTGCGCGTGGGGAGCGAATCCTTGCAGCGCTTGTACCGGAGTGCCGGACTCCGGGCCGTTCCCGGGCCCCCTGTTCGGGCGGCGTGCGAGCCGATCCGGTCAAGTCCGCGAGCACCCAAGGCGGTTCAGTCCTGGGCGAGCCACAGGTCGGGGCCGAACACCTCGTAGTGGATGTCGGACGCCGGGACACCCTTGGCCAGCAGCTGGGTGCGCACGGCCCGCATGAAGGGCAGCGGACCGCAGAGGTATGCGTGCGTGCCGGGCAGGACCGGGATGCTGCCCAGGTCGACCAGGCCGGTGCGGTCGGCCGGGTGGCCGGGCTCCGGGTTCTCGTACCAGAAGTGTGCTGCGGCGTCCGGCAGCTTGGCGGTGAGCTGCGCATGGTCGGCGCGCAGGGCGTGGTCGGCGGGGGAGCGGTCGCCGTGCACGACGGTGACCGGGGCCCGGTGGCCGGTCGCCGCGAGGTGCTCCAGCATCGACAGTATCGGGGTGGAGCCGATGCCCGCGGAGGCGAGCAGCAGCGGGGCGTCGACGGCGTCGATGACCAGATCGCCGTACGGGGCGGAGACGCGCAGCCGGTCACCGGCGCGGGTGGTGGTGTGCAGGTGCGCCGAGACCTCGCCGTCGGGCGAACCGCCGCCGTGCACCCGCTTGACGGTGATCGAGTGCAGCTGGGACCCGGGAGCGCAGGTGAGGCTGTACTGCCGGATCTGCCGGGCTCCGTCGGGCAGTTCCACCTGCACGGAGACGTACTGACCGGGCCGGAAGGCGGGGGCGGGCGCGTCGTCGGCCGGGCGAAGCTGGAAGGTGGCGACGTCGTCGTTCTCCTCGATCCTCGCGACCACCTCCCATTCACGCCAGACGTCACCGGCGACGAGGCCCTGCTGGGCGTAGAGCCGGTCCTCGATGGCGATCAGGGCGTTGGCCATCAGCCAGTAGACCTCGTCCCAGGCGGCCGCGACCTCCGGCGTGACCGCGTCACCGAGCACCTCGGCGATGGCGGCGAAGAGATGGGTGTGCACCACGTCGTACTGTGCGGCGGTCACGCCGAGCGAGGCGTGCTTGTGGGCGATGCGGCTGAGCATCACGTCGGGACGGGTGTCCGGGTTCTCGACCAGCTGGGTCGCGAACGCGGCGATGGACCCGGCGAGGGCCTGGCGCTGGGCGCCGGAGGCCTGGTGACCGCGGTTGAAGAGGTCGCGCAGCAGCTCGGGGTGGGCGTCGAAGAGTTTCTGGTAGAAGAGATCGGCGATGTCCCCGATGGCTGCGCCGACGGCGGGGAGGGTGGCACGGACGGTGGCGGTCGACGACTCGGAGAGCATCGGGCGGACTCCTCGGGGTGCTGAATTGGTATTTTGGATTCTTATTTTTGGGCAGACGTGAGCCCGGGCTGTGCCGGGCGGGGGATTCAGTCGGCGGGACGGCTGCGGCTGATGCCGATCAGCAGGGGGCCGGTGGGGGAGGTGACGAGTTCGGTGACGGTGATCGGGTCGAGCGAGGCGTAGAAGGCCTCCTCCGCCAGGCGCAGGGCGCCGCGCAGCCGGCAGGCCGAGCGCAGCGGGCAGGGGGTGCTGCCCTCGCAATCGACCACATCGCCGGGCCCTTCGAGCTGGCGGACGAGTCCGCCGATCGATGCGGACCGGCCGGCTTCGGTGAGGCTGAGCCCGCCGCCGCGGCCGCGTCGCGCCTCGATCAGGCCGAGGTGCTGGAGCCGGGCGACCACCTTCGCGGTGTGGGTGTACGGCACCTGCATGGTCGCCGCCACCTCCCGGGTGGTCGGCGGTTCCTCGTTCTCCACGACGGCGAGGCGCATCAGTACGCGCAGCGCCACGTCTGTGAATCTCGTCAGCCGCATGACCGTCACGTTAGATAACTTGCATCCAGGATGCAAGTTATTGGCGCCCGGAGGCATCGCGGAGCGTCGTGCCCAGCCCAAAGCCCGATTAGTCACACTCTTTTGTGTAATGGCGTGCCCAGTCCCCATCCTGAAAGGCTTTTCACGCAGGTCAGCCGATGATCGAGAGGACGTCAGATGTCCGTTGGTGAAGAGGTTCAGAACGCGCAGGTATCGCCGCAGCAGAGTCTGGGCACGGCGGCCGCGCGGAACCTCGCGACGACCACCAAGTCCGCTCCGCAGATGCAGGAGATCACCTCGCGGTGGCTGCTGCGCATGCTCCCCTGGGTGCAGGTGCAGGGCGGCACATACCGGGTGAACCGCCGGCTGAGCTACTCGGTCGGAGACGGCAGGGTGACCTTCGTGCAGACCGGCGACCGGGTCACGGTGATCCCCGCGGAACTCGGCGAGCTGCCCGCCCTGCGGGACTTCGCCGATGAGGAGGTGCTCGCCGAGCTGGCCCGCCGGTGCGAACAGCGCGAGATCGCCGCAGGTCAGGTGATCGCCGCGGCCGGGGAGTCGGCGGACCGAGTCTTCCTGCTGGCGCACGGCAAGGTCGAGAAGGTAGGCACCGGCCCGTACGGCGACGAGACCGTGCTCGGGGTGCACGCCGACGGGGCGTACTTCGGCGACCACTCGCTGATCGAGGGCGACGCCGTCTGGGAGTACACCGCACGTGCCGTCACGGCGTGCACGGTGCTCACGCTGAGGCGGGCGGACGTGCTCAACCTCGCCGAGCGGGCGGAGCCGCTCCGCGCACATCTCACCGGGCTGCTCAACATCCCCCGCCAGCGCACCAACAAGTACGGCGAGGCGGAGATCGACCTCTCCGCGGGCCATGTCGGCGAGGCCGTCGTGCCGCACACGTTCGTGGACTACGAATCCGCCCCTCGTGAGTACGAGTTGAGCGTCGCCCAGACCGTGCTGAAGGTCCACAGCCGGGTCGCCGACCTCTACAACCAGCCGATGAACCAGACCGAGCAGCAGTTGCGGCTCACGGTCGAGGCGCTCCGCGAGCGCCAGGAGCACGAGCTGATCAACAACCGCGAGTTCGGGCTGCTCAACAATTGCGACTACGGGCAGCGCCTCCAGCCGCACGACGGGGTGCCCAGCCCCGACGACATGGACGAGCTGCTCTCGCGCCGCCGCGGATCGAAGCTCTTCCTCGCGCATCCGCGGGCCATCGCCGCCTTCGGCCGCGAGTGCAGCAAGCGTGGACTGGTGCCGGAGAGTGTGGAGATCGGTGGACACCATGTGCCCGCCTGGCGCGGGGTGCCCATCCTCCCGTGCAACAAGATCCCGGTCACCGACGCCCGCACCACGTCGATCATCTGCATGCGAACGGGCGAGGCAGAGCAGGGGGTCATCGGGCTGCAGCAGACCGGCATCCCGGACGAGATCGAGCCGAGCCTCTCGGTCCGGTTCATGGGTATCGACGAGCAGGCGATCATCTCGTACCTGGTGACGGCGTACTACTCGGCGGCCGTCCTGGTGCCGGACGCCCTGGGCGTCCTGGAGAACGTCGAGGTCAGCCGCTGGCGCTGACGGTCAGAGGGCCCGGACCGGACGGCCAGGATCCGGGTCCCGGCCCGTGACGGCCTCGGCCCGGGGTGCGCCTGCGGGCGGACGACGTCACCTGCGAAAGACGCCCCAGGGTGCCCCACCGCAATGACCGCGTGGACACCACCCACTCACCGAGTCCATCCATGCCCCGGGTCCGGGTTGCTCCGGACCCGGGTGCTCACCGAAACCACCCGTACCCCCGGTCCGGAGGTGCGCCTGGCCGGGGTGCCCCGAGCCGGCGTACCCCGGTCAGGGGATGCCCCAGGGGGAGCCTGTGACCATGATTAGTACGGACGCCGCCACCGAGGGCAACGAGGCTGCGGCGCTCCTGGAATGTGCCCGGAACCTCGTGGACCCACAACTGCGGTCCGCGGTCGAATCGTTGCCCGGATCCGTCCGGCGCGTGGCGATGTACCACTTCGGCTGGGAGCGCGCCGACGGCTCCGCGGCCGGCGGGCAGGCCGGCAAGGCGATCAGACCCGCGCTCGTCCTCGCCGCGGCCAGGGCATTGGGCGGCGACCCCGAGTTGTCGGTGCGGGCAGCCGTGGCCGTGGAACTGGTCCACAACTTCAGCCTCCTGCACGACGATGTCATCGACGAGGACCGGACCCGCAGGCACCGTCCCACGGCCTGGACGGTCTTCGGTATCCCGGCCGCCGTCATCACGGGCGACGCCATGCTCGCCCTCGCGCACCGGCTGCTCGCCGAGGACTCCCGCCCGGTGTCGGCGCGCGCCTCGGCCCGGCTCGCCGGCTGCGTCATCGAACTGTGTGCAGGTCAGCAGGCAGACTGCTCCTTCGAGAAACGCGGCCCCGACGAGGTCTCGCTGGACGAGTGCCTTGCCATGGCCACAGCCAAGACCGGCGCCCTGCTCGGCTGCGCCTGCGCGCTCGGCGCGCTGTACGCGGGGGTGGGGGAACGGGCGGTCGGCGCGATGGACGGCTTCGGACGGGAGGCAGGCCTCGCCTTCCAGCTCATCGACGACCTGATCGGCATCTGGGGAGACCCGATGCAGACAGGGAAGCCGGTCGGGGCGGATCTCGCCGCCCGCAAGAAGTCTCTGCCGGTGGTCGCCGCACTGACCTCCCACACCCCGGCCGCGGCCGAACTCGCCGGGCTCTACCGGGGCTCCATGAGCACGCCGGGCGAGGTGAGCCGCGCCGCCGATGCCGTCGACCGCGCCGGCGGCCGGGACTGGGCACAGGCCTGTGCGGGGGACCGAATGGCCCGCGCCGTCCACCATCTGTCCCGGGCGGTTCCCGACCTGACCGCGGCGGGTGACCTGCTGGCCCTGGCGGAGTTCGTCACCCGTCGGACGCACTGACCGGAGAGAGGAGGGAAGCGGGGACCGGCCGGGCTCCCGCCGGACCCGTACGGCTTCAACTTTAAGATTCTGTAGGCAGGTTGAGGTCGCGCGAGTTCATGGGCGAGTGAGGGCGGGAGCCGGGCATGGGTGTACGGATACGGCAGGCGCACGCGGCGGACCGGGAGCAGGTCGTGCGGCTCCTCGACGAGTCGTTCCACGACGACCCGGTCAGCAGCTGGGTCTTCCCGGACGAGGCGCACCGCCGGGCCGTTCATGGAAAGTTCCTCGGCGTCTTCGTCGACGTCACACTCGCCGAAGGCCGTATCGATTTATTGGAGGACGGAACGGCCGTCGCGTTGTGGCTGCCGGTGCCCGCTGGTGCGCCCACGGAAGAGGACCCCACCCCTGCGCTGATGCGGGCGACCGCGGACCCCGACAACGAGCGGACCGAGCTGGTCGGGAAGCTGACGGGTGCGATCCACCCCCACGACCGGGCCCATGAGTACCTGCTCATGATCGGGGTGTCCCCGGAGCGCCAGGGAGAGGGGATCGGGGCGGCCCTGATCGCCGAGGTGCTGGAGCGCTGCGACCGCGACGGTGTTCCCGCCTATCTGGAGGCGAGCAGCGCGCGCAGCCGCCGGCTCTACGAACGGCTCGGGTTCACCTTCATGGGCACGACCGTGGATCTTCCGGACGGGCCGGCGATGTGGCCCATGTGGCGGGAACCGCAGGCGGGCTGAGTCCCCGCGGCACGCAAGCGGAGGGCGGCAGGGGGACGCCGGCGGGCACGGGCTACAGTCCGTGCTCATGACAGACGAGTCATGGGCAGGCTGGTACCGGGACCGCCAGGGTTCCGACGCCATCATCCTCACCACCGACGGACAGCAACTCCGCATCCGGATCCGGGGCGTCGATTTCGAGGGCGAGAGCTTCGACGACCTCGGACCGGCCCCCGGAATGCAGCCGGAGAGCGGCATGTTCGCCCTGGCGGACGGCGCGCTCACCGACTGCGTGCTGGAGTGGGACCTGCCGCTGCCGGTGATCTCGGACGGAATGGTCCATCAGGCCACCCTCAGCTGCCTGCTGTCGCTGCGCCGCCCCGACGCCGATCTCCATCTGGAGCTGCACTTCGGCGGCGCGGTCTACAGTTCGCGCCGGGCCGAGTGCGACTTCGCCACCGCTCTCGCCACGATCCAGCGCATCCTGCCGCCCGGAGTCCGTCTGCAGACCTGCATCGCCTGCGCGTTCTCGGACTACTTCCCGGCGCCCGGCCGTGGACTGTCCGGTGGCCTCGCCTGTTTCCGGGGTGCCAAGGACGCGTACCGGGGGGCGGCGGGCGAGGACGATGTTATCGGTCTGTGGGACCGGCGGACCGGATTCGTCCAGGAGATCTGGAGCTGCCGTGAGTTCGAGGCGCGCCCGGCGGAGGGTTCGGGCACCGGACACCGCGGCGCGTTCCCCCTCGAACACGCCTGACCACATTCTCGCCCGACGGCATGTCGGCCGACGCGCTGTGCCCTGTACCGGATGAACCTTCCCGGTGCGGGGCACAGCGCTTTACCGGCACCCCATTGTTCTACTAGCATGCGAACAAGGAGGTTTTCGTGAACCGTAAGAATGCCGGCTGCGCGATCCTGGTCGCCCTGCCGTTCCTGCTCGCGCTCATCGTCGACCTGGCCCTCTTGGCCGTGTTCCGCGACCGGCTGCCCGGACAGTTGGCCAGCCACTTCGAGGCCGGCGGGCAGGCGAACGGCCATGCGGGCCGGACGTCGTACGTCCTCGTCACCGTCGCCCTGTTCGTGGGGACCGGCGCCTTGTGGGCCACCATGACGGCGAAGGGGAATTTCTCCGGCCGGGCCTACCGTCTGCTGGCCGCCGGGGGATACGCCTTCGCCGGATTCTTCGGCTATCTGATGGCCGCTGTGCTGATCGTGAACCTGGACGCAGGTGAAGGCGCGCCGGGTGTGTCGTTCCCGATGTGGCAGCTGGCCGCCGCCCTCGGCGCCGGCGCGCTCGCCGCCGGTCTCGGATTCGTGCTGGCCGCGCTGGGCCCCGTACCGGAGCAGCCGGTCCGCTCCGCGGAGGCCATGGACGGAGAACGCATCGTGCTCGCCGACGGGGAGGTCGCCGGATGGGCACGCAGCGCCGACAGCTGGTGGCTGCCGCTCGTCGCGCTCGGACTCCTCGTCCTCGGAGTCGTCCTCTTCTTCGTCGGCAACTGGCCGGCCGCTGTTCTGCTGCTGATCGTCGGCATGGTGCCGGCCAGCTTCGCCCGGCCGTACGTGAGCGTGGACCGGCGGGGCATCGTCGTCTCGGGGATGTTGCCCTGGCCGCGCATCCGGGTGCCGCTCGAGCGGATCGAGGTGGCGACCAGCCGGGACATCAACGCCCTTGCGGAGTACGGCGGCTGGGGCTACCGCATCCGGCCTGGACGGACTGGGGTCATGATCCGCTCAGGCGAGGGGATTGTGGCGAGGCTGGTGAACGGGCGGGAATTCGCGGTGACCGTCGACGACTCCGCGACCGGTGCCGCGCTCCTCAACACCCTGATCGACCGGCGCCGGGCGGGGCACTGACCATGCTCTTTCGGGTCGATCCCACCTCCACCGTGCCGCTCGGCGACCAGATCGCGGCCTGCGTCCGCCGGGCCGTCGCCGACGGGGCAGCGGTCCCGGGCGAGCGGCTCCCCGCCGCCCGGGTCCTTGCCGAGTCCCTCGGCGTCAACGTCCATACGGTGCTCCGCGGCTACCAGCAGCTCCGCGAGGAAGGGCTGCTCGAACTGCGCCGGGGCCGGGGTGCGGTCGTCACCGGTGGCGCCTCGCCGCACCGCGCCCGGCTGCTGGAACACGTACGCAGGGTGGTCGCGGACGCACGCGAGCTGGGCATGACGGAGGACGAACTGCTGGCCCTGATCCGTACCGAACTCGACCGCACATAAAGGACGTTGTGGGCCGGGGTCAGCGCAGGCCGTCCCACCCCCAGCGCGGCGTCGGCCCGGGATCGCCGAGGTCTTCGCCGGCCGGGGACGCCGAGACATCGCGTGCGATCTTCGTGCCCCAGTCGAAGTACTCGACGACGCGGCGGCGCAGCAGCTCGTCGTCCGGCAGTTCCTTGTCGACCGCCGCCGTCATCAGCTCCATCCAGCGCAGCCGCTGCGGCTCGGTGATCGACAGTCCGAGGTGGGTGCGCAACAGTGCCTGGTGGCCGCCGAGCCTCGCCGTGTAGTCGGCGGGACCGTCGAAGATCTCGGCCAGCCACACGGCGACATGCTCGATGTGCGTCGGGGTGAAGCCCGCGAAGACAGGAGCGAGCAGCGGGTCGGCCAGCGCCTCGTCGTAGAAGGTGTTGCTCAGCCGGCGCAGCACGTCGATACCGCCGACGGCCTTGTACAGCGTTTCCGGACGCTCGCTCACGCGGATACCTCCATGGGTGGGCCCGGCCCTCGCGGACCGCTGGGCCCAGCATCCGTCAGGGGGCTCGGCCCCGCCGGGACCGTTCGCTGTCGGCGCATCAAGCGGGAGGACTCGTTCACCCGTTCCGTCCCCCCGCGGCACCGCCCTGCGCGGCGACTGCCTCACCGCTGCCTCCCTGCCGTCCTCGGCGAGGCGGTCGCGCCCTGAATCCGGTGTACGGGTAACGGGAAGCGGCCTGGCGGGAGGCGGCGCAGCGGGTGACCGGGTGCCGCCAGTGACTGGTGTGCCACCGCAGCACGCTCGCGCGGCTGCCCTGACGCCCCGCCCGGACCCCGCCGATTCCGCCCAGAGCGAGGAGCTGTTCCCAACTGCCCCGGCTGCGGGCAGAGTCGGCCCCATGAGGCTCTTGATCCTGGGCGGTACGGAATTCGTCGGGCGCGCCGTCACCGAGGCGGCGCTCGCACGGGCCTGGCAGGTCACCGTGTTCCATCGCGGCCGTCACGCACCCCCGGCGGGCGTCACAGAGCTGTTCGGCGACCGCACCGGCGCCGACGGACTCGTGGCGCTCGCCGCGGGTGCGGGGGAGCGCGAGGGAGGGGCGCACACCTGGGACCTGGTCGTCGACACCTGGAGCGGCGCCCCCTCGGCCGTACGGGACGCCGCCCGGCTGCTCGCCGGCCGTGCCGGGCAGTACGTCTATGTCTCCAGCCGTTCGGTGTACGAGTACCCCGCGCCGGCCGGACTCCCCGAGGACGGCCCGCTGGTGGCCGGGGCCTCGCCGGACGCCGGGGCGGGTGTCCCGTACCCGCAGGCCAAACGCGGCGGCGAACTGGCCGCCCTCGACGCGTTCGGCGACCGTGCCCTGCTGGCCAGGGCGGGGCTGATCCTCGGGCCGTGGGAGAACATCGGCAGGCTGCCGTGGTGGCTGCGGCGGATCGCCCGCGGCGGATCGGTACTGGCCCCGGGGGCACCGGACACCCCGCTCCAGTACATCGACGCCCGCGACCTCGCCAACTGGCTGCTGGACGCGGCGGAACGCGGACTGCACGGACCGTACAACGTGGTCAGCCGCCCGGGGCACACGACCATGGGTGAGCTGCTGGACGCCTGTGTCCGCGCCACCGGCTCCGGCGCCGAACTGCGCTGGACGGCCGCCGAGAAGATCCTTGCGGCGGGCGTCGAGCCATGGAGCGAGCTGCCGATCTGGCTGCCGCCGGGCGAGCTGTACGACACCATGCACCAGGGCGACGTCAGCCGGGCGCACACGGCCGGGCTGCGCTGCCGGCCGGTCGGGGAGACGGTCACGGACACCTGGGACTGGCTGTGCGGGCTGGGCGGCGTGGCGCCGCAGCGGCCGGACCGGCCCGCGGTGGGACTGGACCCGGAGACCGAGGCGAAGCTGCTGACGGACTGAGCCGCCGCCGGCACGACCGGGCGGATCGCGACGGCGCTGCTCGGCCGGTTCACTGGCCACGCCGATGGCCCGGAGGATGCGTCGACGCGGCTAGTTTGGCCCCATGGCCGAACTCCTGTTGCACCTCACCGAAGGCCCTCTGTGGGAGGCGGCCCGCGGGATCGGGACGTACGAGATGTCCACCCGCGGCCGCACCCTGCACGAAGAGGGCTTCATCCATTGCTCGCTGCCCCACCAGCTCCCCGGCGTGGCCGACATGCTGTACGGCGCCGGGGCCCCGGCCGATGCCGAGACCCCGGCCGACCTGGTGGTGCTCGTCATCGACCCCGCGCGGCTCTCCGTGCCCGTGCGGTACGAGTCGTTCGAGCCCGGCGGCGAGGAGTTTCCGCACATCTACGGCCCCGTCCCGGTGGACGCGGTCGTGGAGGTACGTCCCTGGCCGCGCAAGGACGGCAGCCCCGCATGAACACCACACCCCCCACCGTCGCCCCGATCACCGCGGTCACCGGGGCGAGCGGCGCGGTCGGCGGCCGCGTCGCGCAGCGGCTCGTGCGCGCCGGCGTCCCCGTGCGGCTGCTGGGCCGTGACCCGTCCCGGCTGCCCGACCTGCCCGGCGCGGTCGCCGCTCCACCCGCCTCCTACGGCGACGGGGCGGCCATGCGCCGGGCGCTCGCCGGGGCGCACACCCTGTTCCTCGTCTCCGCGCACGAGAGCCCCGGCCGGGTACTCGAACACACCACCGCGGTGGACGCGGCGGTAGCCGCCGGTGTCGAACGCATCGTGTACGTGTCCTTCCTCGGCGCCGCACCCGACGCCACGTTCACCTTCGGCCGCGACCACTGGCACACCGAGGCGCACATCCGGGTCTCCGAGGTGCGCTACACCTTCCTCCGTGACAGCTGGTACCTCGCCGGGATCCCGGCGATGACCGGGTCGGACGGAGTGCTGCGCGGCCCGGGCGGCGACGGCCGGGTCGCGGCGGTGGCGCACGAGGACATCGCGGACGCGGCGACGGCCGTCCTCCTGGCCGGCACCGGGAGTGCGGACAGCCGCCACGACGGGGCGACGTACGACCTCACCGGACCGGAGGCATTCACCCTCGCCGAGGCCGCGGAGGAACTGAGCCGGGCCACCGGACGGACCATCACCTACCACCCGGAGACCCGGGAGGAGGCATACGCGTCACGGGCGCAGTACGGCGCGGCGGACTGGGAGGTCGCGGGCTGGGTGACGTCGTACGAGGCGATCGCGGCCGGCGAGATGGCCACCGTCTCGGACGCCGTACCGCGTCTGACCGGCCGTCCGGCGCAGAACCTGGCCACGTACCTCCGGGAGCATCCGGACAGCTACCGGCACCTGCTCGGAACCGGCTGAACTCCCGGCGGTCCGGCCGGGACGCCGGCCGGACCGGACCGGTCCGATGGCACATGCGCACAGAAACGCCCTGGGGCTCGTGGGACCCCGCCCCGCGGTCCGAGGTCGCCCGCCGCTTCTCCCTACGGTGAGTGGGCGACTGCTGCGCCGCAGTTGTGGCGGACACCGCGCCGATGGCTGGGCCGCGGTTCCCGCGGACACCGGGCGCTCCCGCCCGGCGCGCACCGCGTCACCTCACGTACACGCCCGCCCGCGCCGCGGCTGCCGCGGCCTCGGCGGCGAGATCGGCGGCCGCCGCGTCGAGGGGCGCGCCGCTGGCCAGTAGCCGGTAGTAGAGCGGGGCCGAGACCGCGCGGATCACCTCGTCGGGGTCCGTGCCCGCGGGCAGCTCGCCGCGTTCCAGGGCCGCGGTGACGCAGCCCGCCCACTCCTCGACGCGGATCGCGTAGAAGCGGTGCAGGGACTCGGCGGTGCGCGGGTCGCACGTCGCAGCGGCGATCACCGACGTGAAGAGCGGGCCCTGGCGCGGGTCGGTCAGGGTCTTCACCACGAGCAGCGCATTGGCCCTGAGGTCCTCGATCAGTGAACCCGTGTCCGTCCGGGGAGAGGACTGCTCGGCCATGTCGTCGAGCAGATCGGCGATGAGACCGGTGGGGGTGGACCAGCGCCGGTAGACGGTGGTCTTGCCGACCCCCGCACGGCGGGCGACATCGGCGAGGTCGAGGCCGTCGAAGCCGTGCTCGACCAGTGCGTCGCCCGCCGCCCGCAGGACGGATTCCCGGACCCGGGCGGTCCGTCCACCGGGCCGGACGGTGCCTGGCTCCACGCCCTCAGAAGTCATAACGGGTCTCCAGTTCCATTAGACAGGCTTCTCCTGCTACGGTGATCCCACCTTAACGGAACCACGGAACCGTTAAAACTCCTGCCTGAGAAAGGCACTCATGTCCGCACCCAGCGCAACCCCGTCACCAACGGTCGAAGCCGCCGCCGCACAGCCCGGGATCCGCATGACCGGGCGGCAGAAGCTCGTCCTCACCCTTCTTCTCGGCGCCCAGTTCATGATCGCCGTGGACTTCTCGATCCTGAACGTCGCACTGCCGGTCGTCGGCAAGGGGCTCGGCTTCTCCCTCGCCGGCCTCCAGTGGATCGCGACCGCCTTCGCACTCGCCGCGGCCGGCTTCACGCTCCTCTTCGGGCGCGTCGCTGACATCGTCGGGCGCAAGCGGCTGTTCCTCGGCGGGATGGCCGTCCTCGGCGCCTCCTCCCTCCTCGGCGGACTCGCCGCCTCGCCCGAAGTCCTGCTCTCCGCGCGCGTGCTGCAGGGTCTGGCCACCGCGGCCGTCACTCCGGCCGGGCTCGCCCTGCTGACTACGGCCTTCAAGGAGGGCCCGCTGCGCGAACGCGCCCTCGGTCTCAACGGCGCCCTGATGTCGGCCGGGTTCACCGCGGGAGCCATTCTCGGCGGACTCCTCACCGACCTGCTCTCCTGGCGCTGGGCGTTCTTCATCAACGCCCCCGTCGCCCTGGTCGTCCTCGTTCTCGCTCCGTCCGTCATCACCGACTCCCGGCCCACCGAGCGGCCCAGGCTCGACATCCCCGGCGCCGTGACCGTCACCGGCGGACTCCTCGCCCTCGTCTACGGACTCACCCAGGCCGGTGAGACCGGCTGGACCACCCCCGCCACCCTGGCCGCACTCCTCGCAGGTGCCGCTCTTCTCGTCACCTTCTGGTTCGTCGAGAAGCGGGCCGCGACGCCCCTCGTACCGGTACGGATCCTGACGCGACGCAGCGTCATCTGGGGCAACGCGGCGGGACTGATCGCCTTCGCCACCGAGACCTCCCTCGTCTTCCTCCTCACCCTCTACCTGCAGGAAGTCCTCGGCTACTCGCCCCTCACCACCGGATTCGCCTTCGGGGTCCTGGGTCTGGGCACCGTCATCGGCGGCACCCTCGGCGGCCGCGCCGTCGGCCGCCACGGGGCCCGGACCACCATCGTCGGCGGCGGCATCGTCCAGGCCGCCGCCACGCTCACCCTGGTCGCCCTCGGCACCTCCGGCGCCTGGATCTGGCTCCTCCTCGCCGCTACCTTCATCGGTGGCATCGGCAACATGCTGATGATCGTCGGCTTCATGGTCACCGCCACCTCCGGCCTCCCCGACACCGAACAGGGCCTGGCCACCGGCCTCGCCACGATGACCCAGCAGGTCGGCATCACCATGGGCATCCCGGTGATGAGCGCCGTCGTCGCCGCCCGGATGGCCTCGCTCGGCGACACCGGACCCACCGGCGTCCTGTCCGGAGTCGCGGTCGCGATCCTGGTCAACTCCGCGCTGGCGCTGATGGGTTCGCTGCTGGCCGGTGCGTTCCTGGGAACCAGGCGGCGCGCGGGAGTCGCTGGCCGGTGACCACCCGTGCGGACCCGCCGAACCAGGGAGCTGCCGGGCCGTCCGCCCGGCAACTCCCTGTCCCGTTCAGCGACATCGTGGTCGCTGCCCGCTTTGTGGGGACCCACTGGAAGACTGCGATCCTCAACAGGTTCCGTAGGAATCCGAGCGGGGGCGTTCTCACCGCGTCCGGTCGTTCGCTTGGTAGGGCTGGGGAAGATGTCCGAAGTTGAAGTGACGACCGCGGAGCTGGCCGAGGTCAGCCCCGCTGGGAGGGCGGTCATCGCGTCGCTCGCCCTGCACAGGGTCTCGCTGTTCCCGATGGAGGGCGAATTCTCCGATCTTTTTCCCGGTTCGGAGGCATTCCTCCAGCGGGCCGTGGCCGTCTCCAGGACCCTGGCCTCGGGAGAGCCGGCCACGGATGAACTCGCGGAAGTTCTGGAGGTGTACAACGAGCTCGTCGAGCCCGACGGCGAGCACATCGACGAACCGGACGGCCCGGGTGCCTGGGGAATGGACGTCCTGGACATCGCAGGCTACGTCCTCGAAGCGTGGGGCGATCCGGATTCCAGCGCTGAAACGGTCGCGGACGCCCTGGATGCGATGCATTCCTTCGCGGACGCCCTGGAAGAGATGATCCCCGTGGTGAGGGACGGCGACGATCCTGCGGACCTCCGCGAACTGGAGATCCAGCGCCAGGTCGCCGATGTCCGCGCGGTCACCGCCCGGGGCGGCATGGACGCAGCGGCCATCGACCGCCTCTATGCGGCATCGCTACCGCTCGCGCATGCCTATCGGGAGCGGATCGGCCTGCTTCCGTAGCGTGAGCGGTGAACTGAGGCGGGCCGTGGCGTCATGACGCTCCGCGATGTCCACACAGGACGAGTGGCGCATGATGGCTCACTGCCCGCCGGGCGAAGAAGACCGCACCCGGTCCGTGAAGGACACCGTTCTTGGCGGCCTGCGGACCGGGTGCGGACAGGTAGACCAAGCGACCAAAGGAATCGCAGGTCAACTGGCACGATCGAAGATCAGGCCTTCTTGGTCTCCCAGAAGATCTTGTCGATCTCGGCGATGTAGTCCAGCGCCTTCTGGCCCGTCGCCGGGTCCGTGGAGGCCTTCGCGGCCGACAGCGCCTTGAGGGCGTCGTTGACCAGCTGGTGCAGCTCCGGGTACTTCTCGAAGTGCGGGGGCTTGAAGTAGTCGCTCCACAGCACCGAGATGTGGTGCTTCGCAAGCTCGGCGCGCTGCTCCTTGATGACCACCGCACGGGCCCGGAAGTGCGGGTCCTCGTTGGCCTGGTACTTCTCCTGGACGGCCTTGACGGACTCCGCCTCGATGCGGGCCTGGGCCGGGTCGTACACGCCGCAGGGCAGGTCGCAGTGGGCGCTGACCTTCACCTTGGGGGCAAACAGGCGGGAAAGCATTGAGCTGTCCTTCCTCGTGATCGTCTTCTCAGGTGGGACATTACTCCGTGAGGGACGTGTTTTCGTGGGTGCCCCCATGGGCTTAGGCCAAAAGTCCAAGGTGAGTATGGGGCCAGTGGTCGAATGCACGGAACGGACCGGGGAGGTACCGGAGATGCCGGAGGTACCGGAGTTGGCGCAGGGGCCCGTGCGGGGCATGGCGGGGCGGCTGCGGTTCCAGGTGGTGGAGGTGACAGGGCCGTCGATGGTGCCCACGCTCTATCACGGGGACTGGCTGCTCGTGCAGTACGGGGCGCCGGTGCGCCCCGGTGACGTGGTCGTCCTGCGCCACCCTTTCCAACAGGACCTGTTGGTCGTCAAGCGGGCCACCGAGCGCCGCGCGGGCGGCTGGTGGGTGCTGGCCGACAACACGTTCGCGGGCGGGGACAGCACGGACTACGGGACGGTGCCCGAAGAGCTGGTGCTGGCCCGGGTCCGGGCCCGCTACCGGCCGCTGAGGAAGGATCAGCGTTCGGTCCGCACGGTGCTGGCCTGGGCGGTCTCCGCGCTGCGGCCGGTGTCGGCGGCGCGCTCCGTCTCCAGGCGCTTGCGGGCCCGGTAGGCGGCCACATTGGCGCGGGTCGCGCAGCGGTCCGAGCAGTAGCGACGCGACCGGTTGGTCGAGGTGTCGAGGTACGCGTTGCGGCAGGGCGCGGCCTCGCAGAGCCCGAGCCGGTCCACCCCGTACGACGTGAGGTGGAAGGCGAGACCCATCGCCGCGATGGCGGCGTAGCCGGCCGTCGCGTTCGAGGGGTGGTCGGCAAGGTGCATGTGCCAGTCCGGTTTTCCGTCCGCGTCACGGGTGTCGTGGCCGGAGATCTGCGGGCTGACCGGGAACTCCAGCAGCAGCGAGTTCAACAGGTCGACGGCGAGCGTCTCGTCGCCGATGTCGGCCGCCTCGAAAACGGCGCGCAGCCGGGCCCGTACCGACCGGAAGCGGGTCACGTCCGCGTCGGTGGCGCGCCTCGCCGCCTGCCCGTTGGCGCCGAACAGATCGCGGACCGCCTCGACGGAGGTGAGGACGTCGTTGTTGCGGGCCGGCTCCTCGGTGTTGACCAGGTGCACCGCATAGTCCGAGTAATAGGCCAGTTCCACTTGTAGTCCTTACAGGGTCGGTCTAAGGTCTGGATACGGTGACCGGTGTAACGGTCGTTTCTGCTTCGAGGGTATTACGTAGTGGAGGGGTTCGGGTGACGGAGACATCGACGGGCACTGACTGGCAGGCCTGGCAGCAGAGCTGGGACCGGCAGCAGGAGTGGTACATGCCCGACCGCGAGGAACGGTTCCGGGTGATGCTGGACATGGTCGAGGCCTTCGTCGGGCCCCGGCCGAGGGTGCTCGACCTCGCGTGCGGTACGGGAAGTATTACGGATCGGCTCCTCAAGCGGTTCCCCGAGGCGACCAGTACCGGCGTCGACCTCGACCCGGCGCTGCTCGCCATCGCCCGCGGTTCCTTCGCCGGCGACGAGCGCGTCACCTTCGTCACGGCCGACCTCAAGGACCGCGCCTGGGTCGACCGGCTGCCGTACGACACCTACGACGCCGTCCTCACCGCCACCGCCCTGCACTGGCTGCACAGCGAACCGCTCGCCACGCTCTACGGGCAGCTCAGCGGACTCGTCAGTGACGGCGGGGTGTTCATGAACGCCGATCACATGATCGACACCGACACCCCCCGTATCAACGCGGCCGAACGCGCCCACCGTCACGCCGGGATGGACCGGGCCAAGGCCGCAGGAGCCCTCGACTGGGCGGACTGGTGGGCCCTCGCGGCCAAGGACCCGGTCCTGGCCGGACCGACCGCCGAGCGGTACGAGATCTACGGCGAGCACTCGGACGGCGACATGCCGTCCGTGCGGTGGCACGCGGACACCCTGCGCGCCGCGGGCTTCGGCGAGGCACGGGCCGTCTGGGCCTCCCCGTCGGACGCCCTGGTGCTCGCCGTGAAGTAAGGGCTGCACCATGCGTCACATGGGGCGGTACGGACTCCGGTCCGTACCGCCCCGAACTTTTCCGCCCCTGCTGCAACCCGCCGCGCACCCTGGCGCACTGGAAGGGTGAGACGGTCCGCACCCGCGGACCCGGGAAGGGGCGCCGACGATGCGGATCGATGACGAAGCCGCGCTGCACGCCTTCGTCGAGGGCAGACGTACGGCACTGTTCCGCAGCGCCTATCTGCTCTGTGGTGACCGGCACGAGGCCGAGGACCTGGTCCAGTCGACCCTCGTGAAGGTCGTGCTCGGCGGGCGGCGGCACGGGCGGCTGGACAACATCGAGGCGTACGCGCGCAAGACGCTGGTCAACACCTTCATCGCCGCCCGCCGCCGGTTCTGGCGGCGCGAGGAGGCGTACGGCGAACTGCCCGACCGCGCGGGCCGGTCGCCCGACCCGGACACCGGCCTTGCGATACGGGCGGCCCTCGCCCGGCTCACGGCCAAGCAGCGGGCCGTTCTGGTGCTGCGGTACTGGGAGGACCTGAGCGTCGAGGCCACGGCCGACATGCTCGGGATGCGGGAGAACACGGTCAAGAGCCACGCGGCTCGGGGGTTGGCGGCGCTGCGCGCCGAGATGGCGGAGGAATACGTATGAGCGACGTCAGGGAGCTGCTGGGGCGGGCTGCCGAGCATGCGGGGCAGCCGGTCATCAGCACCGAAGGGGTGTACGCGAAGGCCGCCCGGGTGCGGTGGCGGCGCCGGGCCACGGTCGCGGCGGCCGCGTTCGCCGTGGTCACGGCCGGAGCGGTCGCGGTCCCGGGGCTGACCGCGCAGCCGAAGGAGGAGCAGGCCTCGGTGGCTGCGTCCGCCGAACCGGCCGGCAGCAGCGGCCGGGCGAAGAAGCTCGTCGAGCTGTTGCCCAAGGGGGTGGGCTCGGTCGAGCAGGTCTCACTCGCCGTGATCATCAAGCACGCGACCCCGCAGCAGGCCAAGGAGCACCCGGTGGGGCCGCTGGACGGGCAGTACGCCGTCCGCAGGGACGGGGGCGTCGGCTACCTCGTCATCCGTGCCATGAGCGGCGAGCAGGTCCGCAAGAAGTTCGGCGGATTCGCTCCCGCCGACGACCTCTGCAAGCCGGCCACCGGGCCGCGCCCGACCGGCTGCGTACGCGAGGAACTGCCGGACGGCCGGGTGTTGACCATCTGGAGCGACTCGATGGACTACGGCGACGGTACGCCGAAGTGGGGCTTCGAACTCGTCGGCCGGCTCACGTTGAAGGACGGCGGGGTGCTGGCCGTCCGGGACAGCACCGGCTTCCGGGCCGACACCTCGCAGGGGCCGCTGCTCAAGAACACCCCGCTGACGCGCGCCCAGCTGCGCTCGCTGATGCTGAGCCCGGAGCTGCTGCCGAATCAGTAGCCCGGCGGGGGATACGGGGACACGAGAGAGGGCGGTACGGACCGGAGTCCGTACCGCCCTCGTGACATTCCCGCGCCGGTCGGGCTAAAGCACCTTCGACAGGAACGACTTCGTCCGGTCGTGCTGCGGGTTCGTCAGTACGTCGCGAGGGTGGCCCGACTCGACCACCACGCCGTCGTCCATGAAGACCAGCGCATCGCCGACCTCCCGGGCGAAGCCCATCTCATGGGTCACGACGACCATCGTCATGCCGTCCTCCGCGAGCCCGCGCATGACGTCCAGGACGTCGCCCACCAGCTCCGGGTCGAGCGCCGATGTCGGCTCGTCGAAGAGCATCAGCTTCGGCTCCATGGCCAGGGCGCGGGCGATCGCCACCCGCTGCTGCTGACCGCCGGAGAGCTGCGACGGGTAGTTCTTCGCCTTGTCGGCCAGGCCGACCCGGTCCAGCAACTGCTCCGCGCGGGCCCGGGCAACGGCCTTCGCCTCGCCCTTGACCTGTACCGGGGCCTCCATGACGTTCTCGATGGCCGTCATGTGCGGGAAGAGGTTGAACCGCTGGAACACCATGCCGATGTCCCGGCGCTTCAGGGCGACCTCGGCGTCCTTGAGCTCGTAGAGCTTGTCGCCCTTCTGGCGGTAGCCCACCAGATCGCCGTCGACGTAGAGCCGGCCGGCGTTGATCTGCTCCAGGTGGTTGATGCACCGCAGGAACGTCGACTTGCCGGAACCGGACGGGCCGATCAGGCAGAAGACCTCCCGCGGGGCGACCTCCAGGTCGATGCCCTTGAGGATGTGTGCGGCGCCGAAGGACTTGTGGACGCCTTCGGCCTTCACCATGGCGGTCATGCCATACCTCCCGAGGGACGGCCCAGGGACAGCAGGTTGGCCCGGATCTTCTGTATGGGGGTCGGCGGCAGGCTGCGGCTCGACCCGCGCGCGTAGTACCGCTCCAGGTAGAACTGGCCCACGGTCAGCACCGACGTCATGATCAGGTACCAGGCCGCGGCGAGGAAGTACATCTCCACCGGGGCTCCGGACGACGATCCGATGTCCTGGGCGTACCGGAACAGTTCGGTGAACTGCACCGCGGACACGAGCGACGTCGTCTTCAGCATGTTGATGACTTCGTTGCCCGTCGGCGGCACGATCACCCGCATCGCCTGCGGGATCACGATGCGCCGCAGCGTCTTGCCGTGGCTCATGCCCAGCGCGTGCGACGCCTCCGTCTGGCCCTCGTCGACCGAGAGCAGACCGGCACGGCAGATCTCCGCCATGTAGGCGGCCTCGTTGAGGCCCAGGCCGAGCAGCGCCGTCAGCAGCGGCGTCATGAAGCTCGACCAGTAGTCCTTGTAGATCGGCCCGAGGTTGATGTACTCGAAGACCAGACCCAGGTTGAACCAGACGAACAGCTGGACGAGGACCGGGGTGCCGCGGAAGAACCAGATGTAGAACCACGCGATGGACGAGGTCACCGGGTTCTTGGAGAGCCGCATCACCGCGAGCAGGATGCCCCCGACGATTCCGATGACCATCGACAGTGCGGTCAGCAGCAGGGTCTGGCCGACACCCCTGATGATCCGGTCGTCGAAGAAGTAGTCGGGGACGGCGCCCCAGTTGATCTTGCCCTGCGAGAAGGCGTAGATGATCGCGACGAGCGCGGCGATGGCGATGACCGCCGAGACGTACCGGCCGTAGTGCCGGACCGGGATGGCCTTGATGGCCTCCGGACCGGCCGCCGGAGAGGGGGGGACGGGCGGCCCGTCGGCCGGACCCGTCTTCTCGATGTCAGTCACAGGTGAGCCTTTCAGTGCAGGGCCCGGTCAGGATCCGCCGTTGATCTTGGCCTCGGTGACCGCTCCGGCCTCCACGCCCCACTTCGCGATGATCTTTCCGTACTCGCCGTTCTTGATCAGCGCGTCCAGGGCCGCCTGGACGGCCTTGGTGAGCTGGTCGTTGCCCTTGGCGATGGCGATGCCGTACGGAGCGGCTTCGACCTGCTCGCCGACGATCTGGAAGTCCTTGCCGCCACCCGAGGTCTTCACCGCGTACGCGGCCACCGGGAAGTCGGAGGAGACGGCGTCGACGCCACCGCTGCGCAGCCGGGTCTGGGCCTCCAGGTCCGTGTCGTACGACTCGATCGAGATCGTCTTGCCGCCCGCGCACTTCTTGGCCTCGGCCTTGGCGAGGTCGTGCGAGACGGTGCCGCGCTGCACGGCGATCTTCTTGCCGCAGAGGTCGGACCAGGTCTTGATGCCCTTGTCGTCACCCTTCTTGGTGTAGATCGAGACACCGGCGGAGAAGTAGTCGACGAAGTCGACGCCCTCGCCGACCTTCTTCTTCGTCGTGGAGTCGATGCCTTCCTGGCGGTCCTTGGTGTCGGTCATGGCCGACATCGCCAGCTGGTAGCGCTTGGCGCGCAGGCCCGAGATCAGCGTGTCGAACGTGCCGTTCTCGAACTCGAACTTCACGCCGAGCTCCTTGCCCAGCGCGGCGCCGAGGTCGGGGTCGATGCCGACGACGTTGCCGGACTTGTCCTTGAATTCGACCGGCGGGTACGCGATGTCCGAGCCGACCTTGATGACGCCCTTGGCCTTGATGTCCTGCGGCAGGAGGTCGGCGGGAGAGGAGGCCCCGGAGGTGCTCTTCGTCGGCTCGGACGCCTGCGTTCCGCTCTTGGTCTGGTCGCCGCAGGCGGTCAGCAGCATGGTGCCGGCGACCGCGATGGCGCAGACCGCTGCAATCCGGGACTTCGCGGTCGTACGACGGGTGGTGCGTGCGGTCATGATCGGGTTCCTCCGGCGGGTGAGGGTGGAGTTGCCAGGCGGTATGGCACACATAGTCGGATGTCGCCGCCTCGTATGGTTACGGCATCTTGCCATTCGGACTAGCCCAAACAGGGGGCCAGTCATGTCAAAATCGGGTAACGGGCGATCCCCGAACCTCAGCGGGCCGGTACATCAAGGCCGGACCTTCTACGAGGTTTTTTCTTCCGGCCGGAAAATTTTCGGCGCGTCTCGACTGGTGGACGGATAACTGGTTGATTAGTCGACTTGTCCAGATATTCGACTATGAGGCATGTCACCGCGTCGATTTGAACTCGTCCGGGATGCGGTCTGTCCGGTAAGAAAGACCTTTACACCCCTCATCCGGGGCTCAGGGCGCGTGTGCGGCGCGCCCGCGCGTACGTACCTCCCCCTGTCGGAGCGGGCCAACCGCTCAGCGCAGGGAACGGACGCGGTGCCCGCCCACCCCTCCTCAACCAGGAGTGGCCACCCTCAGACAAAGAAGACTTAAGGGGTCATCACCATGGCAGCGGAGATCGTCAATCCTCGCAGCGACAGCACGACTGACAGCAATACCGGGAGCGCCACCGATGAGCCGTTCGACGCGGCCTTCGCGCTCCACCGCGGCGGGAAGATGGCCGTGCAGGCCACCGTCCCGCTGCGTGACAAGGATGATTTGTCCCTCGCGTACACACCGGGCGTCGCCAAGGTGTGCAGCGCCATCGCGGAGAATCCCGAGCTGGTTCACGACTACACCTGGAAGTCGCAGGTCGTCGCCGTCGTGACGGACGGCACCGCGGTGCTCGGGCTGGGGGACATCGGACCGGAGGCGTCCTTGCCCGTGATGGAAGGCAAGGCGATCCTCTTCAAGCAGTTCGGCGGGGTCGACGCGGTGCCGATCGCGCTCGCGACGACCGATGTGGACGAGATCGTGGAGACGGTCGTCCGGCTCGCACCGTCGTTCGGAGGGGTGAATCTGGAAGACATCTCGGCGCCCCGCTGCTTCGAGATCGAGCGCAGGCTGCAGGAGCGGCTCGACATTCCGGTCTTCCACGACGACCAGCACGGTACGGCCGTGGTGACCCTGGCAGCGCTGCGCAATGCCGCGAAGCTGTCCGGGCGGACCCTCGGTGACCTGCGCGGCGTCATCTCCGGCGCGGGGGCGGCAGGGGTGGCCATCGCCAAGTTCCTGCTGGAGGCGGGGCTCGGTGACGTCGCCGTGGCCGACCGCAAGGGGATCGTCAGCCGGGACCGCGAGGACCTGACCGACGTCAAGCGTGAGCTCGCGGAGATCACCAACAAGGCAGGCATCTCCGGCTCGCTGGAGACGGCACTGGTCGGCGCTGACCTCTTCATCGGCGTCTCCGGCGGTACGGTGCCGGAGTCGGCGGTCGCGTCGATGGCGCCCGGTGCGTTCGTCTTCGCCATGGCCAACCCGGACCCGGAGGTCCACCCCGACATCGCGCACAAGTACGCGGCGGTCGTGGCGACGGGCCGGTCGGACTACCCGAACCAGATCAACAACGTGCTGGCCTTCCCCGGCATCTTCGCCGGTGCGCTGCAGGTGCGGGCGTCCCGCATCACCGAGGGCATGAAGATCGCCGCGGCGACTGCGCTGGCGGATGTGGTGGGGGACGAACTGGCGGCGGACTACGTGATTCCCTCGCCGTTCGACGAGCGGGTTGCTCCCGCGGTGACGGCCGCGGTTGCCGCGGCGGCACGCGCGGAGGGTGTGGCGCGCCGCTGAGGTGAGCCCGGGGCGGGGCGGGGCGGACCCGCGTCCCGCCCCTTCCCGAACCGGGGCCCGGCCCCGGGCCCCGCGTCTCGAATGCCGGCGAGGCTGAACGATGCCCGCGCCCGCCGGGTACGGCCACGCGGGCCACGTCACACCCCTTGCCGGTTCCGCCGCATCCGCCTCGCGCCTAGTGTCGGGGCCATGTTCGCCGCCTACGCAGCCCGTATCGACCGCGACCACCCCCTCACCGGCCTCGAGCTGGGCGAGCGCCCGGCCCCCGAGGCGCGCCCCGGCTGGACCACCGTCAATGTCCGGGCCGCTTCTCTCAACCATCACGACCTCTGGTCGCTCCGTGGCGTCGGTCTCGCCGAGGACAAGCTGCCGATGATCCTCGGCTGCGACGCGGCCGGGATCGACGAGGACGGCAACGAGGTCGTCCTGCACTCCGTCATCGGCCAGACCGGACACGGTGTCGGCCCGGACGAGCCCCGGTCCATCCTCACCGAGCGCTACCAGGGCACCTTCGCCGAGCAGGTCACCGTGCCCAGCTGGAATGTGCTGCCCAAGCCGAAGGAGCTCACCTTCGAGCAGGCCGCCTGTCTGCCGACCGCCTGGCTCACCGCGTACCGGATGCTCTTCACCAATGCGGGAGTGCGGCCCGGTGACTCCGTCCTCGTCCAGGGCGCGGGCGGTGGTGTCGCGACCGCCGCGATCGTCCTCGGCAAGGCTGCCGGGCTGCGGATCCATGCCACCAGCCGCGACGAGGCCAAGCGCAAGAGGGCCGTCGAGCTCGGTGCGATCGAGGCGTACGAGCCCGGCGCGCGGCTGCCGCAGCGCGTCGATGCCGTCATCGAGACGGTCGGCGCGGCCACCTGGTCCCACTCGGTGAAGTCGCTGCGCCCCGGTGGCACCCTGGTCATCTCCGGCGCGACCAGCGGCGACCGGCCCTCGCACGCCGAGCTGACCCGGATCTTCTTCCTGGAGCTGAAGGTCGTCGGTTCGACGATGGGGTCCAAGGACGAGCTGGAGGACCTGCTGGCGTTCTGTGCGACGACCGGAGTGCGGCCCGTCATCGACGAGGTTCTGCCGTTGGACCGCGCCCGCGAGGGGTTCGAGCGGCTTGCCTCGGGCGATCAGTTCGGAAAGATCGTACTCACCACATCCTGAAGTTCCGCTCTCTGACGCCGAGATGATGATGTGTCAGTCCTGCTGATGAGATCTGCCGCCATGCGTGCCGTAGGGGCCGCATGGCGGCAGTTGTCGTTTCGCCGACGCGTGCAGGCCGGCCCGCAGCAGGTCATCGCCGAAGGCCTCGCTCGATCCGTGCGCGCCCCGCCCTTTTGCCGGCGGCGCGCGGTGCGGATCGTGTCAACCCTGGTTGACATGGCGACCGTGTCAATGTAAGTTGACATCATGACCGAAGCAACGGATCTCGCCGCACGCGCCGGCGACCGCGACCCGCGCGTCGGATTGCGAGCCGTCGCCGCCCTGCGGCGGCTGCTGGAGCAGCTCGAAGCCGTACAAGTCAGAAGCGCTCGCGTCCAGGGCTGGTCGTGGCAGGAGATCGCCGCCGAACTGGGCGTCAGCCGACAGGCCGTCCATAAGAAGTACGGGAGGCATTGATGTTCGAGCGATTCGCCAGTGGTGCCCGCGCCGTCGTGACCGGTGCCGTGGACCAGGCCAAGAAGACCGGCTCCGACTCCGTCTCCGAGGAGCACATGCTGCTCGCCCTGCTCGATCAGCAGGGCAGCCGGGCCGCCTTCGCCGTCGCAGCCCTCGGACTGGCCGACCGCCGCGCCTCGGTGGTGACGGCGCTTGCCGAGGCCCGTCGGCGGGGCGGGCTGACCAAGGCCGACACGGACGCACTCGCCGGCATCGGCATCGATGTGACGGAGATCGTCACCCGGATCGAGGACGCCCACGGTGAGGGCGCCCTGGCCGCGGACCGGAAGGGCCGCCGCGGGCGGTCCGGGCGGCCCCCCTTTGCCCGGGGCGCAAAGACGATTCTGGAGAAGTCCCTGCGGGTCGCGGTGGGGCGCGGTGACCGGTTCATCGGCGAGGAACACATCCTGCTGGCGTTCACCGTCACACCCGGTGTGGTCGCCGATGTGCTGGCGGAGCACGGGGCGACGCACGAGGCGGTCACCCGCGCGCTGTACGGGGAGGGTGCCGGGGGAGCCGAGGGGCAGGAGAAGGCGGGGTAGGGATGCGGTGGCCGGGCCGGGGGCATGCCCCCGGCCCCGGCTCACTCCTCGGCGCCGGCGCCCTTCCGTAGGAGCGCGCCGATGCGGGCCGCCGCCGTCGACAGATGGCGGCGGGCCTCCACCAGCTGGTCCTCGGTGACGCCCCGGTCGCGGGCCGCGTCGCGGATGTCGTCCCGGAAGCGGTCGAGCAGGCGGTCCAGGTCGCGGGCCGGGTCGCCCGTCGTGCCCGTCTCCTTGCCCCATTCGGGGTCGGCGGCCGCCGGTTCGGGCTTGGTGTACGAGGGCCGGCCGGTCGTCCCGGTGTATCCGGCCAGGCGGCCGGTGATCTCGGCCAGCCCCTCCCGTACGCCGGTGGGCCAGTCACCCCGGGCGAAGTGCTCCTGGACCTGCCGGGCCGCGTTCTGCATCTGCTCGCGCGCCTTCTCCTGGGCCTCCTTGGCCTGGCGACGCGCCTGCTGGGCGTCCTCGCGGGCCCGGCGGGACTCGTCCTTCGCCCGGCGGGCCTGCTCCTTCCACTCCTGCTTGGCCTTGCGCAGCTCCTCCTTGGCGGTGCGCCAGGCCTCGCTGTCGCCGAAGTCCGTGAAGTCGCCGAACGGGGAGCCCCGGTCGCTCTTCGCGCCGGTCCCGGTGCCGGAGGTGTGCCGGGTCTCGCCGGCTGCCGCGCGCATCTCGCTGCGCAGCTTCCCCGCCGCGCCCCGCACGTCGTCCCGCATCTCGGCGGCCAGTTCGGAGACCGACTCGCGGATCTCCAGCTCCAGATCGGCCAGTTCGCCGCCGCGGTCCGCCAGTTCCGCGCGGCCCGCATCGGTGATCGAGTAGACCTTGCGGCCGCCCTCGGTGGCATGCGTGACGAGACCCTCGGCCTCCAGCTTGGCCAGGCGCGGATAGACGGTGCCCGCCGACGGTGCGTACAGGCCGTGGAAACGTTCCTCCAGGATCCGGATCACCTCGTAGCCGTGACGGGGTGCCTCGTCCAGGAGTTTCAGCAGGTAGAGGCGGAGCCGCCCATGGGCGAATACGGAGGGCATGTCAGAGCACCTTTCCGGTCGACTCGGCGTCGTACGGATCGTCCTCGGCCGGTGGGCGGCGCAGCAGGGCTATCGACCCCGACACGGTCGTGGCCCTCAGCGTTCCGGTTCCTGCGCCGAGCGTCCCGGTGATGCGCTTCGCACCCCACTGGCCGCCGACCCGTAGATCTTCGAAGCTGTTGGAGACGGCGCCGCTGGCCGTGTTGGCCTCGACCGTCGCGTCCGCCGGGTGCGGCAGCCGGATGGCGACCTCGCCGGAGACCGTGGTCAGCCGGATGTCCGTGGGCTTCCCGGTCGGGTCCAGGTCCAGCACCATGTTGCCGCTGACAGATTCGGCCCGTACCGCCGCCCCGGCGCCCTCGACGACCGTCAGATCGCCGGAGACCGACTTGAAGCGGAGCTCCCCGGTGACGGACTGGGCCTCCACATTGCCGGAGACCGTGTCCGCGCGGACCGTGCCGCCGAGGCCGACGAGCGTGGCGTCGCCGGTGATGCCGCGCACGTCCGTACGTCCCCGGATGCCCGAGACCAGTGCTCCGGCACCGACCGTGCCGAGCTCCACGGTCGACCCGGCCGGCACGGCGAGCGAGACCACCGCGCTGCGGTGCCGCCCCTTGTGGTCGAACCACTTCAGGAAGCCGTGCCAGGGCAGGTCCTCGTAGGCGACCGTGAGGATGCCGTCCTTCTGCGTCACATTGAGCGGCGGGCCCTCGATCGCGGAGACCTCCAGCCGCGCGGTCGGCTCCTCGGTGCCGACGACGTTGACGGTGCCGTTGACGATGCGCACGCTCAGTGCCGTCACCGGGTCGTCGAAGGTGAGCTTCTGGGGCTCGGCGATGGCCCACGTCGACACAGGCATGGATCTGACCTCCCGGGAGGGCGCCATGACGCAACATATCGCGTCTCTTGAAGAACACGATATATCGCGGATCGAGAAAGTCAAGGGTGGGTGGGCCGGCCTGGGTCGATCAAATGGCCCTGAATGTGGGCAAATTGCCCTACGGTGTAGGGCATGAACGCGACATCACCCGTGGGTGCGCTCCTGCTCTGCCGGGCCGAACCCGACTCCGTACGGCCGGTGGCCCATCTGCTGCGCGAACGCATGCTGCTCGCGCCCGCGGGTGACGGGTGGAGCGTCCTCGTGCCGGAGGGAAAGCCCTGGCAGGACGGGGAAGAAGGGGATCAGCCGGTCGACAGTGTGGTGGGCGGCTGGGCCACCGCGCTCGCGGTCGGCTCCGCCTGGCCGGTTCTCGCACTGTGGTGGGACGGAGACCGGGCCGGCTGCACGCTCGCGTCCGACTTCCGACGGCCCGTCGGATACGTCTGGCTGGCGGACGGGACTCCGGCGGGTGAGGACGAGGCGATGCGTACGTTTGCCGCGCGGCTCGGGCTCGACCCCGTCCTGGACATTCAGCGGCTCGAAACGCTGACCCGCCCGGATCCCGACGCGGACGCCCGCACCCGGCTGCGCGGTCTTCTCGCCGTACTCACCCGAATCGGACTGACCCTCCCGGCCGGCCTCGATCCCGGCGAACCCGCCGATCGGCTGCACGCCTCGGCCGGCAGCAGGCCCGGATCCGAGCGGATCGCCTGGGCGGGCTGGCGAGACGCCGTGAAGATCGAACTCCACGCGGTCGAGAGCGGCAGACTCGGCCCGTGGCTCCGAGGCCCCAAGGCGCGTGCGCTCGCCACCGCCCAGCTCGCCGCGGGAGTACCGCTCGTCGCCTGGGGGATCGGGCGCCGCAGCGGAGGGTGGGCGTTCGCGGGAGCGCTGCTGATCGTGCACGGGGCACTCGGTCTTGCGTACGACCGGATCCGGGCCGACGGTTGCTGATCCGGGAGGAGGGGGCTGATCCGGGCCGACGGGGCCCGGCGGACGCCCCTGGGCGTCGCCCTATTCCTCGTCCTCGTCGTCCAGCCGGGCCAGCCAGGTGGCGAGGCGCTCGACGGGCACCTCGAAATCGGGATTGAGGTCGACGAACGTACGCAGCTGCTCGGCGAGCCACTCGAAAGTGACCTCCTCCTCGCCGCGCCGCTTCTCCAGCTCCTCGATGCCACGGTCGGTGAAGTACATGGCCGCAAGTTTAATGCCTGGTGACAGCCCCCAGGGGGCTGGGAGCGCGAGCGCCGGGACCCTCGGCGGGGGCGACGGAATCCGGCCGGGAAACACCCGAGAACCGGCGCGCCCGGCCCCGGCGTCCTGACGGATGTGCATCGCATCGATCGCGTACTGCCGTTAACCTGCGGGGAGTTCGGGGAACGGGGGTGTCATGAGTGACAGCGGACGGAGTCCGCGGCGGCCCTGATGGAATCGGTCATCGCGCGTGCCATCGAGGCACTCGGCCGTACTCATCCGCTCAGCCTGTCCGCCCGGATCGCGTACGCGGCGGATCTGCGCGGCACCCGGGACCGGCAGCGGGCCGACAAGGTGGAGAGCGAAGCGCTGGGCGACCTGGTCTCGGCGCTGGGGGCACAGCACGTGCACACGGTCTCGGCGCGTTCGCGCAACCGGCCCTTCTGGGATTTCGAGCCGCAGCCGATCTGACGTCCTGCCGGAGGCCGCCGCACCCCGTACAGGCCGGAGGGCCCGGCCCCGCGATCACTCGCGGGGC
>NZ_JBLVKW010000041.1:0-73048 GCF_048270745.1 Streptomyces sp. NPDC056231 | reverse complement strand
CGTGACGCCATGGCGTCGGCCGGTAAGACCCTGGTCGAGCTGTTCGGTCTGGCCCGCGAGCTCAACATCGACGCCGAGGGCATCGACATGGGCCCGTCGCCGACGGACGCCGCGCTCGCCGCCGATCTGGCGCTGCCGATCGAGGAGCTTGAGCTCACGGTCCGTTCGTACAACTGCCTCAAGCGTGAGGGCATCCACTCCGTGGGTGAGCTCGTGGCGCGCTCGGAGGCCGACCTGCTCGACATCCGCAACTTCGGTGCGAAGTCGATCGATGAGGTCAAGGCGAAGCTGGCCGGTATGGGCCTGGCGCTCAAGGACAGCCCGCCCGGATTCGACCCGACCGCTGCCGCCGACGCCTTCGGCGCCGACGACGACGCGGACGCGGGCTTCGTCGAGACCGAGCAGTACTAGTTACACCTCCGGCTGGGGCGCCTGGGTTTCCGGGCGCCCCGGTCCGGGTGAGGGCTCTGTCCTCAATCTCCCCCATAGCCTTAAGGGCATGGGGGGACCCCCTCGACGGGCTTGATTTCGGCCGATGACTGATCTCATCGGCCGGGATGGTGTCCGGACGGCCCATGATCTTCCGTGAGGCGGCCGCTTCACGGGAACTGACACCGGTACCTGATACGGCCGGTGCAGCACACAAGGAGAAACACCATGCCGCGTCCCGCAAAGGGTGCCCGTCTGGGCGGCAGCGCCGCGCACGAGCGTCTGCTTCTCGCGAACCTCGCGAAGTCGCTGTTCGAGCACGGCCGCATCACGACGACCGAGGCCAAGGCCCGCCGCCTGCGTCCGGTCGCCGAGCGTCTGATCACCAAGGCGAAGAAGGGCGACATCCACAACCGTCGCCTCGTTCTGCAGACGATCACGGACAAGAGCATCGTGCACACGCTCTTCACCGAGATCGCCCCGCGCTACGAGAACCGCCCCGGTGGTTACACGCGCATCACCAAGATCGGCAACCGTCGTGGCGACAACGCCCCGATGGCCGTCATCGAGCTGGTCGAGGCGCTGACCGTGGCGCAGCAGGCCACTGGTGAGGCCGAGGCCGCGACGAAGCGTGCGGTCAAGGAGGACTCCCTCAAGAAGGACGAGTCCGCCGAGGTCGTCGAGGACGCCAAGCCGGCCGAGGCCGACGCGGAGTCCAAGGACGCCTGAGCGTTCTGAGACCACTGGACGGGCCCGCATCACCCTTCGGGGAGGTGCGGGCCCGTTCCGTACGTTCAGGCTTGAGAGGATCGTTGAGTGAGTGACGAAGTGGAGCCCGGTTTCGTACGGGTGCGGCTGGACCTGGCGTACGACGGCAAGGACTTCTCCGGCTGGGCGAAGCAGACGGCGCGGCGCACGGTGCAGGGGGAGATCGAGGACGCGCTGCGTACCGTGACGCGGTCCGAGCGGACGTACGACCTGACGGTCGCCGGGCGCACCGATGCCGGGGTGCATGCCCGCGGTCAGGTCGCGCATGTCGATCTGCCGGACGAGGTGTGGGCCGAGCACGGTGCGCTGCTGCTGCGTCGGATGGCCGGCCGGATGGCCCCCGATGTACGGATCTGGCGGGTGGCCGAGGCTCCGGCGGGGTTCAACGCGCGTTTCTCGGCGCTGTGGCGGCGGTACGCGTACCGGATCTCGGACCGGCCCGGCGGCGCGGATCCCCTGACTCGCGGACATGTGCTCTGGCACGACCGGCCGTTGGACGTGGACGCGATGAACGCGGCTGCGGCCAGGATGCTCGGGGAGCACGATTTCGCCGCGTACTGCAGGAAGCGCGAGGGTGCGACGACCATCCGCACGCTGCAGCAGCTGAGTTGGGTACGGGACGAGGCGTCCGGAGTCATCACGGGGACCGTGCAGGCCGATGCCTTCTGCCACAACATGGTGCGCGCGCTGGTCGGCGCCATGCTGTTCGTGGGCGACGGACGCCGCCCCGACCCGTGGCCGGCCCAGGTGCTGGCGGCGGGGGTGCGGGACCCGGGGGTGCACGTGGTGCGGCCGCACGGACTGACGCTGGAGGAAGTCGCCTACCCGGCCGACGAGTTGCTCGCCGCGCGCAACAAGGCGGCACGCAACATGCGGACGCTGCCCGGGGGCGGCTGCTGCTGAGGGGCGGTGCCGTCCACTGCCTCCGGACCTCCTCGATGCGCGCGTCACCGCCGTTCCCCGGCCCTGTCGGTGACGTTCCGGTGTGGCAACGTGTCCGAGCGAGGCCGGGGCGCGGCCGATGAGGGGGCCGGCCGTCCTGAGGAGGCGGGGCCGACCGGCGATGCCGGCGGCGGCCGCCACTGACTCCTGCGGCCGTGTCAGGTGGTGGGCGCGGTCGCCGCCGCCGAGGCCTGGACCTCGCCACGGTGGCGGATCTGCCGGAACGTGAAGTCCGTCAGGTCGTCGCCGACCGCGAAGACGTCCTTGTCGGCCTGGGTGACGTTCTTGCCGTTGGTGAAGCCCCCGATGGTGAAGTAGGCGTAGCGGCCGTACGAGTTGGCGGTGCGGCGGCAGATGGAACCGCCGCGGCAGAACGTCGGCACGCCCGCGCCGCTCAGCGACGCCAGACCGCCGGACGCCTGCTGCGCCGCCTTCTTGGCCTGCGCCTCCGTCTCGAAGACCGCGACGCCGACGGTGACGGCGATCCCCGCCTTGCTGTACGTGGCGCGGATGACCTGGTCGCAGCCGTTGTTCGCGAGGATCGAGCCGAGTGCGCCCTGGGTGGCCGCGGCGCAGTTCGACGTGCGGTGCGTGGCGCCCTTGGCGTACACGCGGTCGCCCATCGTCAGCTTCCTGCCGGGGTAGAAGGAGTCGATGGAGATCGGCGCCCTGTCCTTCTTCACATCGGATATGTAGTCCTTCGGGTCCGGCGGGGGCGGAGGCGCCACCGTGGAGAAGGACGGCTCGGGCTCCGCCGAGTCGGTCGGCAGATCGGCGGGTCCCGGCAACTGGCTCGCGTTCCTGCCCGAGCCGATGGAGCCGTCGTTGTTGTTGGTCGAGATGACGGCTGTCGCGACGATCGCCGCTATCGCGGCGGTGGCGAGGGCGCCGCCGCCGATCATCAGCCATTTCTTGCGACGGTTCCGCGCGGCGGATTCATCGGCCAGCGCTGCCCAGTCCGGAGTGTGATTGCCTCCGGGCCCCCAGGAGGGCCCCCCTTGCCCAAAGCTCATGCGGCGAATCCTAGAGGAGACATAAACCGGTTGGGCCAGGGCTTCGCGGGCCGTGACAATGCTGTGCATGGGACATCTTGAAGCAGGCCACCTGGAGTACTACCTACCGGACGGGCGGGTGCTGCTCGGCGATGCTTCGTTCCGGGTCGCGGACGGGGCCGTCGTCGCCCTCGTGGGGGCGAACGGCGCCGGGAAGACGACACTGCTGCGGCTGCTGTCCGGGGAGATCCAGCCGCACGGCGGCACGGTGTCGGTGAGCGGCGGACTCGGCGTGATGCCGCAGTTCGTGGGCTCGGTGCGGGACGAACGTACGGTCCGCGACCTTCTCGTCTCCGTCGCCCAGCCGCGCATCCGGGAGGCGGCGCAGGCCGTGGACAAGGCCGAGGAGCTGATCGTCACCGTCGACGACGAGGCCGCGCAGATGGCGTACGCGCAGGCCCTCAGCGACTGGGCGGAGGCCCGCGGGTACGAGGCCGAGACCGTCTGGGACATGTGCACCGTGGCCGCGCTCGGCGTCCCGTACGAGAAGGCGCAGTGGCGCGAGGTCCGCACGCTCAGTGGTGGTGAGCAGAAGCGGCTCGTGCTCGAAGCGCTGTTGCGCGGGCCCGACGAGGTGCTGCTGCTCGACGAGCCGGACAACTATCTCGACGTGCCCGGCAAGCGGTGGCTGGAGGGGAAGCTCAAGGAGACCCGTAAGACGGTCCTCTTCGTCTCGCACGACCGGGAGCTGCTGTCCCGGGCCGCGGAGAAGATCGTCAGCGTGGAGCCCGGTCCGGCGGGCAGCGACGTGTGGGTGCACGGCGGCGGTTTCGACACGTACCACGAGGCCCGCAAGGACCGGTTCGCCCGGTTCGAGGAACTGAAGCGACGCTGGGACGAGAAGCACGCCCAGCTGAAAAAACTGGTGCTCAGCCTTCGGCAGGCGGCGTCCATCAGCCACGAGCTGGCCTCGCGCTACCAGGCGGCGCAGACCCGGCTGCGGAAGTTCGAGGAGGCCGGGCCCCCGCCGGAGCCGCCGCGCGAGCAGGACATCAAGATGCGGCTGCGCGGTGGCCGGACCGGGGTGCGGGCGGTGACCTGTAAGGGGCTGGAGCTGACCGGGCTGATGAAGCCGTTCGACCTGGAGATCTACTACGGGGAACGGGTGGCTGTCCTCGGCTCGAACGGCTCGGGCAAGTCGCACTTCCTGCGGCTGCTGGCCGGGGAACCGGTCGCGCACACGGGGGAGTGGAAGCTCGGTGCGCGGGTCGTGCCCGGACATTTCGCTCAGACGCACGCCCATCCGGAGCTGATGGGGCACACGCTTGTCGAGATCCTGTGGACGGAGCACGCGAAGGACCGGGGCGGGGCGATGTCCGTACTGCGCCGGTACGAACTGGAGCGGCAGGGCGACCAGCCCTTCGAGAAGCTGTCCGGCGGGCAGCAGGCACGGTTCCAGATCCTGCTGCTGGAGCTGGCGGGAACCACGGCGCTGCTGCTGGACGAGCCGACGGACAACCTGGACCTGGAGTCGGCGGAGGCGCTGCAGGACGGGCTCGAGGCGTACGACGGGACCGTGATGACCGTCACGCACGACCGGTGGTTCGCGAAGTCCTTCGACCGGTACCTGGTGTTCGGGTCGGACGGGGTGGTGCGGGAGACGGCGGAGCCGGTGTGGGACGAGCGGCGGGTGGAGCGGGAGCGCTAGGGCCGGCGCGTTTTGACCCGTCCCGGGCGGGGCGGGTACTGTCGGGGGTTGTTATGCGTATCGGCTTCGTCGTTCTCACGCGAAGAGCCCTTACGTAGGTTCTCTGGAGCAGTTACCAGTGGCTCGCATACGGGCAGCGTTCCCGGCATTGTGAGCCCCAGCTGCATGATCGCTTCAGGGGTGCCATGTGTCTGGACCTCATCCACTGAAGAAGCGAAGGCTACGAAGTGCGTACGTACAGCCCCAAGCCCGGCGATGTGACGCGCCAGTGGCACATCATTGACGCGCAGGACATCGTCCTGGGTCGTCTGGCCACCACGGCTGCGAACCTCCTCCGAGGCAAGCACAAGGCGATTTACGCCCCCCACATGGACATGGGCGACTTCGTCATCATCATCAACGCCGACAAGGTTCACCTTTCCGGCAACAAGAAGACCCAGAAGATGGCGTACCGCCACTCCGGGTTCCCGGGTGGTCTGCGCTCCGTGCGTTACGACGAGCTCCTCTCCAAGAACCCGGAGAAGGCTGTCGAGAAGGCCATCAAGGGCATGATCCCCAAGAACACCCTGGGCCGTCAGATGCTCTCGAAGCTCAAGGTCTACGCGGGCGACCAGCACCCGCACGCTGCGCAGCAGCCGGTCCCGTTCGAGATCACCCAGGTCGCGCAGTAGTTCCGGCCTCCCCCTAAGACGTAAAGAAAGATCTGAGGAGAATCGTGGCCGAGACCACTGTTGAGAACCCCATCGAGGGCACCGAGGGCGAAGAGGTCTACGCCGAGGTGACCACCTTCGAATCGGAGGTTCCCGTCGAGGGCGAGTACACCAGCGAGTCGCTGGCGTCCCGCTTCGGCGAGCCGCAGCCTGCCGCCGGCCTTGGCCGTCGCAAGAACGCCATTGCCCGCGTCCGGATCGTTCCGGGCACCGGCAAGTGGAAGATCAACGGTCGCACCCTTGAGGACTACTTCCCCAACAAGGTGCACCAGCAGGAAGTCAACGAGCCCTTCAAGGTGCTCGAGCTCGACAACCGCTACGACGTCATCGCCCGCATCGCGGGTGGCGGCGTCTCGGGTCAGGCCGGTGCCCTGCGCCTCGGTGTCGCCCGTGCCCTGAACGAGGCGGACGTGGACAACAACCGCGCCCCGCTGAAGAAGGCCGGCTTCCTCTCCCGCGACGACCGTGCGGTCGAGCGCAAGAAGGCCGGTCTCAAGAAGGCCCGTAAGGCTCCGCAGTACAGCAAGCGCTAATCCGCCTGCTCACCTGCTGTACACGTTCGCCCCGGAGGCACTCCTGTGCCCCCGGGGCGTTCGTTTATTGGCACCCACAGGCGTATAACGGCATCAGACGTTCATAGGCCCGCCATGCTTGGCATGGCTCTTTGTTGCCTGGCGTCGTTCTGGGTCATGCCTGCCATGACGTGTTTTGTTTTCGCAGTTCGGTTTCGGAGCATCTTCGGAGGACACCAGTGGGACGACTCTTCGGCACGGACGGCGTGCGCGGCGTCGCCAATGCGGACCTGACGGCCGAGCTCGCGCTCGGTCTGTCGGTCGCTGCGGCGCATGTGCTCGCCGAGACGGGCACCCTTGAGGGGCATCGGCCGACCGCGGTGGTGGGCCGTGACCCCCGCGCGTCCGGAGAGTTCCTGGAGGCTGCCGTGGTGGCCGGTCTGGCGAGCGCGGGCGTGGACGTCCTGCGCGTCGGTGTGCTGCCCACCCCCGCGGTGGCGTACCTCACCGGCGCGCTGGGCGCCGACCTCGGCGTGATGCTCTCCGCCAGTCACAACGCCATGCCGGACAACGGTGTCAAGTTCTTCGCCCGTGGTGGTCACAAGCTCGCCGACGAGCTGGAGGACCGGATCGAGACGCTCTACGAGCAGCACCGCACCGGTGAGCCGTGGGCGCGTCCGACCGGTGCCGGTGTGGGACGGGTCACGGATTACACCGAGGGCTTCGACCGGTACGTGGCCCACCTCGTCGCAGTCCTGCCGAACCGGCTCGACGGGCTGAAGGTCGTCCTCGACGAGGCGCACGGCGCGGCCGCCCGGGTCTCGCCCGAGGCATTCGCCCGGGCCGGCGCCGAGGTCGTCACCATCGGGGCCGATCCGAACGGCCTGAACATCAACGAGGGCTGCGGCTCCACCCACCTGGAGTTGCTGAAGACCGCCGTCGTCGAGCACGGCGCCGACTTCGGTATCGCGCACGACGGCGACGCCGACCGCTGCCTCGCCGTGGACGCCTCGGGCGAGGAGGTCGACGGCGACCAGATCCTGGCCGTGCTGGCCCTCGCCATGCGCGAGGCCGGGCAGCTGCGCAAGGACACCGTGGTCGGCACGGTCATGTCCAACCTCGGCTTCAAGATCGCCATGGAGCGGGAGGGCATCCACCTCGTCCAGACCGTCGTCGGTGACCGTTACGTCCTGGAGTCGATGAAGGCGGAGGGCTACGCGCTGGGCGGCGAGCAGTCCGGCCATGTCATCGTCCTCGACCACGCCACGACCGGTGACGGCACACTGACCGGCCTGATGCTGGCGGCCCGGGTCGTCGCCACCGGCCGTACGCTCGCCGACCTGGCCGGTGTCATGCAGCGGCTCCCGCAGATCCTGGTCAATGTCCGGGACGTCGACAAGTCCCGGGTCGACACCTCTCCGGAGCTGGCCGCCGCGGTCGAGGAGGCCGAGCGCGAGCTGGGCGACACCGGGCGCGTACTGCTGCGCCAGTCGGGCACCGAGCCGCTGGTGCGGGTCATGGTCGAGGCGGCCGACATCGAGCAGGCACGGTCGGTGGCCGGGCGGCTGGCCGACGTGGTGAAGTCCGCCCTGGGGTGACCTCGGCCGTACGAGGTTTCCCCGTACGAGGGTGAGGTGCCGCCCGGTGTTCCTCCTGGAGGGGCGCCGGGCGGCGTCGTGTGCGGCCGCTGCCGGACGACAGCCGAAGGACCGTCGCCGGCTCCGGTCCGTCGCGTCAGGCAGCCCGGATCCGACGTCGGTGCATCGCCCACAGCGCCTTGAGGACCAGCAGTGTCAGCGTGCCCGCGAGCACGATCCCGCCGAGGTTCGCCATCAGCTGGCCCACCGAACCCCACGTCTGGGAAAGGTCCTGGTAGCTGAAGGCCACCGCCGCATTGGCGGCCGCGGGCACCGTCGTCACCGAGATCGCGACGCCGATCAGCGCACCCGACTTCGCCGAGGTGAGGGAGAGCGTCCCGCCGATGCCCGCCAGGAACGCCACCACGAACGACATCCAGTCCGGCTGCCAGATGAACGCCGTATTGGGCCGCTTCGCCTCGATCATCGCCTCCGTGAACAGCCCGAGGCTGTTCATCATCCAGGCGAACCCGGCCGTCAGCACCATCGCTACGGCGAACCCGCCGACCAGCGCCCACAGCGACCGCCACACCAACCGCGGGGCACGCTGCACCAGCGCCGTGGAAATGCCGGCCAGTGGCCCGAACTCCGGGCCCACCGCCATGGCGCCCACGATCAGGATCGCGTTGTCCAGCATCACACCGCAGGCCGCGAGCATCGTGGCGATCGTGAGGAACGCCAGATAGGTGACGCTGAGCGTCGACTCCTCGTGGGTCGCGTCCGCCAGTTCCTCCCACAGCACCGCGTCCGCGCCCTCGCCCGGCGCCTCCTCCTCGGCCCGGTCGGCATGCGCGGAGAGCGTCAGGTCCGTCTCCTCGACGCTGATCGAGCCGGACTCGTCGATGCCGAGCTCGCGCAGTGATGCGATCAGCTCGTCGCCCGCCTCACGCGCCACGTCGCACGTCACGACATCGCCCGCGGGGTCGAGGGCGACACCGGGCATGACCACCAGATGCGTGGCGCCGACGGTGTGCTGCACGACGTGCACCACCTCGTCCGTGCGGCCGTGAGGGACGATCAGGCGCAGATGCAGCACGCGGATACTCCCGGGGAGGCTCGGGGGGCTCAGAGTTTGCGCAGGGAGAGACGCTGGACCTTGTGGTCCGGGCCCTTGCGCAGCACCAGAGTGGCACGGCCGCGAGTGGGTGCCACATTTTCCAGCAGATTGGGCTTGTTGATGGTCCGCCACATGGTGCGGGCGTACTCCATGGCCTCCTCCTCGGAGACCTGGGTGTACGTGCGGAAGTACGAGAACGGGTTCTGGAAGGCCGTCTCGCGCAGCTTGCGGAAGCGGTTGAGGTACCAGGTCTCGATGTCCTCGGCCCGCGCGTCCACGTACACACTGAAGTCGAAGTAGTCGGCGAGCCCGACCCTGGTGCGGCCGTCCTTGCCGGGGAGCGCGGGCTGCAGCACGTTGAGGCCCTCGACGATCAGGATGTCGGGGCGGCGTACGGTGAGCCGCTCGCCCGGCACGATGTCGTAGATCAGGTGCGAGTAGACGGGCGCCGTCACCTCGTCCTTGCCGGCCTTGATGTCGGCGACGAAACGGGTCAGGGCACGCCGGTCGTACGACTCGGGGAACCCCTTGCGCGACATCAGCCCGCGCGCCCGGAGTTCCTTCATCGGCAGCAGGAACCCGTCCGTGGTGACGAGCTCCACCCGGGGGTGCTCGGGCCAGCGGGCGAGCAGCGCCTGGAGGATACGGGCACTGGTGGACTTGCCGACGGCCACGCTGCCGGCGACCCCGATGACGAACGGGGTGCCCCGCTGCTCGCCGTGGCCGTTGCCCGCGTCCCCGAGGAAGGTGTTCAGGGCGCCTCGCAGGCCGGAGGTGGCCTGGACGTAGAGGTTGAGGAGGCGGGAGAGCGGCAGATAGACGTCCCGTACCTCGTCGAGGTCGATGACGTCACCGAGCCCGCGCAGCTGTTCCACCTCGTCGGCGGTCAGCGGCAGCGGCGTCTTGTCGCGCAGGGCGCTCCACTCGGCGCGCGACAGGTCGACGTACGGCGTCGAAGCCGGCTCGGCGCGTCGGTGGGTGCTCCGTGGCGGCGAAGTGATCACGGGTTCATTGTCGCGGGAGTTCTGACCCAGTGGGGGGTGGGGTCGGTCACGTGGAAGGGCTGCGGCCCGGTGTCCGCACCCCTGTAGCGGACACCGGGCCGTTTCGTACCACCCTGCGGTCAGGGCTTCAGGCCCTTGGCGTCGACGACGGCGGCCCTGATCCGCGCCTCGCTGACGAGGACCTCCCCGGCCTTGTACGTCTCGGGCGGGACCTTCATCCCGGTGGGAACCTTCATCTCGTAGTCCTCGACGGCCACGAAGCGCATGCCCGCGTAGCTGTAGTCGCGGGGGCTGATGAGGATCTCGCGCTGCTCGTGCGAGCCGTCCTCCTTCCGTGTGATGGCAATGGCATCGCGCCCCGCGGCGTCCTTCACGAGATGGCCGGTGACCTTCACCCCCGGGACGGTGGCCAGCGCACGGTAGATCCGGGCGAGGGCGTCCGGCGCGATCGGGTACGCCTCGACCATCAGACCCATGGCGCGGAAGCTGTGCTGGGCCTCGGCCTCGGGAGGGCTGTCGGCGGTGTGGCCCGTCGGATAGAACGAGCGGACCTTCGCCAGCAGACGCGCCGGATCGTCGGGCAGCTCATCGGCGGCCCGGTAGACCTGGCGGGCCGTGCGGTAGTCGCTGTCCTTGCCGTTCTCCGCCGCGGCGGAGTTGTCGTACGGAACCCAGGAATCCGGGTTGTACGAGAACTGCCCGGCGGCGGCCGAGTCCGACCGGTCCACGGCGGCCGAGCCCGCCTTGGGCTCCTGCTGGGCGATCTTCGTCCGGGTGTAGATCCACTGGTCGTCGCGCGGCTCCGGCGCGGCCTGCTGCTTCGCCAGCTCGTCGGCGGCCCGGTTCAGTACCTCGGCCGGGCTGTCCAGGGTCAGGGGGGCCGCCGCGGTGGCCCGGTGAGTGGGACCGTCCGCGCCGAGCTGCGTGGTCAGCAGAGCGGCTGCGGTGATCGCCGCCGCGGCGCCGATCGACGCCATCCGCCAGTCGGCACGCAGCCGGCGGGTGCGCCGGCCGCCGGCAAGGGAGTCCGTCAGCCGTTGCCGGCCGGGAGCGAGCGCGGCACGGTCGGGGACGGGGGCATCTGCGCGCAGCTCGCGCAGCTGGGTCATTTCGTCCATGACGGGCTCAGCTCCATGACGTCGGATGTGAACGCGGGGTCGGTGTGCAACGCCTCGCGGACCTTGCGACGGGCGCGGTTGAGGCGGGACCGCACGGTGCCGAGCGGGATGCCCAGCGCCTGTGCGACCTCCTCGTATCCGAGGTCCGCCCAGGCGACGAGCAGCAGCACATGGCGGTCGCCGGGGGAGAGCGCGGCGAGCGCTCCGGCCAGCGGGACCTGGGCGGCGATCCGGTCGTCGGAGCGGTCGCTCCAGGACGCGGCGACCGTGTCCTGACCGGTACGGGCCAGGGCCCGCAGACTCCGCTCCTCGCCGCGCCGGTGCTTGCCGATGAGATTGGCGGCGATGCCGTACAGCCAGGGCCGGGCGCCCCGGCGGGTGGTGTCGTAGCGGCGCCGGGACCGGAACGCGATGAGGAACGTCTCCGCCGTGATGTCGTCCGCCGCGCCCTCCCCGAGGCGGCGTGCGGCGTACCGGTGGATGTCGGGCGCGTGGCGGTCGTAGAGCCCGGCGAAGATCTCCGGCTGCTCCAGCGACTGGGCGACGATCTCGGCGTCGTCGGCTTCGGTGATGGGCCGTCCGGTCGGGGGTCCGGTCACAGGGGCTCCTGGGGCTCGGTCGGTGAGCGTCTCACCCCTTGTTCCCCGCACGGCGCACAAAGGTTCACGGGCGCAGGGGCTGAGGACGCAGGCCGCCGGGCGGACGCCCTCAACCCCTGTATGGGCCCGGTGTCCGCCGCGGCGGCCCATCCGCAGCAACTTCGGCACGGACCGGGTCCGGCTCTTCAGCCGATGGTGCGGCCCTCCATGCGGGCGGACCCGCGCACGGCGGCCGTGGTGAGGGAACGCCTCAGCCGACCCTGCCGGCTGGGCGGGCAAGCCGATGTCCGGAACTCGGCACGGGAGGCCTCGATCTCCCGGATGACACGGTGAACGTCCGGCGCCGGAGGAGGGACGGCGAAGAGCCTGCTCCGACGCCACGGCACACAGGCCCATGGCGTCGGAGCAGGCTCGTGGCGCCCGCGGCCGGGTTTTCTTAGACCCCGACCTTCGCCGCCAGTTCCCGTCGGGCCCGGGCCGCGGCGCCGACCGGTACCGCGTCGGCAGCCAGAGCTGCCCTGACCAGCCGGACCGGGCGGCCGCTGACCGGCGGTTCGGCGGCCAGCGACGCCAGGATGAGGGGTTCCAGCAGGGGCCAGGCACGGCTGACCCCGCCGCCGACCACCACCGTGGTGATGTCCACGACGCCGGCCGTCATCACGATCGCCCGGGCGATTCCGGCACCGGCGGCCCGGTACACCGCGAGGGCGTCCTGGTCACCGCGGTCGGCGGCCTGTGCGACCTCGCGGGCGGTCAGTCGGCGGCCGGTGCGGTCCGCGTAACGGGCGCCGATGGAACGGCCGGAGGCCAGGGTCTCCAGATGGCCCCGGCCGCCGCACGAGCAGAGCAGATCACCGAAGCCGGGGATGTGCCCGATCTCGCCGGCCGCGCCGTGCGGCCCGGCGAACAGCGCGCCGCCGGTCCACAGCGCGCCGCCGACCCCGGTGCCCAGGGTCATCCCGAGGACGTCCGACTCGCCGCGCACGGCGCCGCCGGACACCTCCCCGTAGAGGAAGGCGTTGACGTCGTTGTCCAGGAAGGCCGGGACGCCCAGTGCCTCCTCGACGGCGGCCGTCACCGCGAAGCCGGCCCAGCCGGTGAAGGAGTTGCTGGCCACCAGGATGCGGCCGGCGGCGGAGTCCACCAGGCCGGCTGCGCCGACCCCGGCACCGGCGAGGCGGCCGGGGGTGCGCTCCAGCAGCGGGGCCAGCGCGCCCAGGGCCGCGCCGATCATGGCCTGGCCGCCGTCGGCCGCCGGGGTCGCCACCTCGGCGCGGTCCAGCACGGTCAGGTCCTCGTCGCAGAGCACCACTTGGGTGGTGGTGCCGCCGATGTCCACTCCGGCGAAGAGCGTACGGTCGTGGGCGCTCACCCCTGGGCCTCCGTCCGGCCGGCCGCGAGGGTGGCCAGGCGTTCGGCCCTGCGGCCGCGCTGGATCACCGGGTCGGGCACCGGCACGGCGGCCAGCAGCCGGCGGGTGTAGTCGGTCTCCGGGTGCATCAGGGTCGCGCCGGTGGCGCCCTGCTCCTCGACCCGGCCGGCCCGCATCACGACGACGCGCTGCGCGAAGTGCTGGACGACGGCCAGGTCGTGGGAGACGAAAAGACAGGCGAAGCCCAGCTCTTCCTGGAGCTCGGAGATCACCTCGAGCACCGCCTCCTGCACGCTCACGTCGAGCGCACTGGTGGGCTCGTCGGCGACCAGCAGCCGGGGCTCCAGGACCAGGGCGCGGGCCAGGCTGACCCGCTGGCGCTGACCGCCGGACAGCTCCCGGGGGGCGCGCAGGGCGAGTTCACGCGGCAGCCGGACCCGGTCGAGGACGGCGGCGACCTTGCTCTGGCGGTCCTTGGCGGAGAGCTCGCGGCGGTGCACCCTGAGCGGCTCGGCGATGCACTCGCCGACCGTCATCCGGGCGTCCAGGGAGGCCACCGGGTCCTGGAGGACCACGCCGATACCGGCCCGCAGCGCCCGGCGGGCCCGGGACCGGGTGCCGGCCAGGTCGGTGCCGAACAGCGAGACGGTGCCGGAAGTCGGCGGGATCAGACCGAGCGCGACCCGGGAAGCGGTGGACTTGCCGGAGCCCGACTCGCCCACCAGGCCCAGGGTCTCCCCGGCGTGGACGGCGAGCGAGACCCCGTCCAGAGCCCGCACAGCGCCCTTGCCACGGCCGAACACCACGGAGATGTCGCGGAGTTCGACCACTGGCTCGGTGTCCGGACGGGTGGCTCCGGCCGGTGCCACCGGCCGGCCCGCCTCCGCGACCGACAGCCGGGGCACCGCGGCCAGCAGCCGCTTGGTGTAGTCGTGGGACGGGCGGAGCAGTACGTCCTCGACCGGTCCGGTCTCCACGATCTCGCCGTGGTACATCACGGCGACCCGGTCGGCGAAGTCCGCGACCACGCCCATGTTGTGGGTGACCAGCAGGACGCCGGTGCCGGTCTCGACGGCGAGCCGGCGCAGCAGGTCGAGGATCTCGGCCTGCACCGTGACGTCCAGCGCGGTGGTCGGCTCGTCGGCGATCAGCAGGGCGGGCTCGTTGGCGATGGCCATGGCGATGACCACCCGCTGGCGCTGTCCGCCGGAGAGCTGGAAGGGGTAGGCGGTGGCCCGCCTCTCCGGCTCGGGGATGCCGACCTTGCGGAGCAGTTCGACGGCCTCGGCGGCGGCGTCCTTGGCGGACACCTCGCGGTGGTTGCGGATCACTTCGGCGATCTGCTTGCCGATCCGGGTCAGCGGGTCCAGTGCGGTGGCCGGCTCCTGGAACACCATGGAGACGGTCCGGCCGCGCAGCGCCGCCAGGTCGGCCTCGTGGGCACCGACCACCTGGGTGCCGGCGATGGTGGCGCAGCCGGTGGCACGGGCGTTGCCGGTCAGCAGGCCCATCGCGGCCAGCGCGATGGTGGATTTGCCGGAGCCCGACTCGCCGACCAGGGCGAGCGTCTCGCCGGGGCTGACGTGCAGGGAGACGTTCCGGACGGCCGGTACCTCGCCGGTCTCGGTGGTGAAGATGACGCCGAGGTCGTCGAGTTCGAGAATCGGCCCGGCCGACGGGGCGGCGGAGCCCTGGGTGGCGGTCATCCGCGTCCCCTCACGTCGAATGCGTCGCGGAGTCCGTCCCCGATCGCGTTGAACGCCCAGACCACCAGGATGATGGCCAGGCCCGGCGGCAGGATGAGCCACCAGTAGCCGGAGTACGCGGCGGTGAGACCGGCCGAGAGCATGCCGCCCCAGTCGGTGGCGGGCGGCTGGACGCCCAGGCCCAGGTAGGAGACGTAGGCGACCAGCAGGATGGCGTCGGCGATCTGGAAGGTGGTCGCGACGATGATGGTCGAGACCGAGTTCGGCAGGATGTGCCGGGTGATCGCCCGGGTGTGTGTCCCGCCGATGGCCCGCAGGGTCAGGACGTAGTCGCGGTTCTTCAGGGTCAGCGTCTCGGCCCTGATCAGCCGGGACGGCACCAGCCAGGAGACGAAGCCCAGGATGACGATCAGCCCGGTCAGGCCCGGGGTGGTGATGGCCGAAACCACCAGCAGGATGAAGAGCGCCGGGATGGCGATCCCCGCGTCCACGATCCGCATCATGACCGCGTCGATCCAGCCGCCGGCATAGCCGGCGGCGGCGCCCCACAGGGTGCCGATCACGGTGGCCAGGATGCCCGCGGCGAGGCCGACGATCAGCGACACCTTGCCGCCGTACATCAGCCGGCCCAGCTCGTCGTGGCCGACCGCGTCGGTGCCGAGCCAGTGCGAACCGCTGGGGGCGAGGTTGACCTGCTGGAGCATCGTGTGGGTCTGGTCGGTGGAGTACACCAGCGGACCGACGAAGCAGAACAGGAAGAAGAAGACCACGACGCCGAGCCCGACCACGGCGAGCCGGTTGCGCAGGAAGCGCCGGACGGCGAGCCGGGTGCCGGAGACCGCACCGGCGGCGGCGGTGGCCGTGCCGGACGCCCGGCCCGGCTGGATGACGGCGCTCATGCCCGGCCTGCCTTCACTCGGGGGTCGATGATCCGCTGGACGATGTCGGCGAGCAGCGTGCCGACCACCGTGGCGATCGCGATGACCAGCACACAGCCCAGCAGCACCGGGTAGTCGGAGGACTGCGCGGCGGTCCAGAAGAGCAGGCCCATGCCGGGGTAGTTGAAGAGCTGCTCGACCACCAGGGCGCCGCCGAACAGCACCGGCACGTAGTAGCCGAGCATGGCGATCACCGGCGTCAGCGAGTTGCGGAACACATGCCGCCACAGGATGGAGCGGGAGCGGGAGCCGCCGGCCCGCGCCGTCCTGACGTAGTCCTCGGAGAGGTTCTCCAGGGTGGCCGCCCGCATGTAGCGGCTGAACACCGCGATCATCGAGGCGGCACCGGCGATGACCGGCAGCACCAGCGCCTGCGGGTCGGAGAGCACCTGGGCGAGCGTGTCCCCCTGCGGGGCCTGGGACGGGAACCACGGCAGCGCCTGACTGAACACCAGCACCAGGATCAGCCCGAGGAAGTACACGGGTGTGGAGTAGGCGATGAAGCTCAGCGTGGTGATGACGTAGTCGACGGGCTTGTTGCGTCGGACGGCCTGCCACATGCCGAGCGGGATGGCCAGCACGAGGCCGACGATCGCCGACAGGGCGGTGAGGACCAGGGTCTTGGCCAGCCGCTCGGTGATGAGCTGGGAGACCGGCTCATTGAGGGTGTACGAGGTGCCGAGGTCGCCGTGCAGCAGCTGGTTCAGGTAGTAGAAGTACTGCACGGGGAGTGGCTTGTCGAGGCCCTGCTCGTGGTTGAAGGACGTGATCTGCTGCGCTGTGGCCTGCGGGCCGAGGATCCCGCGAGCGGGACCCCCGGGCAGGGCGTGCAGCAGACCGAAGACCACGATCGTCACGATGACGATCACCACGACGGCTTGGAGGACCCGCCTGATCAGGTACGAGGAAGTACTCATGTGTTTTCCGGTCGCTTCGGCTCAGTGGAACGCACGGTCACCGACCGGGCTCACTTGGTGGTCCACTTCCACATGGCGGGGTGGAAGTTGGCCAGCGAGTCCTGGGCGAAGCCGCCCAGGCCCTTCTTGACCACGGAGACCTGGTAGTCCGGCTCCGGCAGCCAGATGACCGGGAGGTCCTTGGCCAGGGCGGCGCTGTACTTCTGCACCGCCTCGTCGGAGGAGGAAGTGGTGGTCTGGGTGATCAGCTTGTCCACGGCGGGGTTGGAGTAGCTGCCGAAGTTGGAGCCGCCGCCGGTGGCGAAGAGGGAGTCACCGCTCGGGTAGGCCGGGAAGTACCAGCTGCCCGCGGTGCCGAAGAACGACAGCTGCCACTTGCAGCCGGCCTGGTCGGCCGTGCACTGGCCGGCCTGCGAGAGGACCGAGTTGACCGGGGCGGTCTTGATGGTGAAGTCGATCCCGGTCTTGGCGAACGACGACTGCAGGGCGCTCATCATGTTGTCGGTCACGGTCGAACCGGACTGCGAGAGCACCTGCATCTGGAACTTGGTGCCCTTGTCCACGCCGGCGCCGCACTGGCTGTCGGCGGTGCCCGGGCTGGTGCACACCATGGTGCCGTTCTGCTCGGTCCAGCCGTGGCTGGTCAGCAGCTGCTTCGCCTTGGTGGTGGAGAACGGGTACGGGTTGTTCTTCTGCTCCGGCGAGACGAACGACGAGTTCTGTCCCTGCGGGATCGGGCCGTAGGTGGGGACCGCGGTGCCGTTGAAGACGACCTTGGAGAGGGTGGCCTGATCCACCGACATCTGGATCGCCTGGCGGGCGTAGAGCTGCTTGAAGACCGCGCCCATGGCGGGGTTGTTGAAGTTGTAGGGCATGTAGGTGATGGCCCAGCCGGACCACGGCTTCACCGTGTAGCCCTTGGAGGTGAAGGACGCCTCCTGGCTGAGGTCGGTGGCGTTGATGTAGCCGTAGTCGACCGTGCCTGCCCGGAGCGCGTTCTTCTCCGCGTCCGTGGTGGTGAACGGCAGCAGGTTCACGTTCTTGATGTTGGCCTTGCCGCCGCCGTCGTACTTGGCGTTGGCGGTCAGCTCGACCTTGCCGGCCGTGGAGAACGACTTGATGGTGTACGGGCCGCTGACCGTCTTCCAGAGCGGGTCGGTGGCGTAGCCGGAGATCTTCTTGGCAACGTCGTTCAGGTACGTCCAGACCTTCTTGGCGCCCGCGGTGGTGCGGTCGAGGTCCGACACGGTGCCCGAGTCGCTGGTCTTGTCCCAGACGTGCTGCGGCATCGGGCGGATCATGCTCAACTCGTTGGCGAGCATCCACTGCTGGTTGTACGCCTGGTCGAAAGTGATGGTGAAGTGCGTGTCGTCGACGATCTTCAGGGAGGTCCAGTTGTCAGGCGCCTTACCAGGGCTGTAACTGGCCCAGTCGGCCTTGTTGGCCTTGACCAGGTTGAACCAGAACTCCACGTCGCGGGAGGTGATCTGCTTGCCGTCGCTCCAGTGCCGGTCGCCGAGCGTGATCGTGACGCTCTTGCTGTCCTTGGCGAAGTCGGCGGCGGTGGCCAGCGAGTTGTTCTTGTTCCAGCCGACGTTGCCGGTGGAGCCGTCGTACGCGATCAGCGGCTCCCAGACGGCCTGGGATATGGAGGAGTTGTTGGTGTTCAGGTGCGCCGCGGTGCCGACCGGGAGGATCCAGTTCGGCGTGAAGTTCGCCGGCAGCGCGTAGTTGATGGTGTCCGACGAGCCGGATGCGGACGACGAGGTGCTGCCGCCGGAACAACCGGTCAGCAGAGCGCCCGCGGTGACAGCGGCACCCGCGACGAGGGCCCAGCGGCGGCTGTTCGCCGTGCGAGCAAGGAACATGACTCTCCTCAGAGTGAAAGGACCCGTATCTGTCCTGGGACCGGCACTGCGTTCACGACAGCTAACGACGGACGCGCCGAAGAAACAAACAAGAATTAGTAACAAGTAAGTTACTACGTCTCCGAAAAAAGCCAGCTCGCCCCAATCACCCCTCTCTAATGGGTGCATTTGGGTGGATTGAGCGGGTTTCAAGGGTGGCCCACTTCCTTCGCGAAGCTGTTCCCCTGCGTCAAGCGCGGGCGTATTGTCTTCGCCACACATACCGTTGCGGAAGTTACTTCGTACATGACTGAAATAAGTGCAGGGGACCGCAAGGCCACGAAAGGCATCCCGGCCCTCGCCACGCGGGTCCTGGAACTCGTCGCATCGGGCCAGGCCTCGTCACGTGCCGAACTCGCCGGACTGCTGGGGGCCGCCGCCTCCACCATCTCTCTCACCGTGGCCCATCTGGTGGAGCGCGGGCTGATCGCCGAGGAGGGCACCCAGTCCTCCACCGGCGGACGCCCCCGCAAAACGCTGAGGCTGGGAAGCAACGACGAGTTCGCCGTCGCCGCCGACCTCGGCGGCCGGCACGCCCGGATCGGTGTGGTGCTGCCCGGCGGAGGTCTCACCGACGTCTCGACCGTCCCCTTCGTGATCGCCGACGGCCCCGAGGCGGCCCTGCCCCGGCTCGCCGAGACCCTGGAGGCGCTGGCCGAGCAGCGCGGCCGCGGCCGGCTGCGCGGGGTCGGGCTCTCGCTGCCCGGGCCGGTGGACGTCGCGTCGGGCTCGGTCGTCCTGCCGTCCCGGATGCCGGGCTGGAACCGTTTCCCGGTCACCGCCTGGCTGGAGGAACGCTTCGGAGTCCCGGCCGCCGTGGACAACGACGCCAACTGCATGGCGGTCGGCGAGCACACCGTACGGCCCGCCGGGCACCGGCAGACGATCATGGTGAAGATCGGCTCGGCGATCGGCGCCGGCGTCATCGCAGACGGACGTCTCTACCGGGGCGCCACCGGCGCGGCCGGTGACATCACCCACATCCGGATCGACGGCGGCGCCGACATCCCCTGTTCCTGCGGCAACACCGGCTGCCTGGAAACCGTGGCGTCCGGCGCCGCCCTGGTCCGCATCCTGCGCCAGCGCGGGGCCGACGTCAGCAGCATCGAGGACGTGGCCCGGCTGGCCACCGACGCCGACCCGGAGGCCACCCGCGCGGTCCGCAGGGCCGGCGACTACCTCGGCCAAGTGCTCGCCGCCAACGTCAACTTCTTCAACCCGGACGCCGTCTATCTCGGCGGCATCCTCTCCACCCTGGAGCCGTTCGTCGCCGCCGTGCGCAGCCAGCTCTACGAGAGCTGCCACCCGCTGGTCACCGAACACCTCACCATCGAGCGGGCCAGCCTGGGCGCCGACGCCGGACTGGTCGGCGCCGGGCAGTTCGCCCTGCAGCGCGCCCTGGCCCTCGCCCTGGGCGAGGTCGTCGGCACCGACCAATTCCGCGCTCCGGCGCCCCGCCACCCTTGACACCCCATCCCCTACGAGGAGCCATGCCGCATTCCCGCACCGCCGCAGCCCGCCCGGTCATCGCCATCGCCGGGCTCGGCATCGAGTCGTCCACCTTCTCTCCCGCCCGCACCCAGGCCCCCGCGTTCCACCCCTCGCGCGGCGCCGAGGTGCTGGACCGCTACCCCTTCCTGGCGCCCGGTGAGGAACTGCGCGAGGCCGCCGACTGGCACGGCGCCCTGGTCGGCAAGTCGCTGCCGGGCGGCACCGTCACCGCCGCCGCCTGGGCCGAGCTCACCGACGAGCTGATCGAGCGGCTCGCCGCGCTGCCCAAGCCGGACGGGCTCTGGTACGACATCCACGGTGCGATGACCGTGGAGGGCATCGACGACGCCGAGGCGGTGCTGCTGGAGCGCATCCGCGCCACCGTCGGCCCCGACGTGATCATCTCCACCTCGATGGACCTGCACGGCAACGTCTCCCGCGAGCTCGCCCACGGCAGCGACCTGATCACCTGTTACCGGATGGCTCCGCACGAGGACCACATGGAGACCAAGGAGCGGGCCGTCCGCAATCTGGTGGACCTGCTGGTCTCCGGCGCGCCCCGCCCGGTCAAGGCCTGGGTGCCGGTGCCGGTGCTGCTGGCCGGCGAGCAGACCTCCACCCGGATCGAGCCGGCCAAGAGCGTGTACGCGGCCGTGGACGAGGTCGAGGCCATGGACGGCGTGATCGACGCCGCGATATGGGTCGGCTACGCCTGGGCCGACGAACCGCGCAACCGCGCCGTGGTGGTGGTCACCGGCACCGACCGGGCCGCCGTTTCGGCCGGTTCCGAGCGCCTGGCCCAGGGCTTCTGGAAGGCCCGCGACGACTTCGACTTCGTCGCCCCGACCGGCACCTTCGACGGCATCCTGGACGAGGCCCTGGCCTCCGACCAGCGCCCGTACTTCATCAGCGACACCGGGGACAACCCGACCGCAGGCGGCGCCGGCGACGTGACCTGGGGCCTGACCCGGCTGCTGACTCGCCCGGAGTTCCAGAAGGACGACGGCCCGACCGTCATCTACGCCTCGGTGCCCGGACCGGCCGCCGTCGAGACCGCCGTCGCCGCCGGCGTCGGCGCCACCGTCACGGTCACCGCCGGTGCCGAGGTGGACGACCGGCACGCGGGCCCTGTCACCCTGACCGGTGTGGTGCACGCCGTCCGGCACGGCGACCGCGACGCCGAGACCGAGGTCGTCATCCGGACCGGCAGCGTGTACGCGATCCTCACCAAGCTGCGCAAGCCCTACCACCACGAGCACGACTTCACCGACCTGGACCTCGACCCGCGCGGCGCCGACATCGTGATCGTGAAGATCGGCTACCTGGAGCCCGAGCTCTTCGACATGTCGGTCGGCTGGAAGATGGCGCTCACCCCCGGCGGTGTGGACCAGGACCTGGTACGCCTGGGCCACCACCGCATCCGCCGCCCGATGTTCCCCTTCGACCGCGAGATGGCCGACCCGGACTTGTCGGCCCGCATCATCCCCGCCTCCGACCAGCCGCTGACCGGGGACGACGAGTGACCACACGCCCCGCCTTGGAGATCGCCGTCACCTCACCGGCCGGCGCCCGCGTCGCCCGGGAGAACGGTGCCGACCGCGTCGAGCTCTGCGTCGCCCTGGAGCTGGGCGGCCTGACCCCGTCGGCAGCCCTGGTGGAGGCGGTCGCCGGGGAGGGGCTGCCGGTGCAGGTGCTGGTCAGGTGCCGGCCCGGCGACTTCGTCCATGACGCGGAGGAGATCGCACTGATGGCCGCCGAGGTGCGGTCCGTCATCGCCTCGGGTGCCTCCGGTGTGGTGATCGGCGCGCTGGCCGCCGACGGCGCCCTGGACACGGTCGCGGTCGCCCGCCTCGCCGAAGCGGCCCGCGCCTCGGGCCGCCCGGTGGACATCACCCTGCACCGCGCCATCGACCAGTCCGCCGACCCGGTGGCCACCGCCGCACTGCTGCCCTCGCTCGGCCTCACCCGGGTCCTCACCTCGGGCGGCGCCCCCACCGCGGCCGAGGGGCTGGAGGCGATCGCCGCGATGGCCGCCGCCGCCCCCGGGGTGCAGGTGATGGCCGGCGGCGGGGTGCGCCCCGCCGACATCCCGGCCCTGATCTCCGCCGGAGCCGCCGCCGTCCACCTCTCCGCCAAGACCAGGGCGCTGCCCCGGCGCGGCGGCGGCTGGGTACCGCTCGGCGCCGGGGGTGCGTCGGCCGAGCAGGACACCCACTTCGTCACCGATCCCCACGTGGTGGCCGAGGCACGGCGGGCGGTGGGGTGACGCAGGGCTGGTGTCCTGCGCCGGGAGCGCCGGCTTCCGGGCCCGCGGCCTGAGCGGGCAGCGGTTCGCGGGGCTTCGGCGGTGGGCGCGGGAGCGGGAAGCGGACCCGGGGCCGCTGCTCGCAGCGGTTCGCGACGACTCCGCCGACGAATGATCCCGGCCGCCCGGCGCCCCTTCTGCGACGATGCCAAGCGAGGGGAGGGCGACCACGAAAGGATCGTTATGTGTGGAATCGTCGGGTACGTCGGTGGGCAGTCCGCGCTTGATGTTGTCGTCGCTGGGCTGAAGCGCCTCGAATACCGCGGGTACGACTCCGCAGGTGTCGCCGTTCTCGCGGACGGCGGGCTGGCCTCCATGAAGAAGGCCGGCAAGCTCGTCAATCTGGAGAAGGCACTGGTCGAACAGCCTCTTCCGGCCGGGACCACCGCGATCGGGCACACCCGGTGGGCCACCCACGGCGGGCCCACCGATGCCAACGCCCACCCGCACCTCGACAACGCGGGCCGCGTCGCCGTCGTGCACAACGGAATCATCGAGAACTTCGCCGGGCTGCGCGCCGAACTCGCCGAGCGCGGGCATGATCTGGCGTCCGAGACCGACACCGAGGTCGTGGCCCATCTGCTTGCCGAGGCGTACTCGTCGACCGGTGACCCGGCAGAGGCGATGCGACAGGTCTGCCGGCAGCTCGAAGGGGCGTTCACCCTGGTCGCCGTGCATGCCGATGAGCCGGATGTGGTGGTGGGCGCCCGGCGGAACTCACCGCTCGTGGTCGGGGTGGGGGATGGCGAGGCGTTCCTGGCCTCCGATGTGGCCGCGTTCATCGCGCACACCCGGTCGGCGATCGAGCTGGGGCAGGATCAGGTCGTCGAGCTGCGCCGGGAGTCCGTCACGGTCACCGGCTTCGACGGGGAGGCCGCCGAGGTCCGTGAGTACCACGTGGACTGGGACGTCTCCGCCGCCGAGAAGGGCGGCTACGACTACTTCATGCTCAAGGAGATCGCCGAGCAGCCGAAGGCCGTGGCCGACACGCTCCTCGGGCGGATCGACCGCTCGGGCTCGCTCCGCCTCGACGAGGTGCGCATCGCGCCGAGCGTGCTCCGGGAGGTCGACAAGGTCGTCGTCGTCGCCTGCGGGACCGCGTACCACGCCGGGATGATCGCCAAGTACGCCATCGAGCACTGGACCAGGCTGCCCTGCGAGACGGAACTCGCCAGCGAGTTCAGGTACCGCGACCCGATCCTCGACCAGCGCACCCTCGTCATCGCGATCTCCCAGTCCGGCGAGACGATGGACACCCTGATGGCGCTGCGGCACGCCCGTGAGCAGGGGGCGAAGGTCCTCGCCATCTGCAATACGAACGGATCGACCATTCCGCGTGAGTCCGACGCGGTGCTGTACACGCACGCCGGGCCGGAGGTCGCCGTCGCCTCGACCAAGGCGTTCCTGACGCAGCTCGTCGCCTGCTACCTCGTCGCCCTGTATCTCGGTCAGACCCGCGGTACGAAGTGGGGCGACGAGATCCGGACCGTCGTCCGGCAGCTCTCCGAGGTCCCCGGGCAGGTCGAACGGGTCCTGGAGACCATGGAGCCGGTGCGTGCGCTGGCCCGTTCGCTCGCGCGCAAGGACACCGTCCTCTTCGTGGGGCGCCACGTCGGTTATCCGGTCGCCCTCGAGGGCGCGTTGAAGCTCAAGGAACTCGCCTATATGCACGCCGAGGGCTTCGCCGCCGGCGAGCTCAAGCACGGGCCGATCGCGCTGATCGAGGACGATCTGCCGGTCGTCGTGGTGGTGCCGTCGCCGCGCGGGCGTTCGGTGCTCCACGAAAAGATCGTGTCGAACATCCAGGAGATCCGGGCCCGCGGCGCCCGCACCATCGTCATCGCCGAGGAGGGCGACGAGGCGGTCGTTCCGTACGCCGACCATCTGATCCGGATCCCCGCTGCGCCTACGCTGCTTCAGCCGCTGGTGGCAACCGTGCCCTTGCAGGTCTTCGCCTGCGAACTGGCCACCGCCCGCGGCAACGAGGTGGACCAGCCGCGCAATCTGGCGAAGTCCGTGACCGTCGAGTGAGTCGAAGAATGAGTGAGTGAGCGCGTGATCATCGGGGTCGGGATCGATGTGGCGGAGATCGAGCGGTTCGGCGAGGCGCTGGAGCGTACGCCGCATCTGGCTCAGCGGCTCTTCCTGGAGCGGGAGTTGCTGCTGCCCAGCGGTGAGCGGCGCGGTATCGCCTCGCTGGCCGCCAGGTTCGCCGCCAAGGAAGCCGTGGCGAAGGCGCTCGGTGCGCCGGGCGGGCTGCTGTGGACGGACGCCGAGGTGTACGTCGAGGACAGCGGCCGGCCCCGGCTGCGGGTCCGCGGCAGCGTCGCCGCCTGCGCCGCCGAGCGGGGCGTACGGCACTGGCACGTCTCGCTGAGCCATGACGCGGGGGTGGCGTCGGCCGTGGTGATCGCGGAAGGTTGACCGTATGCGAACTGCGTACAGCGTGAAGACCGTACGGGCCGCCGAGCGTGCCCTGATGGCACGGCTGCCGGAGGGGGCCCTGATGCAGCGGGCCGCCGCGGGACTCGCCGTGGCCTGCGGCGATCTGCTGCGGCGCAATGGCCGCGTGTACGGGTCCCGGGTCGTCCTGCTCGTCGGCAGCGGCGACAACGGCGGCGACGCGCTGTACGCGGGTGCCCGGCTGGCCCGGCGCGGCGCGGGCGTCCGCGCTCTGCTGACCTCGCCGGGCCGCGCCCACGAGGGCGGGGTCGCGGCGCTCCGCGCGGCGGGCGGGCTGGCCCAGGACGCGGCGCAGGTGGGCACGGACCGGATCGGCCGTGTCGATCTGGTGGTCGACGGCATCACCGGCATCGGCGGGCGCGGCGGGCTGCGCCCGGACGCGGCCGCGCTGGTGCGCGCCTACAAGGCGACCGGGGCGCCGGTCCTCGCCGTCGACCTGCCCAGCGGCGTCGAGGCGGACACCGGGGAGGTGCTCGGCGACGCCGTGCGGGCCGATGCGACGGTCACCTTCGGTACGTACAAGCCGGGGCTGCTCATCGACCCGGCCGCCGACCTGGCGGGTGCGCTGCACCTCGTCGACATCGGGCTCCGGGACGAGCTGCCCGCCGTACCCGATCTGGAGGCGCTGCAGTACGCCGATGTCGCCGCGCTGCTGCCGCTCCCCGGCAGCGAGAGCGACAAGTACCGGCGTGGTGTCGTCGGCATCGTTGCCGGGTCAGCGCGGTATCCGGGCGCGGCGGTGCTCGCCGTCGGCGGGGCGCTGCGGGGCGGTGCGGGCGCGGTGCGGTACGTCGGTCCGGGCGCCGGTGCCGTGATCGCCCGGCACCCGGAGACCCTGGTCCACACGGGCCCGCCGTCGAAGGCGGGGCGGGTGCAGGCCTGGGTCGTCGGACCCGGGCTCGGGGACGGTACGGATGCAGTCTCGGCGGTTGCCGATGTGCTGGACGCCGAGGTCCCGGTGCTTGTCGACGCGGACGGGCTGCGGCTGCTCGACGCCGCCGTCGTGCTGTCGCGCACCGCGCCGACGGTGCTCACCCCGCACGCCGGGGAGGCCGCCGCGCTGCTCGGCGTACCGCGCGAGGAGGTCGAGGGGGAGCGGCTCGCCGCCGTCCGGGAGCTCGCCGCCCGCTACCGCTGCACCGTGCTGCTCAAGGGGTCGACGACCCTGGTCGCCGACGGCACCGGACACGCTCCCGTACGGGTCAACCCGACCGGCACATCCTGGCTGGCCACGGCGGGCAGCGGCGACGTCCTCTCCGGGCTGACCGGTTCTCTGCTGGCCGCGGGTCTCGACCCGCGCGACGCCGCCTCCGCCGGCGCCTACCTGCACGGCCTCGCCGCCCGCCACGCCTCGGACGGTGGCCCGGTCTCCGCCCAGGACGTCGCGGACGCGGTCCCCGCGGCGTGGCGTGATGTGCGGGCCTGAGAGATCCTGGGCACCGGACACGGAACCGCGGAGGCGAGCCGGTGAGGAGTGGTCGACAGTGGGCAGCGACTCCGTAGGCGTACGCCGGGTGTACGACCCGCAGGAGGACGGTGACGGGACCCGCGTCCTCGTCGACCGGCTCTGGCCCCGCGGCGTCGCCAAGGACCGGGCACGGATCGACCGGTGGCTGAAGGACCTCACCCCGTCGGACGAACTCCGCTCCTGGTACCACGAGGACCGCAGCGGCACCCGGTACGACGACTTCGTGGACCGCTACCGCACCGAACTCGCCGACCCCGCCCACGCGGCGGCGGTGCGGGAGCTGGTCGAGCTGGTCCGCGCGGGCGGGCCGGTGACCCTCGTCACAGCAGTGCACGATATCCCGCACAGCCATGTCCCGGTCCTCGTCGACCACGTGGCACATGAGCTGCGGCATCGGTGACAGCAGCGGCCTCGCGACGGCTGCCGCCACCGGAGACGCACCCCGGGCCGCACCTTTGGGCCGGACCGGACTCCGCAAGCCCGGCATGATCCGAAAGAAAGGCCCTGACCGCACCCGGCACCTGAGGGTCCTGGCGTACGCCTCTGAGAGACTGGGCGCGATGAACGAGACAGCGTCCTTGAGAGCCCGAGCCGAGATCGACCTCGCCGCACTGCGCGCCAATGTGCGTGTTCTGCGCGCCCGGGCGGCCGGCGCGCAACTCATGGCCGTCGTCAAATCCGATGCGTACGGGCACGGGGCGGTGCCCTGCGCCAGGGCCGCGCTCGAAGCCGGGGCGACCTGGCTCGGCACCGCGACCCCGCACGAGGCGCTCGCCCTGCGCGCCGCCGGGCTCGGCGGCCGGGTGATGTGCTGGCTGTGGACACCGGGCGGCCCCTGGCGCGAGGCGATCGAGGCCGACATCGATGTGTCGGTCAGCGGCATGTGGGCGCTGCGCGAGGTCGTCGCCGCGGCACGGGAGGCCGGACGGCCGGCCCGCATCCAGCTCAAGGCCGACACCGGACTGGGGCGCAACGGCTGCCAGCCCGCCGACTGGCCCGAACTGGTCTCCGCCGCCCGCGCCGCCGAGAGCGAGGGCACGGTGAAGGTCACCGGCCTCTGGTCGCACTTCGCCTGTGCCGACGAGCCCGGCCATCCGTCGATCGCCGCCCAGCTGGCGGTGTACCGGGACATGGTCGCGCACGCCGAGAAGGCGGGCGTCGAACCCGAGGTGCGGCACATGGCCAACTCCCCGGCGACGCTGGCGATCCCCGAGTCGCACTTCGACCTCGTGCGGACCGGCATCGCCATGTACGGCATCTCGCCCAGCCCGGAGCTGGGCACCCCGGCCGACTTCGGGCTGCGTCCCGTGATGACGCTCGCCGCGTCGGTCGCCCTGGTCAAGCAGGTGCCCGCCGGGCACGGCATCAGCTACGGGCACCACTACACGACCTCCGCCGAGACGACACTCGGTCTGATCCCGCTCGGCTACGCGGACGGCATTCCGCGCCATGCCTCCGGGCGCGGCCCGGTCCTGGTCGGCGGTATCCGGCGGCGGGTCGCGGGCCGGGTGGCCATGGACCAGTTCGTCGTCGATCTCGACGGGGACACCGTCGAGGTGGGCAGCGACGCGGTGCTCTTCGGCCCCGGGGACCGGGGCGAGCCGAGCGCCGAGGACTGGGCGGAGGCGGCCGGCACGATCGCGTACGAGATTGTCACCCGCATCAGCGGCCGCGTGCCGCGCGTCTATCTGAACGAGACCCCGACCGGTTCTCTCTGATCCGCTCTGTCCTGCACGTCCTGACCTGACCTGACGGACAACGACCGACGAGGAGCACGGCACGGTGAGCGAGATCAGCGCGGGGGACGCGGTGGCGACGGCCGCTTCGGCGGTCGGCTGGCGCCGGGCGGGCGTCGCCGGAGCTGCCATAGGCGTGATCGCCGCCGGTGCGGCGGCCGGTGTCGCGGTCGAGCGGATGACCGTCGGCCGGGGCATGCGCAGGCGGGCCAGGCTGGCGCTGGACGCCTCGGGGCCGTACGGCTCGCTGCGCGGCATGCCCGGCCGGGCCGCCGCCGACGACGGCACCGAGCTGTACTACGAGACCGACGAGGTCGAACCCGACGGCGGTACGGGCGCGGGCACCGGTCCGGGTGCGGGCTCCGGGCCCGCCGGTACCGGACCGCGCAGACGCCGGCTCTTCGGCCGCAAGGTCCCCGGGCCCGTCACCGTCGTCTTCAGCCACGGCTACTGCCTCAGCCAGGACTCCTGGCATTTCCAGCGGGCGGCGCTGCGCGGCCTGGTGCGCACCGTGCACTGGGACCAGCGCAGCCACGGCCGGTCCGAGCGCGGCCGGGCCCAGGCGCAGGGCGTGACGGTCGGGATCGACCAGCTCGGCCGCGATCTGAAGGCGGTCATCGACGCGGCAGCCCCCGAGGGGCGGCTGGTACTGGTCGGGCACTCGATGGGCGGCATGACGATCATGGCGCTCGCCGAGCAGTATCCGCAGCTGATCCGGGACCGGGTCGCCGCCGTCGCCTTCGTGGGCACGTCGAGCGGGAAGCTCGGCGAGGTCAGTTTCGGGCTGCCGGTCGCGGGTGTGAACGCCGTGCGGCGGGTGCTGCCCGGGGTGCTGAGGGCGCTCGGCTCGCAGGCGGAGCTGGTGGAGCGGGGGCGGCGGGCGACCGCCGATCTCTTCGCCGGACTCATCAAGCGGTACTCGTTCGGCTCGCGGGACGTGGACCCGGCGGTCGAGCGGTTCGCCGAGCGGCTCATCGAGTCCACACCGATCGACGTGGTCGCGGAGTTCTACCCGGCCTTCACCGAGCACGACAAGAGCACGGCGCTGCCTGCGTTCCGGGACGTGCCGGTGCTGATCCTGGCGGGCGACAAGGACCTGGTGACACCCAGTTCGCACAGCGAGGCGATCGCCGACCACTTGCCGGACGCGGAGCTTGTCATCGTGCCGGACGGCGGGCATCTGGTGATGCTGGAGCACCCGGAGACGGTGACCGACCGGCTGGCGGACCTGCTGGTACGGATCGGAGCCGTGGCGGCAGCGGCTAACGTTGGCGGGCATGGAAGCACCGCACAACAGCCCGGCAGCTGAAACCGCGCACACCCCGGCGGCCATGACCGCACAGGCCCACGTCATCGCCCGTCTCGATGTCACGTCCGCCGAACAGATGCAGGCGCTGGGCCGCCGTCTCGCCGGTCTGCTGCGCCCCGGCGACCTCGTGATGCTCAGCGGCGAGCTCGGCGCCGGGAAGACGACACTGACCCGGGGGCTCGGCGAGGGCCTCGGGGTGCGCGGCGCCGTCACCTCTCCCACCTTTGTGATCGCCCGCGTCCACCCGTCCCTGAGCGGGGGTCCGGCGCTCGTCCATGTCGACGCCTACCGGCTGGGCGGCGGCCTCGACGAGATGGAGGACCTGGACCTCGATGTGTCGCTGCCGGAGTCGGTGGTGGTCGTGGAGTGGGGCGACGGCAAGGTCGAGGAGCTCTCGGACGACCGGCTGCAGGTGGTGATCCACCGCGCGGTCGGTGACACGGACGACGAACGGCGCTCGGTCACGCTGGTCGGGATCGGGGAGCGCTGGTCAGGACTGGGGGCGGCGCTGGAGGCCGGCCGCTGAGAGCATCGACACGTTTCCGACAGGCTGTCGGCAAATTGTTGCGCGGGGCGGGCCGGGCGTGGTCACATGGATGCCGAGAGCTGGTTAGGCCTGCCTAACCACGCCTTCCACCGGAGCCCAGGAGGCATCCATGCCGACGCCCGAGCGTGAAGCGCAGCCGCAGCCGCCAGAGACGTCCGCGGTGTCGATGAAGGATCTGCTGGCAGCCTGCGCCGCGGCGACCGCGGTCTCGACGCCGCCCTCGGAGGAACGGCAGGAGCGCCAGGAGCGGCACGAGCCCGGGAAGCAGGGGCCCCAGGGCTGTGACGGCGAGCGCGACGCCGCCTGAGTTCCTTCGTGTGGACCGGGCCGGATCGGGGAGCGGGCCGGTGTCGCCGTGGTGCGTGCAGCCAAGGGGCGGTGGAGAAGCCCATGCGAAGGGCGTCCCACACGCCTTGACGACACCTTGAAGGCCAGGGGGCGGCGACCGACGACATCGCCGCAGCTGTGCGTGCCGAACCCGGCACGATCCGAACGAGAGGTCCCGGGCCGCACGTCCCCGGTGGCGTTACGGGACGACGACCACCGTGGCGCCGACCGTCGCGAACGTCCACATCGCGTCGCCGTCCGCGCGCTTCATCCGTACCCCGCCGGTCTTCAGCTTCGGGTCCGGGCTCGCCATGGAGCCGTCCTGCGCCGCACTGAACCCGACGGGCACACCTCCGTCGGCCATCGCGAACAGCACCACGTGCTCGATCGGCACGCCGTCCGAGCCCTTGATGAAGCCTGTGCGCGAACGCACCTTGTAAGTCTCGGGCCGCGGGCTCACGGAGCTCGGCATGACGGCGAAGGTCCGGGTCACCTTTCCCCGCGCGTCGACCAGCCACACGCGCCGGTCGCCCAGTGCGTACACCACCCGCGCACCGGTTCCGGATTCGGCGGGAAGCGCGGCCGGACGCTTTTTGTTCTTCGGCTTGTCGTGGGGGACGGCGGGGGCGCTGCTGGATGCCTCCGGCTTGGGGACGGCGACGGAGTCGGGGGCGTTCGCCGATGCCTGGTAGGCCAGGAAGCCGACCGCGCCCATTGCCGCCGCGGTGAGCCCGGCCACGATTCCCGAGCTGCCCCTTGCCACCGTGCGTGCCCCTTTCGCCGACGTCCGTATGTCGTACAAGCGTTTACGTCGTACCCGCGTCTACCCGGTGACGGTAGCAGCAGGGGCCGGTGGGAACAGGATGTCGTACGGGGCGCCATGGAGCCGTCGGCGGAGCCGTAGGCTGTTTGCGTGCTCTTGCTCGCCGTGGATACCGCCACCCCCGCCGTCACCGTCGCCCTGCACGACGGGAAAACCGTCGTCGCCGAGTCGGGCCAGGTCGACGCCCGAAGGCACGGGGAGCTGCTGCTGCCCGCCGTCGACCGGGTCCTCGCCGAGGCCGGCGTGAATCTCGACGCAGTGACCGGTGTGGTCGTGGGCGTCGGCCCCGGCCCGTACACCGGTCTGCGGGTCGGTCTTGTGACGGCCGCGACGTTCGGCTCGGCGCTCTCCGTGCCGGTCCACGGGCTGTGCACGCTGGACGGTCTCGCGTACGCCGCCGGGCAGGGCGGACTGGAGGGCCCGTTCGCCGTGGCGACGGACGCCCGCCGCAAGGAGGTCTACTGGGCGCGGTACGAGGATCCCCGTACCCGCGTCGGCGACCCCGCCGTCGACCGGCCCGCCGACATCGCCGAGCAGCTCGCCGGGCTCCCCGTGGTCGGGGCGGGTGCGGCGCTCTACCCCGACGCGTTCCCGGATGCCCGCGGTCCCGAGCACGTCAGCGCCGGGGCGCTCGCGGCGCTGGCCGCCGAGCGGCTCGCAGCCGGAGCGGAGCTGCTGCCGCCGCAGCCGCTGTATCTGCGCCGGCCCGACGCCCAGGTCCCGAAGAACTACAAGGTGGTCACCCCGAAGTGACGAGCCCGACTGCCGTGCTGCGTGAGATGCGCTGGTGGGACATCGACCCGGTGCTGCAGCTCGAACACGAGCTGTTCCCGGAGGACGCCTGGTCGGCCGGCATGTTCTGGTCCGAGCTGGCGCACGCCCGCGGGCCGCAGGCCACCCGCCGCTATGTCGTCGCCGAGGCCCCGGACACCGGACGTATCGTCGGATACGCGGGACTCGCCGCCGCCGGTGACCTCGCCGACGTCCAGACGATCGGCGTCACCCGCGATCACTGGGGCGGCGGGCTGGGCTCCGAACTCCTCACCGATCTGCTGAAGCACGCCACGGCCTTCGAGTGCGCGGAGGTGCTCCTCGAAGTCCGGGTCGACAACACGCGTGCGCAGAAGCTGTACGAACGCTTCGGCTTCGAACCGATCGGCTTCCGCCGCGGCTACTACCAGCCGGGCAACATCGACGCACTCGTCATGCGTCTCCACGTACAAGAACCCGCACCAGAGCACGTACAGGAAACTGGGACTGACTGATGGCTGACGAACCGCTCGTACTCGGTATCGAGACCTCCTGCGACGAGACCGGCGTCGGCATCGTCCGCGGTACGACACTGCTCGCGGACGCCGTCGCGTCCAGCGTCGACACCCACGCCCGCTTCGGCGGCGTCGTCCCGGAGATCGCTTCCCGCGCGCACCTGGAGTCGATGGTCCCCACCATCGAACGCGCCCTGAAGGACGCGGGCATCAGTGCCCGCGACCTCGACGGCATCGCCGTCACCGCCGGTCCCGGGCTGGCGGGCGCGCTGCTCGTCGGCGTCTCGGCGGCGAAGGCGTACGCGTACGCCCTGAACAAGCCGCTGTACGGGGTGAACCACCTCGCCTCGCACATCTGCGTCGACCAGCTGGAGCACGGCCCGCTGCCCGAGCCGACGATGGCGCTGCTGGTCAGCGGCGGCCACTCCTCGCTGCTGCTCGCGCCGGACATCACCAACGACGTACGGCCGTTGGGCGCGACCATCGACGACGCGGCGGGCGAGGCGTTCGACAAGATCGCCCGGGTGCTGGACCTCGGCTTCCCCGGCGGCCCGGTCATCGACCGGCTGGCGAAGGAGGGCGACCCGAAGGCGATCGCGTTCCCGCGCGGACTGAGCGGCTCGCGCGACCCCGCGTACGACTTCTCCTTCTCCGGTCTGAAGACGTCCGTCGCCCGCTGGATCGAGGCGAAGCGGGCCGCGGGCGAGGAGGTGCCGGTACGGGACGTGGCGGCGTCCTTCCAGGAGGCCGTCGTCGATGTGCTCACCCGGAAGGCCGTCCGGGCCTGCAAGGACGAGGGTGTCGACCACCTGATGATCGGCGGCGGCGTCGCGGCCAACTCGCGGCTGCGGGCGCTCGCCCAGGAGCGCTGCGAGCGGGCCGGCATCCGGCTGCGGGTGCCGCGGCCCGGACTGTGCACGGACAACGGGGCGATGGTCGCGGCGCTGGGCGCCGAGATGGTGGCGCGCAACCGCCCCGCGTCCGATCTGGAACTGTCGGCGGACTCGTCGCTCCCGGTGACGGACACGCATGTGCCGGGCAGCGCGCACGACCACGACCATGTGCACGAGATCAGCAAGGACAACCTCTACTCATGACCGTCGCCCTCATGTGGGAGGCCCGGGCCGTGGACGGCCGGGGCGCCGAACTGCTGGAGTGGGCCCGGGCGCGCACCGGTGAGCTGGCGGACGAGCCGCTGCGGTACGAGCTGCTGCGCGCCCCGCAGGACCGGGTGCTCGTCATCACCTGGTGGGAGGCGGCATACGGCGCCGAGCTGCCCGAGCTGCCCGAACCCGCAGCCGAGTTGATCACCCGGGCGGTGCACCGATGGCGGTTCGAGGTGGCCGGCGGCTCCACCGGCGGAGCATGAGAAAGCTCAAGGGATCCTGAGATTTTCCGAAGGAATACCGAACAAGGGTTCCTGTCGCCATGATTCCGACTCAGACCGACCGGCAATTGGGAGGCGGCGTCATAGGGCTGGGGCACGCACCTCGCGGCGTTGTCGTCAATCACCATGGCTCCTTCCCCAAGCTCTCGGCTTCGCTCGAGCAGGGGAGACCCCATCCGGCTCAATCCTCCGCCTTGCGATGCACGCACCCCAGCCCCGCTCCTTCACCCACCCCCCCAATTGCCGGTCGGTCTTACGTTCCTCGACGTGACCGGAGAGAAGAGACGCCGCACCCGCCCGCTCAGGGCGGCCGCCGCGGTGATAGACCGTCACCATGCCCGTCGTCACCGCCCTGTCCGACCCCAACCGGGTGGTGGCGCAGGAACCGGCCGCGAGCGAGCTGTGGGCGTCCCTGCGGTAGTCCGGAAAAGTCTCCGGGAAATTTCTTCAACTTCTTCGGGAGAGTGTGTCGATTGCGGCGCCTCCCGTTCGACGCAAGGGCGAGAGGCGGGGAAAGCCCCCGCCCTCCCGCACCGAGGAGTCACCATGCCGCGCTTCCTGTCGATGGTCCGCATCGATGAGCAGAACCTTGCCTCCGAGGTCCCCGACCCCGACTTCGAGGCGCGCATGGGCGCGCTGTTCGAGGAGATCACCAAGGCCGGGGTCATGCTGGAGACCGCCGGGCTCACCCCCACCTCCCAGGGGACCCGGGTCACCTGGGAGGGCGGCAAGCTGAGCTGCACCGACGGGCCCTTCACCGAGACGAAGGAAGTCGTCGGCGGCTACGCCATCACCCAGTGCAAGGACATGGCCGAGGCGCTGGAGTGGACCAAGCGGTTCCTGGAGATCCACCCGAAGAGCTGGACCGTCACCTCCGAGGTCCGTGAGATCGCCGAGAGCTGAGACCGAGCCGCGCTTGCCGCGCCCCGGCACGGCTGCTGTGATGGGTGGCCGTGACGGAAGCAAGCGCGACGCAGGCGGTCGAGGCGGTATTCAGGATCGAGTCCGCGCGGATCATCGCCGGTGTCACCCGCATCGTGCGTGACGTCGGCATCGCCGAGGAGCTTGCGCAGGACGCTCTGGTCGCCGCGCTGGAGCAGTGGCCGGAGTCGGGTGTCCCGGACAGACCGGGCGCCTGGCTCATGGCCACCGCCAAGCACCGCGCGATCGATCTCGTACGCCGCAAGGAGACGTATGCGCGGAAGCTGGCCGAGGTCGGGCGGAGCCTGGAGGACGTGCCGCCGCCCGGGCCGGGAGACTTCAACGGCACCGAGGACCCCCACCACATCGACGACGACCTGCTGCGGCTGATCTTCACCACCTGCCACCCCGTGCTGTCGACCGAGGCCCGGATCGCGCTCACCCTGCGGCTGCTCGGCGGACTCACCACCGACGAGATCGCCCGGGCCTTCCTGGTGTCCGAGCCGACTGTCGCCCAGCGCATCGTCCGCGCGAAGCGCACCCTGGGCCGGGCGGGCATCTCCTTCGAAGTGCCGTACGGCCCCGAGCGCGCGGCCCGGCTCGAATCCGTCCTCGAAGCCATCTATCTGATCTTCAACGAGGGCTACTCGGCCACCACGGGCGACGACTGGCTGCGCCCGGCACTCTGCGAGGACGCGCTGCGGCTGGCCCGGGTGCTGGCCGGGCTGATGGACAAGGAGCCCGAAGTGCACGGCCTGGTGGCCCTGCTGGAACTCCAGGCGTCCCGCATCGCGGCCAGGACCGGGCCGGACGGTGCGCCCGTGCTGCTCGCCGACCAGAACCGGTCCCGCTGGGACCGGCTGCTGATCCGGCGCGGGTACGCGGCCCTGGAGCGGGCGAACGCGGTGGGCGACGCCCCGGGCCCGTACGCTCTGCAGGCCGCGATCGCCGCGTGCCACGCCCACGCGGTGAGGTACGAGGAGACGGACTGGACGGTCATCGCCACGCTCTACGGGCTGCTGCTGAAGGCGGCCCCGTCGCCGGTCGTCGAGCTGAACCAGGCGGTCGCAGTCTCGATGGCGGAGGGGCCGGAGGCGGGGCTCGCACTGGTCGACGCCCTGGCCGCGAACCCGGCGCTGAGGGCGTACCACCTGTTGCCGAGCGTGCGCGGCGATCTGCTGGCACGGCTGGGGCGCACGGACGAGGCACGGGCGGAGTTCCTGCGGGCGGCGGAACTGACCCGTAACGCACGTGAGCGGGCGCTGCTGCTGGCCCGGGCGGAGAAGGAATCCGGCGCGGCGCGATGAGTTCGGCCGGCCCGCCGGGGCTCGAGATCGAGGCGCAACGCAACGCCTGACGGCGTCGGTGCAGCCCGGTCGGCGGCTCCCGGCCGATGCGGACCCGGCCCGGTGGGCCGGGTGTGCGGCACGTGCCTCAAGGCTGCCCCGGTGACCGGCAACTGGCGGGCCTGCCCGCGGAGAGCCGCTAGGGCGTGTTTCGAAAGTAGCGTCGCCCGGCAGACGGGACTTTCGAAACACGCCCTAGCAGGTCTCGCTCGCCGTCCGGCGGTAGGTCGAGTGCCGGTCCGTGATGTCCGCCCAGAGGTCCCCGTACACGTTCCTCCTGACCCCCGGCTCCCGCAGGAAGTCGTACGGGAAACCGAGCGGTACCTCGCTCGCCGCGTCGAGCCGGTGCACCGCGTCGGCGTCGAGCGCGACATCGGCACCGGCGAGATTGTCGGCGAGCTGGCTCACCCCGGTGGCGCCGATGATCGGGATGATGTTCCCCGGCCGTCCGCGCAGCCACGCCAGCGCTACCTGCGCCGGGCTCCAGCCGCCCTGTTCGGCGACCTCCAGCACCGCGGTGAGGATCCTCTCCTCCCGGCGGTCGGCCCGGTTGTCGAAGGCGGGCGAGTCCAGCCGGCCCGTTTCGCCGCGGCGGTACTTCCCGGTGAGCTTGCCTGCGGCGAGCGGGCTCCACGCCAGCACGGCCTGGCCGAAGGCGCGGGCCTGCGGCAGCAGTTCACGTTCCGGGGTGCGCTCCAGCAGGTTGTACCGCAGCTGCGAACCGGCGAACGAGGTCCAGCCCCGCAGCTCGGCCATGGTGCTCGCCTGCGCGATCTCCCACGCCGCCCAGTTCGACACCCCGAGATAGAGCACCTTGCCGGACCGTACGAGGTCGTCGAGGGCGCGCATGACCTCCTCGACCGGGGTGAAGTTGTCCCGTGCGTGCACCCACAGCACGTCGATGCGGTCGGTACGCAGCCGGGCGAGACTCGACTGCACCGACTGGACCAGGTTCTTCCGGTGGTTGCCCGCCGCGTTCACATCGCCGGTGCGGGTGGCGCAGCTGTACTTCGTGGCGAGTACGAAGTGGTCCCGGCGGCCCATGAGCAGTTCGCCGAGGATCGTCTCCGAGCTGCCGTTGGTGTAGTTGTTGGCGGTGTCGATGAAGTTGCCGCCCGCGTCCGCGTAGGCATCGACGATCCGGGCGCTGGTCTCCTTGTCCGCACCCCACCCCCAGTCCTCGCCGATGGTCATGGCGCCGAGGCTCAGCTCGCTCACCCGCAGGCCGGTCCGGCCGAACAGCGTGTACTGCACAGTGTTCTCCCTCGGTACGTGCGTGCTTCCGGTCAGCCGGTCGCATTCGGACGTTACGAGCTGGAGCGCGCTTCGACGCAAGCCACGCCGTACCGTGCCCGCACCCGGTCGGTAGGGTCGGGCCCATGTCCCGCCGCGCACTGCTGCCGCCGCCCCCTCCGCCCGTCGAGATACGTTCCTGGCCCGACAGGGAAGCCCTGCTCGCCGACCGGGCGGTCGTCCTCGGCGAGCTGGTCACCCTGTATGTGGGGCGCGGCCGGCTGGTGCTGCTGTGGCTGTGGGGCGTCCTGTGCGCGCTCGGCTGGTCGCTGGTGGGGACCGCGATCCTCACCTTCGAGGAGTCGTACGACATCTTCAGTGCCGTCCTCGGCGTCGTCCTCGCCGCCCTGGGCGCCTGCTGTGTCGTGCCGTCGGTGGTCTTCGTCGTCGTCGGTCTGCGCCGCGACCGGCAGATCCGCCGACTGCTCTACGCCTGGGGCGAGTTGGACCGTGACCCGGACGGCGACATGCGGCTGCGGGCCCCCGGTGCGAGCCTCGCCTGGATGCTGCCGTCGTTCGCACTGTGCGCGGTCGGGCTGTACGCCTGCGTGGCCGTCCCGGCGAATGCGGCGGCGCCCGAGGACACCTACGGTGCGGTCGCCCTCGTCATGGGACTCGGGATGATCGGCTGGCTGCTCGGTCTGATCGGCGTCACCAAGGCGTTCGCGCACCGACGTTGGGTGCTGAGGGTGCTCGTCGGGGCGCCCGGGCCCGAGCCGCTGTTCTCCGTCGGCGGCGGTGCTCACCGTTGAAATCGCCTCTATCCTGGCCGCGTAACAGGATCAGCCCAGGGGGAGGGTTTCACATGGAGTGGTACTGGTGGGTGCTCATCATCTTCTGGACCGGCGGCTTCGGATGGGTGGTCGACAACGTCCGTACGGCGCTGCGCAACCGGCACACCCGCAGGCTGGAACTGCTGGAGGCGGGCAAACAGGAACGCCTGGCTGTCGAGGCGGCGAACCGGCCGCCGGAGCCGGTCTGCGGCTGCACGCACCACCTTGCGAAGCATGACAAGCAGGGCAGGTGCCATGAGCGGGTCGAGGTGCCGACGGCCTGGGACGAGAGCAAGAAGCCGGTCCGCTTCGAAGCCGGGCAGTGCAACTGCCAGCAGTACGTGGGCCCGCAGCCGCTCTCCCAGGTGTACGCCGACGACCTGACCGACCTGGCCTGACGGCCTTCCCCACCCCCCCAATTGCCGGTCGGTCTAAGTATCTCGGCGACTTCGGCGTCCGAGATGAGTTCACCGGTTTCGGGGTCGGGCACCGCGGTCGGGTAACTGGTCTGCTGCCAGGCGTCGTCGGGAATGCTGTGGACGGCTCGTTTGATGGAGGGGTTCATGCCGGTGGTGATCGAGAAGTGGGCTCCGGCCCGGTGGCAGGCGGCGATCACCCCGGCGTTGTAGAACTGCGAGTCGGCCCGCAGGATGCGCATGCCGGTGCAGCCGGCCTCGACGGCGGTGGCCAGGGCCTCGCTCACGAATTTCGGGGCGCCTCGGGAGTCTGCTGCTTTGCCGCGTCGCATCCGAACTCCGGCGATCACCGGCCGCGCGTGCGGGGTGCAGAGCGTGGCGAGGAGGGGGTGCAGGGTGCGGATGCCCTTGAACCGGCCGTACTCGGCGCCCTGCTTGGTCCGGCCGTAGACGCGTTTGTGGGTGGAGTCGACATCGATGAACGCCTTCTCTCCCGAGCCGGGCAGCAGTGGAGTGTGCGCGGCCGGCGCGGCCAGGAATCTGCGGTGCACAGCGTGGAGTTGGAGGGCGTGACCGTGGGTGAACGCGCGAAGGAAGGTGCCCAGCGTGGACGGGGCGCGGATACCGCCGAACAGCGTCGGCATCGCCCCGTGCCGCAGCACGCGGAGGTCGTCGATACTGTCCGCGCCCGCCGCCATGCGCTGCTGATCTTGGCATCCGCCGCAGCCCCCGCGCCGTTCGCCGCCCCGGTCAGCTTCACCTTCTGCGTCACCAGGTCCGACAGCCCACACCGTTCGGCCAGCCGCATCACCGGTACGAGTCCGGCATGCGCGACCAGGTTCGGGTCATCGAACACAGCGGACACCGCACGCGGCGGCATGGAAGAATGCATCCCGGAGATGCACCTCCGAACTGGTTGAGTAGAAAGCCTAGAGAACTCCTATTCTCCCAGGTCAGAGTGCATCTCCACTTTCATGTCCAGGCACTGGACGAACCATCACCCGTTGGATCGAGGCTAAGCGGTCGCTTGCCCATGAGGGAACACCCCGCCGGAGGGGTCACTTCGGCGCAGTCGGGCGCGCCCGCACATGCATCCGCTCCCCCTGCGCCCCGAACAGGCTCAGGAACTCCGCCGGCCCCTCCCCCGTCGACCCGAACCAGTGCGGCACCCGGGTGTTGAACTCGGCCGCCTCCCCGGCCGACAGCACCACGTCGTGTTCGCCGAGCACCAGGCGCAGCCGTCCGGAGAGCACGTACAGCCACTCGTACCCCTCGTGGCTGCGCGGGTCCGGCTCCACCCGGCGCTGGGGTTCGAGCACCTTGAAGGCCTGGAGGCCGCCGGGCTGGCGGGTCAGCGGCCAGAAGGTGCGGCCGTGCCGCCGCAGGGGCTCGGCCCGCACCCGGGGGTCGCCGACCGGCGGCGCGCCGACCAGCTCGTCCAGCGGGACCTGGTGGGCCTGCGCGATCGGCAGCAGCAGTTCCAGGCTGGGCCTGCGCAGCCCGGACTCCAGCCGGGACAGCGTGCTCACGGAGATGCCGGTGGTCTCGGACAGCGCCGCCAGGGTCACCTCCCGCTCCCTGCGGATCTGCCGCAGCCGGGGACCCACCTCCGCCAGAACGTCTTCGGTACCCATGGGTTCATTGCAGTTTCGGCAAATGGATTTGTCAATCCCGCTGGCTCCGGGGGACCGTCGGGGCGGAGGTGGTCACATGACCCAGAGCTGTGAAGTGGTCGTCGTCGGTGGCGGGGCGGCCGGGCTGTCCGCCGCGCTGGTGCTGGGCCGGGCCCGGCGCCGGACGCTGGTCGTGGACGCGGGCGAGCCGCGCAACGCGCCGTCCGCGCACATGCACGGTTATCTGAGCCGGGACGGGATGTCCCCGGCGGAGTTCCTGGCCGTGGGCCGGGAGGAGATCGCCCGGTACGGGGTGGAGCTGGTCCGGGGCCGGGTGGTGGACGCGAGCCGGGACGACGGCGGCTTCACCGTCGTTCTCGGCGACGGGACCGCGATGCGGGCCCGGCAGCTGGTGGTGGCCACCGGGCTGCGCGACGAACTGCCGCCGCTGCCGGGGCTGGCCGAGCGGTTCGGCCGGGATGTGCTGCACTGCCCGTACTGCCACGGCTGGGAGGCGCGCGACCTGCCGACCGGGGTGCTGGCGACCTCCGAGCTGAGCGTCCACCAGGCGCTGATGGTCACCCGGTGGTCGAAGGACGTACGGCTGTTCCTGCACCAGGTGCGGGAGGCGGAGCTGACGGACGAGGACCTGCGGCGACTTGCCGCCGCCGGGGTCGGGGTGATGCCCGGCGAGGTCGCGGAGCTCGTCGTCACCGGCGACCGGCTCACCGGCGTACGCCTGGCGGACGGCACGGTGCACGACCGTGCGGTGCTGTACGCCGCGCCGCGTGCCGTGCCGGAGAACCACCTGTTCGTCCGACTGGGCGCCGAGCTGCGCGAGACGCCCTTCGGCGCCTACCCGGTGACCGACGAGCGGGGACTGACGAGCGTGCCCGGCCTGTGGGCGGCGGGCAACGCGAGCGGCCCCATCGAACAGGTGGTGAACGCGGCGAGCCGGGGGTACCGGGCGGGCGCGGCGATCAACGGGGAGCTGTTGTTCGCCGACCTGGACGCAGCGATTCAGGGGTAGTGCGGCGGTCGTTGGGGGTGCGGGTTGCTCGCGCGGTTCACCGCCGTGGGGCTTCCCGCCGCGGCCGGGTGCGGCGCCGTCCTGGTTGCTCGCGCAGTTCCCCGCGCCCCTTTCAGGGGCCCCCGCCGACGCCACGTGCGGCGTCCCGCCATCGGACCTCCCGCCCCAGCCGAGCGCGGCACCACCCAGCCGCTCCGTGCAGGTGTCGGGACCGGCATACCGGTGCACCTTGAGCTTGACGTACTTCCTGGCGGACACCGGCATCCTGCTGCTGGGCACCCACTTCCCCCAGCCGATTTTCGGCACGGTCTGAATGAACGGCGGACGCTTCCGTCTGCATGCGGAGCTGGGCACGGGGATGGCGCCCGCTGCGGCCTGATTGCCCCGCAGCTACGCGTCGTTGAGGTGGGCGAGCGTGGTGATGAGGCGTTCGGCGATGTCCGCCGGCCACGGGAAGGCGACGGTCACCAGCCGCTGGTGGGCGAGCCCGTGCAGGCCGAGCCACAGGGCAACGGCGTCGGCGACCGGGTCACTGCTGGTTGCGCAGCCCGCGCGGACGCAGCCGTCAAGAGCGTCGGCGAGCAGGGTCAGGCTCTCCCCGCCCAACGATGAAACGTCGCCTTCGGTCACCGAGCTGCTGCCCAGATCGGGCATCCAGACCCCGCCGAACATCGTGCGGTAACGGCCAGGGTGCTTGTCCGCGAAGTCCAGGTAGGCATTGCAGAAGGCGAACAGCCGTCCTCTGGCGTCACCGCCCGCGGCATCCATTGCGCTGCGCAACTCGGCCTCGAACATGGCGAAAGCCTGTTGCACCACTGCCAGCATGATGCTCGGCTGGTCGGGAAAGTGGCGGTAGATCGAGGGAGCGGCCACTCCTGCCCGGCGGGCGATGGATCGCAGGGTGACGCTGCTTTGGTCGCCGCTCTCATCGATCAGCTCGGTCGCCGCGGCCACGATGTCCTCACGCAGGCGGCCCCCCTCCCCGCGGGGGTTACGAGTGCGGGCGGGCCTCGGTGAGGCGGGTGTGGGCATGTCTTCTCCCAGGTCGTCGTCTTACGCAGAAAAACTTACAGCCGTTCACCTTGCACACTCAAAGGTAACGCTTGTAAGTTTACGTGCGTCAGGGAAGTTCCGGACCGGGAGTCCATCGTGCTTGTCAGCCCCTTTACCACCACTGCCACCGAGATCGTCCTGCCTGGGAAGGTCGAGCCGGGCGGCCTCGAAGTCCGGGTCCGGGAACTTCCTGCCCCGGCCGAGGGAAAGGTTGTCTTGCGGATGGACGCGACGGGCGTGTCCTTCGCCGAGCAGCAGATGCGCCGTGGCAAGTACTACGACCAGCCGGCTTTCCCCTTCGTCCCCGGATATGACGTGGTCGGCACGGTGACCGCCGCCGGCTCGCAGGCCGATGCCGCCCTGATCGGGCGCCGTTTCGCCGCGGTCACCAAGATCGGAGGCTGGGCCAGTCATCTGCTGGTCGACACCGCGGACCTCGTGCCCGTGCCGGACGAAGTGGACGCCGTCTCCGCGGAGACCGTGGTGGTCAACGGGATCACTGCCTGGCAGATGCTGCACCGGATCGCCAAGGTACGCAGCGGCGCGACGATCGTGGTCCTGGGTGCGAACGGCGGCGTCGGTTCCACCCTCGTGCAACTCGCCCGGCACGCGGGCATCAAAGTGATCGGCACGGCGTCGGCCCGTCACCACCAGCTCGTGCGCGATCTGGGCGCCATCCCGGTCGACTACCGCGACCCGGACATGTATCAGCGCATCCGCGAGATCGCGCCCGACGGCGTCGACGCGGTGTTCGACCACGTCGGCGGGCCCGGCCTGAAGGAGTCGTGGGGGCTGCTGCGCCGGGGCGGGACCTTGGTGTCCTACGGCACAGCGGCCACGAAGAACGAGGATGGCAACTCCCAACTGCCGGTGTTGCAGTCGGTCGCCCAGCTGGCCTTGTGGAACTACCTACCCAACGGCAAGAGCGCGCACTTCTACAATTTCTGGGCCGGCAAGCGACGCCTTGAAGCCTTCCGCAGTCGGCTGCGCGAGGACCTCACCCAGGTACTGAGGCTGCTGGCCGACGGGACGCTCACTCCGCAGATCGCCGCCCAGTTCCCGCTGGCCGAGGCAAGCGCGGCGCTGGCGCTCGCCGAATCCCGCACGGTCGCCGGCAAAGTCGTCATCGTTTCCGATCCGAACTAGCGGCCGCCGAGCCCGCCCCCGGATCATTCGCCCCCGCACCGCGTTCAGCCCTGACACCTGACACCTGACGCGCACCCTCGACCACGCCACAAGGCACGAGCCAATCACGAACCCGTGCGATCGTCCCGGCCGTCCATGGTGTCCCGCATACCCGCTCCTGCAACGGTCCATGTGGCCACCCACCCATTGCCCAGGGCTCCGACACCGCTGAGGCTCGCCTCCCGAGTTCCCACTTGCCCAGGCCGCACAGGCGCTGCAGACCTGGAACCCGGAACCGACACCGGCAATGTCGTCCCAACCCCCTGAACCCCTGTCACCAAACACCTGTTGAAAGGCACTGCCATGAACCTCGACCAGATCGTCACTGCCTGGACCGCCGCATGGAACGGCACCGACCCGGCCGCCCTGGGCGCCCTGTTCACCCCGAACGCCACCTACATCGACCAGGGAATCGGCGTCGCCATGGTCGGTCGCGAGCAGATCTCCGGATGGAAGGCCCGCACCGACGCCGGGATCGAGGACGTGCGGGTCACCGTGAACCACGCCTCGTACTGTGATAACCGCATCACCATCGAGGGTGTCTACGCCGGTCACATCAAGGGAGCGCCCACCCCGTTCGCCGTCCCGCTGGCCACACTGCTCGACCTGGAGAACGGTGAGATCGCCAGGGACCAGGACTTCTACAGCCTGAACACGGTTTTCACCCAGTCCGGTCTGCCCGCCGACTGGACCCCGGTCACCTCCTGACACCCGGCAATCCGATTCGGCACACTCCGCAACTGCCGCGCCTGCCCCGGACAGCCCGAGCGCCGCCCCGACCGGCGCCACCGGCCACGAACCATCAAAAGCCCTGATCAGAAAAGGAACACCACACCATGAAGAAGCTGTCGCTGCGCACCCGCGTCCTGACCGGTGCCGTCGTCGTCGCCGTCGTCGGCGCGGGGACCTTCGGCGCGATGTCCGCCAACGCCTCCAGCCCGGCCGCCACCACAGTGCAGGCCGCACACCACCAGCCTGCCAAGCACCTGCCCAGCACTGTCAAGGCCTGGAGCGCCGCTTGGAGCGGCTCCGACCCTGCCGCGCTCGGCAAGCTGTTCACCGCCAACGGCACGTACACCGATCAGGCGATCGGGGTCACCATGACCGGCCGGGAGCAGATCGCCGGCTGGAAGGCGCGCACTGACGCGACGATGGAGAACGTCCGCGTGACGGTGAAGGACGCATGGCGCGAGGGCGGGCACCACATCACGATCCGGGGCGTGTACTCCGGGCACATCAAGGGCGCGCCGAAGCCCTTCGCGGTGCCGAGCGTCACCCTGCTGGACACCGATGGCCGCCGGATCACCGCCAACCAGGACTTCTACAACCTCGCCGATGTCCTGGCCCAGTCGGGACTGCCCGCCGACTGGACCCCCTCCGCCGGCTGAATCCAGCACTACTCACAGCTACCGAGGAACTGGTGAGCGCGGCCACCGAACCCCGCGCCGGTGGCTTTGTGTACTTTCCCGTCGCCGAAACCGCCAATGAACAGCGGACGGCCCGTGCCCGGTGGGCCCAGGAAGTCGTGCCCGCTGTACGCGCGGCGGTTGGTTCCCCTTGACCGGGGCGGTCACCGAGGCTCGGTGACCGCCCCCGGACCCGCCCTTCGGTGGATCCGGGCTAAGGCGTGCCGGGCCGCACGGGGTGGCCGATCAGCAGGGTCGGCGCGCCGGCGACCCGGGTCAGGAACACCGTCGCCGCGTTGGGGCCCTGGAGCTTCATCTTCCTGCGCAGCTCCTCCGGCTCGACGGCCGAGCCCCGCTTCTTGACGGTCAGGACGCCGACCTTCCGCTCCCGCAGCAGCGCCTTCAGCTTCTTCATGCTGAAGGGCAGTTGGTCGGTGATCTCGTACGCGGAGGCGTAGGGGGAGTCGTACGGCTCGTCGCTCGTGACGTACGCGATCGTCTCGTCGACCAGCCGGCCGCCCGACCGCTCCACGATGTCGGCGACCAGATGGGCGCGGATGACGGCGCCGTCCGGCTCGTACAGATAGCGGCCCACCGGCCCGACGGGCGGGGCGGGCAGTGCGGCCGGGGCCGTCAGGGTCGCGCCCGCCGGGAGCAGTGTGGCGCGGTACGAGCCCGGGGCGAACCCTTCGCCGAACCAGAGCACGGCCTCCTTCACATCGCCGTGGTCCGAGATCCACTCCGCCTCCGCCTGTGCCGGGATCGCCTCGTGCGGGATGCCGGGGGCGATCTTCAGCGCGGCGCGGGGGGCCGCCAGCGCGGCGCCGGTCGCCCAGGAGAGCGGCGGCGAGTACGCCCCGGGGTCGAAGATCCTGCCGCGCCCGCCGCGCCGGGCCGGGTCGACGAAGACCGCGTCGTACGCGGACGTGTCGATCTCGGTGACATCGGCGCAGCGCACCTCGATCAGGGTGTCGAGACCGAGTGCGGCGGCATTGGCGCGGGCCACCTCGGCGGTCAGCGGGTCGCGGTCCACGGCGAGGACGGAGATGCCCGCGCGGGCGAGGGCGAGGGCGTCACCGCCGATCCCGCAGCAGAGGTCGGCGACGCTGCGCACCCCCGCTTCGGCGAAGCGCCGGGCGCGGTAGGTGGCGACCGAGGTGCGGGTCGCCTGCTCGACGCCGTTCGGCGTGAAGAACATCCGGTACGCGTCCTCGGCGCCGAACTTCGCCACCGCCCGCTGCCGCAGCCGCGCCTGCCCCAGCGCCGCCGACACCAGCGGGGCCGGATGACTGCGGCGCAGCCGGGTGGCGGTGGCGAGCTCCTGGGAGGGGTCGTAGGTCCGCAGCTCGGCGAGGAGTGCCTCGCCCTCCGGTGTGCGCAGGGCCATGAAGGCGGCGAGCGGGTCGGTCGGGTCGGTCGGATCGAAGGCGTTCACCGGCCCATTGTGAGCCAGCCGGGGGACCGCGCGGGCCCGGCGGAGGTGTCGGCCGCAGTGGCCGGGCAGCCACTGGCAGTATGCGAAACCATGCGGCTTGTACGACAAAAGGAAGATTTAACCGCACCAAGGCATGATTCGGGCGTCATGTGGCGCAGACCGGGCCATGGGGTCCTGGCCGCACTTCTCGTCGCCGCAGCCGCGCCCCGCTGTGCCTTCGAGTCCGGCGGCGGCCCCGCCGTCGGGCATCCGGGCGGCTCCGCCCGGCGGACGCAGGCCGCACACGCGGCGGCAGCCAGGAAGCGGGGGCCGGCCACCACGCCGCCGGCCCCTGCGCGCATCGCGAAGTCCCGCGGCATCAAGGCCGCGCCCCTCCGGGCCGAGGGGGCGGCCCCCGACCACATGCAGTGGCGCGAGAGGGAACGCGCTCCGCAACCGGGCGACATCATCCTCGCGTACTTCAGGGGCCGTAAGAACTGGGGCGGCTCCATGGCCGGCCTGGTCCGCGCGGTCATGAGGACCATCACGGACAAGGGGTACGCCCTGGCCCGGCTGGAGGGCTACGTATGAGAAGGGCGCACCGGCTGCTCGCCGGACTGCTGGCAACCGGTGCGCTCCTGACCGCCACCGCCGGGTGCGCGCAGTCGGTCGACCCGATCGAACGGCTGGGCCGGAAGGCCGCGCAGAAGGTGAGCCGGCCGCACCGGACGCCGGGGGCGGGACCGGCGACGGAGGCGGAGCGCCGGCAGGGTGCGCGCGGTGATGAGGGGGAGGCGGGGCCGATGGTCGCCGGGTCCTGCAGCCGGCCGGGGCGGCTGCAGGAGCCCGGGCCTCCGTGGTTGTCTCCGCCGCTGAGGCACTGGTGGCCCGACCGGTCGGGACCGTCCGGCGGAGTGGGCACGGGGACTTTCGAAACACGCCCCAGGTGCGGCCGGCGGTAGCCGAGGTGCCCGATCCGTGCCGTCACGAGGCGCGGTGCGATCGTGGCGAAGGCCTGAATCGAGCCCGCGCCGCTGACCTGGGAACGCGCTCGTGTCACCCGAGCCCGGTCGGCTGCAGCGCCGTCGCGGAGATTCCCTGCTGCGCCTCCATCGCGGCTTCGGCCAGTTCCGCCTCTCCCTTTGCGGCCAGGGCGTTGGTGGCGGAGTTGAAGCGCTCCATGGAGGTGGGATCGTCGGGGCCCAGGACGTACTCCTTCAGGGTACGGCGGTCGAGGACCATCGGGTCGGTGTGCGGAGCGCGGACCGAGTCGAGGATCTCCGGGAGGCGGTTGCACTCGCGGTCGAGGAGGTAGGCGCCGCCCGCAGTGGTGTAGGCGGCCCGGAACTCGTGGTCGGGCAGGTCGCCCGCGTTGGTCAGGACGTACGGCTTGAGGCTGGCCACGAAGTCGGCGACCACCGAGGAGACGTCGCTGATGAGGATGTCCGCCTGGTTGAAGCACTCGTAGAGGTTCGGCAGCTGATCGACGATCACGTTGTGGCGGACGGCGCCCTGGCTCTCCCAGAAGATCCGGTGCCACTCGGCGCGCAGTTCCTGCCACTCGGCCGCCCCGGCACGGTCGGGAACCCGGGCCTCGCGCATCTGCTCGGCGTCGTCGTCGCCGTCGTGCCGGCCGGCCAGTTCGTCGAGGCGGGCCTGGATCTCCTGCAGCCGAGGCCGGACAGCCGCGGCCGCGGCCTCCGCCTCCGCGGGGTCGCGCCGCTCGTTGTCGGCGCGCAGCAGCTCGCGGATCGCCTGGTCGGCGGCCGCCGCCTCGGCCGAGCGCTTGCCGGTGAGCGGGTGCGGCTTGTAGATGATCCGCACGTTCTCCGCCAGGAGCTTCTCGATGAGGGGCACGCCCATCGGGATCAGAGAGGTGTGGCAATCGTCGTCGCTCCAGCCCTCCCAGGTGGGCGCGTAGAGGACGACGGGCAGAGGGCCGGGGACGTGCTCGGCGTGCAGGCGGATCGGGGACAGCTGCGGGCGGCCCACCTCCACGATCGCGCTGTCACTGATGGCGTGCCGCACCCGCTGGTAGCGGTCCCGGCCCGCGCGGCCGGCCACCCAGATCTCGTCGTAGACCTTGCTGACCCGGTTGCTGCTGGCGAGCTTGTCGCTGTCGCCGTGCCCGATGAAGACGTGCTTGGCCTCGGCCACGCGGAGCATGTGCACGTTCTTGCCCGCGTTGCCGGGATACAACACGACCCGGACGCCGGACAGTTCGAGCTCCGCCAGGTCGTCCGCCTTCGGCACGCAGACCACCGGGATCCAGGTACGGCTCAGGTAACGGAACGAGGCACGCTCCCGAAGGATGATCACCGGACGCAGGTCGAGCTGCTCGAGCGTCTCGATCCACATGTTGACCTGGTACATGAAGTCACGGGAGACGGCCGCGAAGCTGAAGTAGAGCGCCACTTCCGGCCGGTATCCCTTCAACTGGCGGTTGACCTCGGTGAACACCTCGTCCCGTGCGGGCATCCGGCGCACCCTGCGGTACTGACCCAGCAGCGCGAGGACAGCGGCCACGGTCACACCGGCGGTGAACGCGAAGCCCGCGTAGGCCGGTTCCCGGGTGCCGGCGGCGAGCGCGGCGAGGAGCCCGGCGTGGGCCGGCAGGTCCAGGTGGAGGAGCTTGCGCAAGTGGCGTCTGTGCAGAAGGGCGGGCGGTTGCTGCGGTATCGGCAGCTCGCTCAGGTCGAGGTTGCGCACCACCAGCGGCAGCATCCGGCGCTGGCGGATGGCGTGGTGCACCGCCGTGTACAGCATCATCATCGCGAAGTGACCACTGAAGACGGCGAGGGCGGTGACCATCACCACGCCCGGCGCGTCCATTTGGCTGGCCAGTGCGAGCAGCATCACCGTACGAACCGCGAACCGCATGGTGCGATCGAGATGCAGCGCCGCGAGCCGGCGCACGAAACTCGGAGCTCGCACATGCAGTACCTCGTCCACCGCATACGTCACGGCCGCCGCCGCCACGAAAGCCCACAGGGACGGCAGCAGGGCGAAGACCGGCAAAGCGACGAAACCGACGCCGAGCAGGAGCACAAGGAGCAGGTCGGTCACCCCGCGCACGCGCAGGACTCCACACAACCGACGGATCATCATGGGCAGGCTTCCTCTTCCGAGACGTTCGCCCAGACGTAGATGGGGCGAACTGGTGTACGCCAGTTCGACTCGTGAGGAAGGTGAAGAGTTGTAAACCTAACCCAGGGAAAAAATTCACCTTCTGTTTACGAATATCTGGAGCTGGTCCGCGCTATCGGCGGAGGGCCACGGCGTGTGGATCTCATCGGTGGCTCTGTCGACGACCGGGGGAGGCGTTGACGGCTCTCCATGTCCGGCGTGTCCGGCCTGCGTCGCCGCGCGGACCGGACAGGGTGCATGGGCCCGCGTGAGACTGTCCAGGTCTGAGTGTGAGCCAGGGAGATGATGGCGCGTCGGGTAGGCCTGAGCGGCGGCGTCGGGGTCGAACTCTCTTGTGCGGAACACGGGTTGAACCTCAGGCGATCAAGGGTGATCGGTGATGATGAGCCGTCAGAAGTGGAGCGCTCTCTTCCCTTTGTTGGTGTGACATGTACAGGCCCTAAGATCATCCGATCTTCAACCAGGATGACTGGAAGGATTCCCTGTGCACCACTCCGCGTCGTCCGTCCCGGCCTCGGGCGGACGAAGATCCCGCTGGAAGCAACGAGCCTTGGCGGCAGCCCTGCTGGCCGCCCTCGTGTGCGCCCCGCTGCCCCCGCTCGACGAGCCCGCGTTCGCCGAGGACGCCGCCCCGGCCGCCGATGCGCCGGCGGGGCAGCAGGCGACCGGAGCCCGGACCGAGATCGTCTCCGAGCGCACCGATTCGACCACCACCTGGGCCAACGCCGACGGCACGACCACCGTGGAGGCGTACACCGGCCCGATCCGGGTCAAGCAGCCGGATGGCAGCTGGCGGCCCATCGACACCACCCTCGTGGCCGAGAAGGGTGTGGTGCGGCCCAAGACGGCCGCCGCCGACATCGCCTTCTCCGGCGGCGGCTCGAGCGAGCCGCTGGCCGAGGTCTCCCGTGGCGGCCATACGCTCGGCCTCGACTGGCCGGGCAAGCTGCCCGAACCGCGGCTGGACGGCCCGACCGCCGTCTACCCCGACGCCGTGGAGGGCGGCGACCTCGTGGTGACCGCCCTCAAGGAGGGCTTCTCCCACTCCATCGTTCTGCACGAGCGCCCCGACGCCCCGGTCAGCTACCGGCTGCCCGTCTCGGCTGAGGGCCTGACCCTGCACGAGACCGCCGACAAACGGCTGCGCTGGAGCGACACCAGCGGCCGTACGGTGGCCACCGCGCCGCTGCCGGTCATGTGGGGCTCGGGGGAGAAGCGCGCCTCCGGTGAGCCCGAGGACCTCGCGCCCATCGACGTCACCATCGAGCGGGACGCGGACACCGGCGACCAGGTCCTGGTCCTGAAGCCCGACGCGGAGTTCCTCGCCGACCCGGCGCTGGAGTATCCGGTCACCATCGACCCGACCGACTCGCTCTTCGGCCCGGTCACCGACACCTGGGTCCAGTACGACGACTACCTCACCTCGCAGCGCGGCTCGACCGAGCTGAAGGCCGGTACCTACAACGGCACCGAGAAGGCCCGCTCGTACCTGAAGTTCGACGTGGCGAAGTACGCGGGCAAGCACATCCTCGACACCGACCTGCGCCTGTACTCGTACTACTCGTCCACATGCAACACGGTCAACTCCGGCAACCAGGTGCGCCGCATCACCTCCGTCTGGGACCCCTCGGCCATCACCTGGGCCGACCAGCCCACAACCACCGCGACCGGCGCCGTGACCTCCACCGCGGCCAAGGGCTACAACTCCGGCTGCCCCGCCGGCCACGTCTCCTGGGACGTCGACGGGATCGTCCAGGCGTGGGCCGACGGACAGCCCAACTACGGCGTGCGGATCGCGGCCGTCGACGAGACGGACCCGCTGACCTGGCGCCGCTACTACTCGGCGAACCAGACGGACGGCTCGCACAACGCCGCCTACGAGCCCTCGCTGACGGTCACCTACAACTCCAAGCCCGGTACCGCGACAGCCGTCTCGCCGCTGTCCGGCACCTACACCTCGGACACCACGCCCACGCTGTCCGCCAAGGCCACCGACGCCGACGCACAGCAGCTCACGCTGAGCTTCGAGGTCTGGGCGGCAGACGGCACCGCGGCCCTGAAGTCCGGCACCTCCGCCGCCGTGGCCGCCGGAGCGGTGGCGACCTGCACGGTCGCCGCCCTGACGCCGGGCAACTACAAGTGGCGGGCCAGGGCTTCGGACGGAACCGACACCGGTGCCTGGTCGGCATGGCAGACCTTCACCGTCGACACGACCGTGCCGTCCACCCCCACCATCACCTCCACCAGCCACCCGTCGGCGTCGGCCTGGTACAACGCCACCAGCTTCGCGGGCACGCTCGCCGCGACGGACGCCTCCGGTGTGACCGGGTACGCCGTCAAGCTCGACCAGAGCCCGACGACTGCCGCCGGTACCGCCGTCACGCAGACGGGTACCGCCGTCAGCTGGAGCGGGCGCACCGACGGCACCTGGTGGGTGCATGCCGCCGCCAGGGACAAGGCGGGGCTGTGGTCCCCGACCCGGCACTTCGGCTTCAACGTCGACACCACCGCGCCGGGCGAGCCCGGCAGTCTGGTCTCCTCCACGCACCCGGTGACGACCAACGCCTACGCCAATCGCACCGCGTCGTTCAGCTGGTCGGCGCCGGCCGACCTGTCCGGCGCCGCCGAATACGCGGTCGCCGTGGACCGCGCCGCCGACACCCTGCCAGTCACCACAGGCACGGTCCAGACGGCGACGAGCCTCACCACCACCGTCGACGCGGACGGCGCCTGGTACCTGCACGTACGGGCCAAGGACCGGGCCGGCAACTGGTCGTCCACCGCCGCGCATCTGCCGTTCAAGGTCGACATGACGCTGCCGCCGAGCCCCGTGATCAGCTCGACCACCCACCCGGACCAGACGGGCGCTTACAGGAGCGGCTCCTTCAGCGCCACCTGGACCGCGCCGTCCGGCGCCTCCGCCGGGTACAGCATCGTCGTCGACGGCACCACCGACACCGTGCCCGACAGCACGGCCGAGACGACCGGCACCTCTTACAGCACGACCCGCACCGAGGGCACCTGGTATCTCCATGTGCGCGGCATCGACGGCAACGGCACGGGCGGGGCGACCTCGCACTACCGGTTCACCGTCGACACCACCGCGCCCGGCGCGCCGGCCGTGACCTCCGCGGCCTACCCGTCGGACGCCTGGGCCGGCGGCGCGCAGGTGACCGGGACGTTCACGCTGACGCCCGACGGCACTGACACCCGGAGCCTCACGTACAAGGTCGACGGCGGCACTGCGCGGACCGTCACCACCACCGGCGGTCCCGTGGAGCTGCCGATCACCCCGGCGACGGAGGGCAGCCACCAGCTCACCGTCACCGCAACCGACCGGGCCGGCAACGTCTCGGCGGAGACAAAGCGCGCCTTCCACGTCGGACGGGCGGCCGTGACCGCGCCCGCCAACGGCGAGGTGCTCGTCGGCTCGGTCGACCTCGCGGTCGGTGCCCCGGCCTCGCTGACGGACGTCACCTTCCTCCAGCGGGCCTCGGCCGCCGACCCGTGGCAGGTCGTCCAGGCCTCCCAGGTCACCCGCGCCGACGGCTCGGCCGTGACCTGGCCGGTGCCGCTCACCGGCGGCTCGGCACCGAAGCTGTTGTGGGACACCTCGTCTCTGTCCCGCAGCAGCGGCCTGCAGATCGGTGCCCGCTTCGGCGGCGCGTACGCCCCGCCCGCCGCCGAACCCGTCTCGGTGGTCGTCGACCGTGTCGAGGTCATCGACGGTGGCCTGGGTGACGACATGCCGGAGTCCGAGCCCGCCCGGGCCTACGCCCTGGAGCAGGCCGCGACCCGTGCGGCCGAGAACCCCGACGCCTTCGCTCCGCCCTACATCGACCCGACCTCGGGCGAACTGGTCGCGCCGGTCGTCGAACCGGCCTCCACTGACGAGGCGTCCGCCCCGATCCAGGTGACACAGGCCCCCGCGGACGAGGGCAGCGGTCTGCCCGCCGCGGACACGGAGGACGGCACCAAGCCCGACACCGAGCCCAACGAGGCGGAGACTCCGTCGCCGCCCGCCGACGGGTCCGTGGAGACCACCGGCGAGGAGTCGTTCGAGATGCCCGAGGACGCCACGGAGACCACTCCCGCGCCCGACGGGCCGACCGTCACCGAGCAGGTCACCCCGCGCGCCGAGGTGGTGGAGCACAGCGTCACCGCGCTGGAGTCCGTGCGCGACGAGGTCCTCCAGCTGTCGGAGGCGGAGCTGCCCGGCGTGAGCGGACTGCACGTCGCGTTCGTGGACGCTGCGGAGAACCGTGTCGTCGTGGAGACCGAGACAGCCGCCCCGGCACTGGTCACGGCCCTGGGCGAGCGGTACGGCACCGACACCGTCGCCGTGCACCTCACGCCCGGTGCCGACGCGGCGGAACCCCAGGCGAACCGCCAGAACGACACCTCGCCCTACTACGGCGGGTCGCGCATCAAGTCGTACCTGAGCACCAGCTCGGCGGTCTGGTGCACGGCGGGCTTCACCTGGCGGTACGACGGCAAGTGGTACATGGTGACCGCGGGCCACTGCACCAGCGGCAACGGGGCCGTCACGAACCCCAGCGGGAGCGACTACATCGGCCCCGTCGTCCGGGACAACTGGAAGAACGGGTACGGCTCCGTGAAGCTCGCCGGCCAGAGCTACTACTCGGGTGACCTGTCGCTGTACCGCGTCAACAACGACAGCGCCGCGACGCCCCGGATCTACAAGGGCGGCAAGACGTCCAGCTCGTCGCGGCTCGTCCACGGCTACTGGAAGCGCTGGGCGCAGAGCGGCGACAAGGTCTGCACCGGCGGCATGATGACCGGCGAGATGTGCGGATGGAAGGTGACCGCGACCCAGGCGACCATCCACTACTCCGGCGGAACCACCGCCAAGAACATGGTCGTCGCCAAGAAGACGTCCGGATCCTGCTCCATCAAGGGTGACTCCGGAGCCCCGGTGTACACCGTCGACAGCAGCGGACAGGCGTACGCCAAGGGCATTCTGTCCGGCGGCGGTGGCGGCGGAAGCGACAACAGCGGCGGGTTCTTCGACCCCTGCTGGCTGTACTTCACCGACATCGGGCTGGCGAACAGCGCCTTCCCCGGCACGGTAGCGGCGTACTGACATGCGCCGAGCCCTTCTCACACCACTGCTGGCGGCGGCCCTGACCGGATGCTCGTTCCTCGGCCAGGACACGCCGTGCACCAAGGTCGGCGGGGACTCGCACGTCTCCGCCGTGTGGCGGCCCGCCGACTTCGGCGGCCGGGACGCGGCGCGGATCCGGCTGTGCGTGGACGGCACCTGCGAGGAGCGGACGTCGGGCAGTCCCGGCGACCCGTTCGCCTCGTTGTCGGTCCGACTCCCCGACGACATCGGTGCGTCCACCGTGCCGGTGCGGCTCACCGTGACGTCCGTGAAGAGCGGTGACACGGTCGTCGAAGACAGCACCCGGGCCAGGCTGAAGGAGCAGCACCCCAACGGCACGTCCTGCCCGCCCACCATCTGGACGGCGACGTTCCGTGCCCACCCCGACAAGGGCCTCACCTCACCCGAGGGCATGAAGCTCCCGGGGTGAGCGACCCCACGCAAGCGCCCGTCCCCCGGCAGCACCGGAGGGACGGGCGCTTCGCGCCGTTCGGGACCAGCTGTGGGCGTGCACGGTCTCGGTTTCCCGGCCCTCGAACAGCTTGGGCAGCGCCTCGGGGCCGCAGTCGGGGCCGCGATGCCGGCGGATGAAGGCGCGGGCGCCGACGTGGGGGCCTGGCGTCCGGCATCTCCCCACCGTCGTACGGAACGGTGCGGTTCGTCCCCTCGTTCCCCGTACGCCGTCCCGATCGGAGCAGCCCGGTGCGGTGACGCCACGACCGGACTGAATTGGCACTCCGCTTGACCGAGTGCTAATCGCGGTCATAGTCTCAGCCCTGGCACTCCCCACTGGAGAGTGCCAGCAGTACTGTGCGATCGGCAGGTCCGGCACCCGCGACGACGGACCCACCTGATCGCCACCCCAGACAGTTAACCCCGCAGTTAACCCCGAGATCTCCGAAGGGGGAGGCCGGATCGTGACGACCACCAGCTCCAAGGTTGCCATCAAGCCGCTTGAGGACCGCATTGTGGTCCAGCCGCTCGACGCCGAGCAGACCACGGCTTCTGGCCTGGTCATCCCGGACACTGCCAAGGAGAAGCCCCAGGAGGGCGTCGTCCTGGCCGTGGGCCCGGGCCGCTTCGAGAACGGCGAGCGCCTGCCGCTCGACGTCAAGACCGGTGACATCGTGCTGTACAGCAAGTACGGCGGCACCGAGGTGAAGTACAACGGCGAGGAGTACCTCGTCCTCTCGGCCCGCGACGTGCTCGCGATCATCGAGAAGTAATTCACACACGTTTGCTTCCGTTCTGCGCCCCTGGTCCCCTGCGAGATAACAAGCCGGGCGGTCAGGGGCGCAGTTCGTTCGAGAGGACAGTTCAGCTCCCATGGCGAAGATTCTGAAGTTCGACGAGGACGCCCGTCGCGCCCTTGAGCGCGGCGTCAACAAGCTTGCCGACACGGTCAAGGTGACGATCGGCCCCAAGGGCCGCAACGTCGTCATCGACAAGAAGTTCGGCGCTCCCACCATCACCAATGACGGTGTCACCATCGCGCGCGAGGTCGAGCTCGACGACCCGTACGAGAACCTCGGTGCCCAGCTGGTGAAGGAGGTGGCGACCAAGACCAACGACGTAGCGGGTGACGGCACCACCACCGCCACCGTGCTCGCCCAGGCGCTCGTCCGCGAGGGCCTGCGCAACGTTGCCGCGGGTGCTTCCCCGGCCGCCCTGAAGAAGGGCATCGACGCCGCGGTCAAGGCTGTGTCCGAGGAGCTCCTCGCGACCGCCCGCCCGATCGACGACAAGTCCGACATCGCCGCCGTGGCCGCGCTCTCCGCGCAGGACTCGCAGGTCGGCGAGCTCATCGCGGACGCGATGGACAAGGTCGGCAAGGACGGTGTCATCACCGTCGAGGAGTCGAACACCTTCGGTCTGGACCTCGAGTTCACCGAGGGCATGGCCTTCGACAAGGGTTACCTGTCCCCGTACATGGTGACCGACCAGGAGCGTATGGAGGCCGTCCTCGACGACCCGTACATCCTGATCCACCAGGGCAAGATCGGCTCGATCCAGGAGCTGCTCCCGCTGCTGGAGAAGGTCATCCAGGCCGGCGGCTCCAAGCCGCTGCTGATCATCGCCGAGGACGTCGAGGGCGAGGCCCTGTCGACCCTGGTCGTCAACAAGATCCGTGGCACCTTCAACGCCGTCGCGGTGAAGGCCCCGGGCTTCGGTGACCGCCGCAAGGCCATGCTCGGCGACATCGCCACCCTCACCGGTGCGACCGTCATCGCCGAGGAGGTCGGCCTCAAGCTCGACCAGGCCGGTCTGGACGTGCTGGGCACCGCCCGCCGTGTCACCGTCTCCAAGGACGACACGACCATCGTGGACGGCGGCGGCGAGCCCGGCGACGTCAAGGGCCGGGTCAACCAGATCAAGGCCGAGATCGACGCCACCGACTCCGACTGGGACCGTGAGAAGCTCCAGGAGCGCCTCGCGAAGCTGGCCGGCGGCGTGTGCGTGATCCGTGTCGGTGCCGCCACCGAGGTGGAGCTCAAGGAGAAGAAGCACCGTCTGGAGGACGCCATCTCCGCGACCCGCGCCGCGGTCGAGGAGGGCATTGTCTCCGGTGGTGGCTCCGCTCTGGTCCACGCCGTCAAGGTCCTCGAGGGCAACCTCGACAAGACCGGCGACGAGGCCACCGGTGTCGCGGTCGTGCGCCGCGCCGCGGTCGAGCCGCTGCGCTGGATCGCCGAGAACGCCGGCCTCGAGGGTTACGTCATCACCTCGAAGGTCGCCGAGCTCGACAAGGGCCAGGGCTTCAACGCCGCGACGGGCGAGTACGGCGACCTGGTGAAGGCCGGCGTCATCGACCCGGTCAAGGTCACCCGCTCCGCGCTGGAGAACGCCGCGTCCATCGCGTCGCTGCTGCTGACGACCGAGACCCTGGTCGTCGAGAAGCCGGCCGAGGAAGAGGCCGAAGCCGGTCACGGCGGTCACGGTCACTCGCACTGACGCGCTGACGCCTCGGCTCACCGCCGCACAAGGCCCCCGTTTCCCTCGCTGTTCAGCGAGGGAAACGGGGGCCTTCGGCCGTCCTGGCCGCTGGATCAGTCGAGCGCGCCGAGCTGCCGCATCAGACCGAGGAGATCCCCGTGCCACCAGCCTTCCTGGATCCTGCCGTCCTTGAAACGGAAGATCGTGGTGCCCGTCATGGTGCACTGCCTGCCCGTGGGGGCGATCCCCATGAAGTCGCCCTCGTGGGTGCCGGTCCAGGTCCACAGCGTCACGACGTCGTCACCCTCGCAGACCTGGCGGTCCAGGCTGACGGTGAAGTCGAAGGCCGCGCGCCATGCGATCACGTCGTTCTTCAGGGAGCCGGACCCGATCACCGTGTCCTGTTCCTTTGCGACGTCGTGGTCGATGTAGTCGGGCGCGAACACCTCGTCGATGGCTTCGAGGTTGCCCCCGACAGCGATCTCGTGGAAGAACCGGCGCGACAGTGTCTGGTTCAACTGTTCGTCACGGACCACATCGAGGTCGGTGAAGGTGGGCATCCCGTCGCAGAGCGCCACCAGCTCCTGGAAGATCTGGTCGGTCTCCGGCAGCTTCGAGTTCGCCATCGCATCTTCGTACGAAGGGAATTCGACGATCTCGACGTAGTGGGACCCGTCGGAGCGGTCCTTGCCGATGAGGCTGTGCGTGGCCGTCCGGGTGCCCTTGGTCCGTGCGACCCATTCGTCCATGAGGCGGTCCATGTCGTCGAACCGCTCGGTTTTGCAGTCGATCACTTGTACGAATCTCATGGCGTCTCCCGGTCCTGCGGTGCGCGGATGGGATCCTTCCAGTTTAGAGGCGCGGGCTTTCGATGTTCGAGGCTCAGGCCGAGTGCTGCAGGCTTCCGGCGTGCACGGGGTCCGCGAAGGGCAGACCGGACGCGAACCGCTCCATCTCGTCGAGTGCCTGGTCGGCCATCCGGTGCAGCTCATTGCCCATCGAGCCTGCGATGTGCGGTGTGAGCAGCACATTCGGCAGCTCGTACAACGGCGAGAGCGCGGGCGGAAGTTCGGGATCCGTCACATCCAGCACCGCGTGCAGCCGCCCGCTCTGCAGCTGGGGAAGCAAGGCGTCCTCGTCGATCAGCGACCCGCGAGCCGTGTTGATCAGCGTCGTGCCCGTCGCCATCGCCGCCAGCTGCGCCGCGCCGATCAGATGGTGCGTCTCCGGCAGCTGCGGCGCATGCACGGAGACGACGGAACTGCCTGCGCACAGCTCGTCCAGCGCCGCGAGCCGTACGCCCAGCCGGGCCGCCTCCGCCGCGTCGACAAACGGGTCGTACAGCAGGACGTCCAGGTCGAAGGGGCGCAGCAGCTCGATCACCCGTCGGCCGATGCGGGATGCGCCGACGATGCCGACGGTACGGCGGTAGTTGCCGGAGCCGGCGAGCTCCTGTTGCCAGTCGTGGTCGGTGCGCAGGGCGGCGTAACGCTGCGCGGTCTGCAGCACCCGCTTGCCCGCGAACAGGATCGCGGCAAGGGTGAACTCGGCGACGGGCAGCGCATTGGCAGCGGCCGCCGAGGTGACTGCGATCCCGCGTTCCCAGCAGGCGTCGGTGATGTGGTGCTTCACGGAACCGGCCGCGTGCACCACCGCCCGCAGCCGCGGAGCGCCCTCCAGCACCTCGGCGGTCAGCGGCGTCGCACCCCAGCAGGTCAACAGCACGTCGGCCTCGGCGAGCGCGGCGGCCGTCTCCGGTGTCGGGTCGGCCAGGTCGTGGGCGACGAAGCGGGGATCCGTACGGGTGAGGGCGGCCAGTCGCGTGCGGTGGCGGTCGGCGAGGAGCCGGTCGGCGATGCCGGGGCCCATCGCCAGCAGGGCTTTCGGCCGGTTGTCAGTGGCGTGGGGCATGGTGGAACTCGGACTCCTCAAAGGGGGCTCGGCTCAAAGGGCGGGTGACGGTCACTTGACGCTTCCGGCGGTCAGCCCCGCCTTCCAGTGCCGCTGCAGGGAGACGAAGGCGACGATCAGGGGGATCACGGCGAGGAGGGATCCGGTGACGACGAGCGGATAGAAGCTCGGCTCGCCGTGGGTGTTGGTGTTCCAGGAGTACAGACCGAGGCTCAGCGGGAACAGTTTGCGGTCCGACAGCATCACGAGGGGGAGGAAGAAGTTGTTCCAGATCGCGGTGAACTGGAAGAGGAAGATGGTCACGAAGCCCGGCATGACCATGCGCAGCCCGATCGACCAGAAGACGCGCAACTCGCCGGCGCCGTCGATACGGGCGGCCTCCAGCGCCTCGTTCGGGATGTAACCGGCGGAGAAGACCCGCGCGAGGTAGACGCCGAACGGGTTGACGAGGACGGGGATCAGCACGGACCAGTAGGTGTTGACCAGGCCGGTCCTGGACGCCAGGAGATACATCGGCAGGGCGAGCGCCGTGGTCGGGACCAGTACACCCATCAGCACCAGGCCGAACAGCGTCTCCTTGCCCCGGAATTCGTATGTGTTGAAGGCGTACCCCGCGGCGACACAGATCAGCGAGCAGACGACGGCCCCGCCGCCTGCGTAGAAGAGGCTGTTGAGGTACCAGCGGAAGTAGATGCCGTCGCCGTAGGCGGCGAGGTTCGACAGGTTCTCTCCGAGATTGAAGCCGTCGAAGGAGAACGCGTTGCCCGCGAGCAGACCGCCGGTGTCCTTGGTGGCGGCGGTGACCAGCCAGACGAGGGGGAAGAGCATGTAGACGACCGCGAGGACCAGGAAACCGTTGACCGCCGTCCTGGACATCCAACGGCTCTTCGGAGCTGAGGAGCTCATGCCTTCCTGCCCTTCCGGCCGGTGAAGCGGGTGACGGCGAAGGACAGCAGCGCGGCGGTGAGGGCCAGCAGGATGGAGGCCGCGGCCGCGAGGCCGTAGTCGTTGCGTTCGAAGGCTGCGGTGTACGCGTACATGTTCGGCGTCCAGGTGGAGGAGACGGCGGATCCGGTGCCCTTGTTGAGGATCAGCGGTTCGGTGAACAGCTGCAGCGAGCCGATGACCGTGAACAGGGCGACCATCACGACGGAGGCGCGGATCAGCGGCACCTTGATGCTCAGCGCGATGCGCCAGGCGCTCGCCCCGTCGACCGTGGCCGCTTCGAGCACGGACCGGTCGATGGCCTGCAGCGCCGCGTAGAAGATCACCATGTTGTAGCCGAGCCACTCCCACAGGGCGATGTTGACGACGGACGGGAGCGCGCCCTCGGGGGAGAAGAAGTCGAAGCCGATACCGCCGGACTCCATGGCACTGATGACCGGGCTGAGCTGCGGCGTGTAGAGGTACACCCAGATCAGCGCGGCGATGATGCCCGGCACCGCATGCGGCAGGAAGAGCGCGAGCTGGAAGAACCGGCGGGCGCGGGCCAGCGTGGAGTCCAGCAGCAGGGCGAGGGCGAGGGCCCCGATGAGCAGCAGCGGAATGTAGAAGAGGCAGTATCCGAGGAGTACGCCGAAGCCCTCGCGGAACGCCCGGTCGCCCAGCGCCGCCGTGTAGTTGTCGAGTCCGCTGAAGACGGTCTCGGTGCCGCCGAAGCCCAGGCCGGACTGCTTCTCGGTGAACAGGCTGAGCCAGACCGCGTATCCGATCGGCACCACCATCGCCAACGTGAACAGCACGAAGAAGGGCCCCAGCAGAATGGCGGCGGCTCCGGTCGTCCGGGCGCGCTTCATCAGCCTGCGTCCTCGACCTTCAGACCGCGCTTCTTCAGCTCGGCGACCGTGGCGTCATGGCCCGCCTTGACCGCATCGGCGATCGTCGTGCCGCCGGCCGCGACCTTGCCGAACTGGTCCTTGATGGCGGTGTTCGTCGTGCCGGTCGTCGGACCCCAGGTCCAGTTGGGGCCGATGGACGTCGCCGCGCCCTCGAACACCTGGTAGATGTCCTCGCCGCCGTAGAAGTCCGCGTCGAAGGCCTTCTTCGCCACCGGGCGCAGCTCGGCCGCGGCCGGGAAGGCGCTCGACGTGCCGGACTCGATCCGGGCCTTGATGCCGTCCTCGGTGGTCGACATCCAGGTGGCGAACTCGACCGCGGCCTTCGCCTTCTTGCTGGTCTTCGTCACCGCGAAGGTGGAGCCGCCGAGCATGCCGCTGGCCGGCTTGCCGTCCCAGCTGGGCATCGGGGCGACCGCCCACTTGCCGCTCTGCTCGGGCAGGGTGCCCTTCAGGACGCCCGCGCCCCAGGTGGCGCCGAGATAGCCGACGGTGCCGCCGCTCTTCAGGGAGTTGGTCCACTCGGGGCTGAACGAGGCGTTGGCGCGTATGAGGTCGTCGTCGAGCAGACCCTGCCAGTAGTCGGCGACCTTGTTGGTGGCCGCGTCGGTCGTGGTGACCTTCCACGTGTCGCCCTCGGCCTTGTACCACTGGGCGCCGGCCTGCCAGGCCATCGCCTGGAACGTGGTCGGGTCGTCGGGGAAGAACGTGCCGATGCGGGCCTTCTTGTCGGCCTTCTTGACCTTCTCGGCCGCCTTGCGGAACTCGTCCCAGGTGGTGGGGACCTCGACGCCGTACTTCTCGAACAGGTCCTTGCGGTAGTAGAAGGACTGCGGCGAGGCGTCGAAGGGGACGGCCCAGTTCTTGCCGCCGAGCGTCGTCAGCTCCACCGCCTGCGGCAGCAGCTTCTTCCTGATGTCCTCGGTGAAGTACTGGCCGATGTCCTGGAGCGCGCCCTGACTGACGTACTCCGGGAGCTGCGGGTACTCGATGGAGACCAGGTCGGGGGCGTTGCCCGCCTTCACCGCGTTGGAGATCTTGGCGTAGCCGCCCGCGTTGCCGGACGGGATCTCCTCGTACACGACCTTGATGTTCTTGTGCGAGGCGTTGAACGCGTCAACGACCTCCTTGGACCCCTTGGCCCAGCCCCAGAAGGTGATGCTGACGGGCTTGCCGTCGCTTCCGGGGGCGGCGCTGTCGTCGCCGCTGCCGCCGCAGGCCGTGAGTACGGCCAGGGCGGTGGCGGCGCCGGCGAAGGCAAGGGACGTTCTGGTCGAACTGCGGCTCACAGCGAGGCTCCTGAACAGGCGACGACATTGGCGTTGGCCGTGATCTTTGAACCAGTCGTGACCGAAGTCAAGAGCGAAAGATTGATTGATCGAAAAAAGATCAAACAAGTTACGTACGGAAGTGGACGGCGGAGCTGCGGGAGGGGGCCTCGGGGACGGGCTACGGGAGGGACGAACCGCACGAGTCGCGGACCCGCAGCTGCGGCAGCAGTGTCAGATGGCGCCGCGGCGCGCCCCCGCCCTCGCCCAGCCGTTCCACCAGCAGTCCGGTGGCATGCCGGCCCACATCGCGCTTGGGCGGCGCCACCGCCGTCAGCGGTGTGTCCGCGAGCGCCGCCACCTCGTCGTCGTACGCGATCAGCGCCAGGTCGTCCGGCACCCGCACGCCCAGTTCGGCCAGACGCTGCACCACCTGGATCGCGTCCACGTCGTTGTGGATCAGCGCCGCCGTGGCCACCCCCGAGACGACCGCCTCGCGCAGCGCCTGCACCGCCGCCTCGAAGGCGTCGGGAGTCAGCTCCGCCGGTACGGAATCGATCACCTCCTGCGGTGCGCGCAGCCCCAGCACGGCCAGTGCCTCCGCGTATCCGGACCGCACCGCGATCGCTGTCGGGGAGTCGGCACGGGCCATCAGCAGCGGCGCCCCGTGCCCCAGTTCCACCAAGTGGCGCACGGCGAGCAGCACCCCGTGGGCATGGTCCGAGCAGACCCGGTCCAGGCCGTCCAGCCGCGAGCCCGCGGCGGGCCGGCGCTCCAGCAGCACCGTGGGCACCGGCAGTGAGGCGATCCAGTCGCCGAACGCCGCCGGGTCGCCGGGATGCTGCCAGCCGGGCGCGATCAGCAGGCCCTCGGCGCCCGCCGAGAGCAGACCCTCGGTGCGTGCGTGGTCCTCCTCGGGGCGGTAGTCCGAGATCCGCAGGATCAGCCTTGCCCCGGCCCGGGCCGCCGCCTCGTGCGCCCCGCGGATGACCTCGGCGAAGTAGTACGTCGCGGAGGGCGCGAGCATGCCGAGGACCGGGCCGCTCCCCGCGCCGGTGGCCGCGCCGGCGGCGCCGGTGGCCGCGTGGTCCTGCGGCCAGGAGACCGAGCCGTGCACCCGGTCCAGCAGGCCCCGGCCCGCCAGCTCCTCCACGTCCCGGCGCGCCGTGACCGGCGAGACGCCCAGCTGGGAGGCGAGATCGGAGACCCGGGCCGAGCCCCGTTCCCGTACCAGCCCCAGTAGCCGGTCATGACGTTCAGCAGCAGTTTCGCGCACGGCAGCAGTCCCCTCGCAGTGATCCGACCCCGGGGTCGACCCTAGTCCAGCGTGATCGAACGATGGAAGTTTCGATCATTCAAACGCAATCCATTGACGTTCGATCAATCCGAGTCCAGGATTCCGGCGATGCCGACTCGACCCTGACTGTTCGTACGGAGGAATTGTGAGACATCGCGTCATCGCCGCAGCGCTCGCGGCCCTGACTGCTGCCGCAGGTGTGACCGTCGCGGGCCAGGGAGCCGCACAGGCCGCACCCACCGGCCGCACCTTCCATGTCGACTGCTCGGCCGACCCGGCCGGTGCCACCGGCAGCAAGCAGCACCCGTGGACCACCCTGGCCGAGGCCGGCGCCCGTACTTACGGCCCCGGCGACCGGCTGCTCTTCAAGCGTGGCACCACCTGCACCGGCACCCTTGCCCCGCGGGGCGCCGGCTCCGCCCGCGCCCCCTTCACCATTGCCGACTACGGCAGCGGCGGGGCCCGCGCGAAGCTCGACGGTGCGGGCGCCCACGACGTCGTCCTGCTCTCCAACATGCAGTACGTGCACCTCGGCGACCTGGAGATCACCAATGCCGCCGCCCCCGGCAGCGAGCGCAACGGGGTCAGGCTGCGCCTGACCGACTACGGCATCGCCCGCGGCTTCAAGATCTCCGGCCTGTACATCCACGATGTGCGCGGTGGCGACTACAAGACGGTCTCCGGCTCCAGCGCGATCCACATCGCGGTCGAGGGGAAGGCAGAGCCCAGTGCGTACGACGGTCTCGACATCAGCCACAACCGCATCGAGGACGTCGACCGCGAGGGTATCTACTTCAAGTCGACGTTCTCCAAGCGCGATCTGGTCGGTCAGCAGCAGGACCCGAACGTCTACCCGGGGGAGTGGACGCCCAGTACCGGCGTCCGGATCCACCACAACTCGCTGAAGTCCCTCGCGGGTGACGGCATGAAGCTCGACACCACCAGCGGCGCCCGCGTCGACCACAACAGGGTCGACGGCTTCCAGCTCCGCTCGCCCTCCGCCAACGCCGGCATCTGGACCTTCAACACCGACGACACGACCATCGAGTACAACGAGGTCTCGGGCGGCGGAAACACCCACGACGGCATGTCCTTCGACGCCGACGGCGCCTCGCAGAACACCGTCTTCCAGTACAACTACAGCCACGACAACACCGGTGGCTTCCTGCTGATCTGCCCGTACAGCGGCGCCAAGACCATCGGCACGGTCGCCCGCTACAACGTCAGCCGGAACGACGGCGCGCGCCTCATCCAGAACTGCTGGGGCCCGATCCTCGACACGCAGATCTACAACAACACGTTCCACAACAAGGAGAAGGTGCCCGGCTACCTCGTCCAGGACGACGCCGGAAGCCCCGCCACCACCCGGCACGAACTGTCCGTCCGGAACAACATCTTCGTGAGCGAGGGCACCGGCGGCTACGCGTTCAAGAACCCGACCCCCGGGCTCTCCTTCGACCACAACGCTTTCTACGGCATCGACATGACCCGCCCCAACCCCGGCGGCATCACCGAGGACCCGAAGCTGCGGGACGACTTCCGGCTCGGCAACGGCTCGCCCGCCCTCGCCGCCGGAGCCGTCATCGAGAACAACGGCGGCAAGGACTGGTTCGGCAACGAGCTGAAGCCCGGCGCCCCCAACATCGGCGCGTACGCGGGCCGCGGCGTCGAGTAATCCGCACACCGTCCGACCGCCCTACTGCGGACCGTACTTGCGGCCTGTCTTGGAGGTGACCCCTCCGAGCAGGCCGCGCGGCGCCACCTTCACCAGCCCCATCAGCGCCTTGTACCGCGCGTCCGGGATCGACACCGACTTCCCGCGCGCCAGATCCGCCAGCGCCGATGTGACCAGCTTGTCCGCGTCGAGCCACATCCAGCCCGGGATGTTGCCGGTCCCCATCCCGGCGCGCTCATGGAACTCGGTCCGTACGAAGCCGGGGCACAGCGCCATCAGCCGCACCCCCGAACCGGCCAGGTCCTTCGCCGCGCCCTGGGTGAACTGAACGACCCACGCCTTGGACGCGCCGTACGTCCCGCGCGGTACGAACGCCGCCACCGAGGCCACATTGACCACCCCGCCCCGCCCGCGTTCCTTCATCCCCGCCGCGGCGGCCGAGGTCAGCCGCAGCACCGCCTCGCAGTGCACTTTCAGCATCTTCAGCTCGTCCGCCATCGACACATCCAGATAGCGGCCCTTGTTGCCGAACCCGGCATTGTTGATCAGCAGATCGACAGGCTGCCGACGGTTCGTCAGCCGCGCCTCGACCGAGGCGATCCCGTCGTCCTCGGAGAGGTCGGCGGTCAGCACTTCGGCCTCGATGCCGTGCCGGTCGTGCAGCTCGGTGGCCTGTTCCCGGAGCCGCTCGGTGCTGCGCGCCACCAGCACCAGGTTGTGCCCGTCGGCCGCGAGGCGCCGCGCGAAGGCGGCCCCGATTCCCGCGGTCGCGCCCGTAATCAATGCAGTCGTCATACGCGGCACGTTAGTGCCCCGCGCACCGCACTGATCACTCGCCGGGCGCCTGCGACTCCACGTACTTCAGGGCGGCGCGCAGCGTCTCGGGATGCAGTGCGTCCCGGGCCGGGAGCAGCTCCGGCAACAGGTCCCGTCGCGTCGTCGACGCCAGGAACTGCATCCGTACGGTGACATCGTGGTCCGGCCGGTGAACGATCTCGACCGGGTCCCCGGCGCGGATCTCGCCCGGCTCGATCACCCGCAGGTAGGCACCCGGAGCGGCAGCCTCCGTGAATCGCCTGACCCAGCGCTTCTCCCCGAGGTGGCCGGCGAACGTGCGGCACGGAATGCGGCCCGACGTCACCTCCAGGACCAGATCGGGTCCGATCCGCCAGCGCTCGCCGATCCTCGCGCCGCTCACGTCCAGGCCGGCGGTCGTCAGGTTCTCGCCGAACGCGCCGTTGGCCAGCGGGCGGCCGAGCGAACGCTCCCAGACGTCGAGATCCTCGCGGGCGACGGCGTACACGGCCTGGTCCGAGCCGCCGTGATGGCGCAGATCGCACACCGCGTCCCCGGCCACCCCGCTGCCGCCGCTGCCCTTGGGACCGGGATCGGTGACCCATACCGGGCCGTCGGCCGGCCGCTTACCGATCCCGGTGACGCCTCCGGCGGCGTCGGTGTAGTCGACGGCCTCGGGCCGTCCCGCATTCACAGTCAGCAGTTCCATGCAGCGAACGCTAGTGCGCCTCCCGGCAAGCCGTGCCCCGTCCTACGGGCGGACGGCGCTGCTTTCGAAACACGCTCCGGCGGCCCCACCCCCAAAGCCACATGTGAATAATTCGCATGTGTCCCAAGCTGCCCTTATGGTTGAAGCGTGATCGAAGCCCGTCATCTCCGTGTCCTGCGCGCCGTGGCCGCCACCGGCTCGTTCTCCGCCGCCGCGCGCGAACTGGGCTGCACCCAGCCCGCGGTCAGCCAGCAGATGAAGGCTCTGGAGTCCTCGGCCGGCACCACGCTGCTGATCCGGACAGGGCGCGAGATGCGGCTCACCCAGGCGGGTGAGGCGCTGGTACGTCACGCGTCCGGCATCCTCGCCGGGCTGACCGCCGCCGAGGAGGAGGTCGCCGCGATCGCCGGGCTGCGGGCCGGCCGGGTCCGGCTCGTCTCGTTCCCCAGTGGCAGTTCCACTCTGGTTCCCGGGGCCCTCGCCGCCCTGCGCGCCGCCCACCCCGGGACGAGGGTCTCCCTGGTCGACGCGGAGCCGCCGCGCTCGGTCGAGATGCTCAGGGAGGGGGACTGCGACATCGCTCTGGCGTTCCGCTACGGCGCCTCGGGCGGCGAGTGGGAGGATCTGGTCGTGCGCCCGCTGCTCACCGACCGGCTGATCGGCCTGGTTCCCGACGGGCACCGGCTGGCCGGCGCGGACGCGGTGGGGATCGGTGAACTGGCCGACGAGTCCTGGATCGCGGGCTGCCCGCGCTGCCGTCGACAGCTGGTGGAGGTCTGCGAGAAGTCCGGTTTCATTCCCCGGATCGACTTCGCCACCGACGACTACCCCGCGGTGATCGGCCTGGTCGGGGCCGGTCTGGGAGTGGCCGTACTGCCGGAGCTGGCGATCGAGTCGGTACGTCCCAAGGGGGCCCGTACGGTGACGGTGGAGCCGGCGATCGAACGCGAGATCGTCGCGCTGACTCTTCCCGACCTGGCTCACGTTCCCGCGGTGGCAGCCACCCTGGACCAGCTGTCCCTGGCGGCCGCCCGCTAGTGCTGCGACCGGAGAGGTTTGCCGGGAAGCTCGCGGCGTCCGGTGCGGTGCATCGTAAGGCGGAGGATCGCCCTCGTACTGGACGTACTCGGGTGATGCGACAACGCGGCGAGGGATGGGGTCTCCCCTGCTCGAGCGAAGCCGAGAGCTCGGGGAAGTGCCGGGCGTCGCGAGCCGGTGAACCTTTCCGGTCGCAGCACTAGACCGGGGCCGGGGCATGCCACTGGCCCGCCCCGCAGGCATGCGGTGCAGGAACGTTTCTTCCGTTGTTGTGCAAGGCGCGGAAGGATCGATCAGCCGTGTCCGGACGGGGCGGCCATCCCTGTGGGTGCCGCCGCGATCAGCCGGTTGCGGGCCCGTCCCATGAGCTCCTCGCGCTCGTCCTCGGTCAGTCCGCCCCACACTCCGTAGGGCTCGCGCACTGCCAGGGCGTGCGCCGCACACTCGGCGCGTACCGGGCATCGCATGCAGACCTCTTTCGCCGAGCTCTCGCGGGCGCTCCGTGCCGCTCCGCGCTCACCCTCCGGATGGAAGAACAGCGAGCTGTCGACCCCACGGCAGGCCGCCAGCAGTTGCCAGTCCCACAGATCGGCGTTGGGTCCGGGAAGGCGGGAGAAATCTGCCATTGCTTGTCTCCTCGAAACCATGGTGGGTCGGAAACGTCGTTGTCGTTCGTCGTTGGACCGGTGCCCATGACCGTACATCTACGGTGCTAGTAGATGTAAATATGACTGATTGCGAATCTAGCCACAGACACCAGCAAAAGGGAAGAAAAGTGACTAAATGGGGCATACGTTCAAGTGAAGTTCGGTTGACGGCTTGACGATCCGCGCCGCTCTCCTCTGTGCACGGTCCCTCACGTAGAGTGCCGAACCCGCCCTGCGGGCCCGTAACTCTTTCGAGTGACCATCGTTGAGAGTGCGGAGGCGGTTGGCAGAAAAAGCGATCGGGCAGATGTCCGAGAGCGTCAATCGCACAGGTGACGACTTGTAACAGCCTGGAGGCTCAAGGTGACGCGCATCAGCTGCGGAGGACGGTCATGACATCCGTCCTCGTCTGCGACGACTCCCCGCTTGCCCGAGAGGCGCTCCGTCGCGCGGTCGCGACCGTGCCCGGCGTCGAGCGTGTGACGACGGCGGCCAACGGCGAGGAAGTTCTCCGCCGCTGGGGAGCCGACCGTTCGGATCTGATTCTGATGGACGTACGCATGCCCGGTCTGGGAGGTGTGGAGACGGTCCGTCGGCTGCTCTCCGCCGACCCCGGGGCCCGGATCATCATGCTGACCGTCGCGGAAGACCTGGACGGTGTCGCGCTCGCGGTCGCCGCCGGCGCCCGCGGATATCTGCACAAGGACGCCTCCCGCGCGGAGCTGCGGGCGACCGTCACCCAGGCGCTGGCCGATCCGACGTGGCGGCTCGCCCCGCGTCGGCTGCGGTCCGCCGAGATGGGTGCGGCGCCCACGCTCACCGCGCGTGAGATCCAGGTGCTCGAAGGGATGAGCCATGGCCGCTCCAACGCGGAGATCGGGCGCGAGCTCTTTCTCTCCGAGGACACGGTGAAGACGCACGCCAGGCGGCTGTTCAAGAAGCTCGGCGCCTCGGACCGGGCGCACGCCGTCGCACTCGGCTTCCGCTGGGGCCTGGTCCGCTGATGACCGGCCATGACCGGTAACCGGCCGCTTCCCCGTCCGCACTTCGGCGGACGGGGTGACGGGGGCGGCGGGACGTCGATCGGCTGCTCGGCGGCCTCGGTATGTGACGCTTCCCGGCCGATGACGCATCCTTGAGATGTGGAGTTCCTCGGGAACGATTCGGTCGAGCGGAAGGGGAGGGCGCAGGACATGACTTCCGGCGCACCCGCTCATAACGCTTCGGTGCACAACTACGGACGCGGTGCCGCGGATGAAGCGGCGTCGAGGCACCATGGTCCGATGCGCGACGACGAGACGACGGTGATCGGTGCTCTGGTGCACCGCGCCGTCGACGGAGACGCCCAGGCCACCCATGATCTGCTGGCCCATGTCCACCCCCTCGCGCTGCGCTACTGCAGGTCAAGGCTGAACCGGTTGCCCGGTGATGCTCGCCACTTTGTGGAGGACCTGGCGCAGGAGGTCTGTGTCGCGGTGCTGATGGCGTTGCCGCGCTACAAGGACACCGGCAGGCCCTTCGAGGCTTTCGTCTTCGCCATCGCCGGCCACAAGGTCGCCGATCTCCAGCGGGCCGCGATGCGGCACCCGGGGTCGACCGCCGTGCCCTCCGACGAGATGCCGGAGCGGCCGGACGATTCACTCGGGCCCGAGGAGCGTGCACTGCTCAGCAGCGACGCGGCCTGGGCCAAGAAACTCCTCGCCAATCTTCCGGAGAACCAGCGCGAGCTGCTGGTTCTCCGGGTCGCGGTCGGTCTGACCGCCGAGGAGACCGGACAGATGCTCGGCATGTCGCCGGGTGCGGTCCGGGTGGCTCAGCACCGCGCACTGAGCAGGCTGCGCGCCCTCGCCGAGCAGTAGGGCTGCGTCGGGCTCTCCTTGTGTGCAGGTTCCGTACGAAGCTACAGAACCTCTAGGTGATCTTGATCGTGGAATGAGATACCCCCGGAGGCCGTTAGCATGGACATCCGCACCGATCAAGGCCATTTGGGGAAGGTGTCATGACTGCAAACGTCGACGGAGTGCCCGAGAAATTCGCGACGCTCGGGCTGACATACGACGACGTGCTGCTGCTGCCCGGCGCGTCCGACATGGCGCCCGATCAGATCGACACCTCCTCGTACATCTCCAAGAACGTACGGGTGAACATCCCGCTGCTCTCCGCAGCGATGGACAAGGTCACCGAAGCCCGCATGGCGATCGCCATGGCCCGGCAGGGCGGCGCCGGTGTACTGCACCGCAATCTCTCCATCGCCGACCAGGCCAACCAGGTCGACCTGGTGAAGCGCTCCGAGTCCGGGATGGTCACCGACCCGATCACGGTGCACCCGGACGCGACCCTGCGTGACGCCGACGAGCTGTGCGCCAAGTTCCGCATCAGCGGCGTGCCGGTCACCGACGCCGCGGGCAAGCTGCTCGGCATCGTCACCAACCGTGACATGGCCTTCGAGTCCGACCGGTCGCGCCAGGTGCGCGAGGTCATGACGCCGATGCCGCTCGTCACCGGCAAGGTCGGCATCTCCGGCGTGGACGCCATGGAGCTGCTCCGCCGCCACAAGATCGAGAAGCTTCCGCTGGTCGACGACGCCGGGGTCCTCAAGGGCCTCATCACCGTCAAGGACTTCGTCAAGGCCGAGCAGTACCCGAACGCCGCCAAGGACAAGGAAGGCCGACTGCTGGTCGGCGCCGCCGTCGGTGTCGCGGGCGACGCGTACGAGCGGGCCCAGGCGCTCATCGAGGCGGGCGTCGACTTCATCGTCGTCGACACCGCGCACGGCCACTCCCGCCTCGTCTCCGACATGGTCGCCAAGATCAAGTCGAACTCCTCGGTCGATGTCATCGGCGGCAACGTCGCCACCCGTGACGGTGCCCAGGCGCTGATCGACGCGGGCGTCGACGGCATCAAGGTCGGCGTCGGCCCCGGTTCCATCTGCACCACCCGCGTGGTCGCCGGTATCGGCGTGCCGCAGGTCACGGCGATCTACGAGGCCTCGCTCGCCGCCAAGGCGGCCGGTGTCCCGGTCATCGGCGACGGCGGCCTGCAGTACTCCGGCGACATCGCCAAGGCCCTCGTGGCCGGTGCGGACACCGTGATGCTCGGCTCGCTGCTCGCGGGCTGCGAGGAGTCCCCGGGCGAGCTGCTCTTCATCAACGGCAAGCAGTTCAAGTCGTACCGCGGCATGGGTTCGCTTGCCGCGATGCAGACCCGTGGCGACCGCAAGTCGTTCTCGAAGGACCGCTACTTCCAGGAGGGCGTCGCCTCCGACGAGAAGCTCGTCCCCGAGGGCATCGAGGGCCAGGTCCCGTACCGCGGCCCGCTCTCCGCGGTCGTCCACCAGCTCACAGGCGGTCTGCGCCAGTCGATGTTCTACGTCGGCGGCCGCACCGTCCCGGAACTCCAGGCCAACGGCCGGTTCGTACGGATCACCTCGGCGGGGCTCAAGGAGAGCCACCCGCACGACATCCAGATGACGGTCGAGGCGCCGAACTACAGCAGGAAGTAACGCATCACCACAGGTGAGGGGCGGTCCGGGCGCACCGGGACCGCCCCTCAGCCGTGTGTCGGGGATACTGGGAACGCAGACGTAGAGGGAAAGGCCACACCATCGTGACTGAGATCGAGATCGGGCGCGGCAAGCGCGGCCGCAGGGCGTACGCATTCGACGACATCGCCGTCGTTCCGAGTCGTCGCACCCGCGACCCGAAGGAGGTCTCGATCGCCTGGCAGATCGACGCCTACCGGTTCGAGCTGCCGTTCCTGGCCGCACCCATGGACTCCGTGGTCTCCCCGCAGACCGCGATCAGGATCGGCGAGCTGGGCGGCCTCGGCGTCCTCAACCTCGAGGGCCTGTGGACCCGGCACGCCGACCCGCAGCCGCTCCTCGACGAGATCGCCGAGATGCCCGTGGAGTCGGCGACCCGCCGCCTCCAGGAGATCTACGCGGCCCCGATCCAGGAGGAGCTGATCGGGCAGCGCATCAAGGAGGTGCGCGACTCCGGTGTCGTCACCGCCGCCGCGCTCTCGCCGCAGCGCACCGCGCAGTTCTCCAAGGCCGTCGTCGACGCAGGCGTGGACATCTTCGTCATCCGCGGTACGACGGTCTCCGCCGAGCACGTCTCGGGCGCGGCCGAGCCGCTCAACCTCAAGCAGTTCATCTACGAGCTGGACGTCCCGGTCATCGTCGGCGGCTGCGCCACGTACACCGCGGCCCTGCACCTGATGCGGACCGGCGCGGCCGGTGTCCTCGTCGGCTTCGGCGGCGGCGCCGCGCACACCACGCGCAACGTCTTCGGCATCCAGGTCCCGATGGCGACCGCGGTCGCCGATGTGGCCGGGGCCCGCCGCGACTACATGGACGAGTCCGGCGGCCGGTACGTGCACGTGATCGCGGACGGCGGCGTCGGCTGGTCCGGCGACCTGCCGAAGGCCATCGCCTGCGGTGCGGACGCCGTGATGATGGGCTCCCCGCTGGCCCGCGCGACGGACGCGCCCGGCCGCGGCCGGCACTGGGGCATGGAGGCCGTCCACGAGGACGTGCCGCGCGGCAAGCTGGTCGACCTGGGCTCCGTCGGCACGACGGAGGAGGTCCTCACCGGCCCCTCTCACACCCCCGACGGTTCGATGAACATCTTCGGGGCGCTGCGCCGGGCGATGGCGACGACGGGATACAGCGACCTCAAGGAGTTCCAGCGCGTCGAGGTGACGGTGGCGGACTCGCAGCACCGCCGCTGATTGGTGACGGACATACGGAAGGGCCCGGACCGCTTGAGCGGTCCGGGCC
>NZ_JBLVKW010000040.1:0-74653 GCF_048270745.1 Streptomyces sp. NPDC056231 | reverse complement strand
GGCCCCCCCCCCAACGCCTCACACCCCCCCCCCCGCGGGGGCCCCCCCCCCCCCCCCCCCCCGGGGGGCCCCCGGGGCTCCGCCGTGCGGACCCGGCCATGCGCACGGTCCGTCCCATGCTGCATGCTGTGCCTTTACACGGCCTTCGGCATGGAGCTGCGCATGACTTCCACCTTTCCGTCCATCTCCATCAGCACGGATCGGTTGGTGCTGCGCCCCTTCGACATGTCCGACGTTCCCGCGTACGTCGAGATGATGAACGACGAACTCGTCACCGCCTGGACCGGGGCGCCCCACCCCTACACCCAGGTCGACGCCGAACGCTGGGTCCGCAGGATCGCTCCGGCACAGCGAACGGGCGGTGACGGCATCGTCTTCGCCGTCACCGAATTCCTCACCCAGCGCCTCGTCGGCTCGGTCCGGCTGCGTAACACCGACTGGCGCACCCTCGCCACCGAGGCCACCTACATCACGGCCCCCTGGGCCCGCGGCGAGGGATACGCCACCGAGTCCGTCCTTGCCGTCGCCCAGTGGATCTTCCGCGACCAGGGCTTCGAACGCATCGAACTGCGCACCGCCGCCGACAACACCGCCTCCCAGCAGGTCGCCCAGAAGCTCGGCTGCATCAGTGAGGGCGTGCTGCGCAACGCCCGGATAGCGCGCACGCAGACCGAGGACGGCGGCTGGACCGACATCAGGACCGACCTGATCGTCTGGGGCCTGCTCCCCGAGGACCTCGACGGAGTCGCCGAGCAGTTGGCCGCAGGTGGCTACGGCACCTACAGCGACTGGAACTGACGCAGGGGACCGCATCGGTACGAACCGGTCGGGGACCGGATAGTCTCACCCTGCCCGCCCTCTCGTGGGCAGCCCACCTGCGACGACTCCTGGAGACTGACGACAGATGGCCGACCGGGTCACGGTGATCGGCTGGGACGGCTCGCCCCTGACCGCGGTGGCCGCGGCCGCGCTCTCGGCCGCCACCCTCGTCGCGGGCGCCGCCCACCACCTCGCTCTCCCCGAAGTCCCGGCAGCAGCCGAACGGATCCGCCTCGGCTCCATCGACCTGGCCGCCCGCAGGATCGCCGGCCACCGCGGCACCGCCGTGGTCCTCGCCGACGGCGACCCCGGCTTCTTCGGGGTCGTACGCAACCTCCGCGCACCCGAACACGGCCTGGAAGTCGAAGTCGTGCCCGCCGTGTCGGCCGTGGCCACCGCTTTCGCCCGCGTCGGCATGCCGTGGGAGGACGCCCAGACCGTCGTCGCCCACCCCCGCACCCTGCGCCGCGCCGTCAACGTCTGCCGCGCCCACCACAAGGTCGCCGTCCTCACCTCGCCCGGCGCGGGCCCCGCCGAACTCGCCCTGCTGCTCGACGGCGTCCACCGCACGTTCGTCATCTGCGAGGAACTCGGCACCGCACGTGAACAGGTCACGGTCCTCACCTCCGACAAGGCAGCCGACCACGTCTGGCGCGACCCGAACGTGGTGATCGTCATCGGCAGCGGACCCGAACAGCAGACCACCGGTGGCTGGATCTCCGGCCGCCATCCCCACGGGGTACGGGGCTGGGCGCTGCCCTCCGATGCCTACCCGGACAGCGTCACCGACCCCGAGGGCGAGTCCCCGGGGCTGCGCGCCGCCCAACTCGCCCGCCTCGGCCCGCGTGTGGGCGACCTCGTCTGGGACATCGGCTCCGGCAGCGGTGCCCTCTCCGTGGAGGCGGCGCGGTTCGGTGCGGCGGTCCTGGCGGTCGACAGTGACCCGGACGCCTGCGCCCGAACGGCCGCCGCTGCCCGCGCCTTCGGTGTACAACTCCAGGTTGTCCACGGTCGCGCACCCCATGTGCTGGAACGGCTGCCCGAGCCGGATGTCGTACGGATCGGGGGCGGCGGCGTCCCCGTCGTCACCGCCGTTGCCGACCGCCGGCCCGAGCGGATCGTCACCCACGCCTCGACCCGCGACGAGGCCGAAGCACTCGGCGCCGCACTCACCGGGAACGGCTACACGGTCGAGTGCGCACTCCTCCAGTCCGTCGAACTCGACACGTCCGCATGGGCGGAGCGCGAACGCTCGGTTGTATTTCTGCTCTCGGCAGTGCGCTCGGACCTCGCCCTGTGACCCGGCCGGCGTACTGCGCGAGGTAGGCTGGCCGATTGTTGCACCGCACGTGGACGTTCGTCGGTTCGTTCGTCAATGTCCGGAAAAGGGGACCGTTTTGGGCCTCGTTGTGGTACGGCAAACCCCGGGGGACGCGCAACGTGGCGCAGCCCACAGCAAGCCGTGGCAGAACTGCCTGTCGCGGCGGCGAACGGCCGCGAGAATGATGTACGTCCGCGTCCGATTCGTGCCGCGCGGCGAGCCCGCTCGTTCTTCATGACGAGCACCGGCGTGCCGTGTTCGGGCGTCCCGGGCGAAGGGCCGAAGGAGCACTGACGATGGGCGAGGGGTACGCATGAGTGACACCGGCCAGATCCCGGGCGAGGGACTGCCGGAGAGCGCAGGCATGGTGGAGCAACCGGGCATCCCCGCCCCGGGTGCGTACACCTTCCTCGACCCCTCCGTGCATGCGTCCGAGGACGACGACCTTCTGCTGATGCCGAGCCCGCAGGGCGCCTGGAGCGACCAGCAGGTGGCCCCCGTCCCCGGTCAGCCGACGGACGGCGGAGCCGGGCAGGCGCAGGCACCCGTGGCCGAGCAGGCCGCCTACCAGATGCAGCCACAGGGCCGGCCCGCCATGCAGGCCGTGCAGGCCCAGGGACCCGTGCAGGTCCAGGCGCCGGACCCGGCGATGTACGCCGTGCAGCAGGCGGTGGCCGGAGCGATGACCGAGACCGGGCAGGGCACGCACGAGTCCGGCGGCCGCGACTCGGGTGCCGTCGACCTCAACGGCGTACGTATGCCGGCCCAGGTCCCCGCTCCCGCACAGGCTGCGGTGGCGCAGGCCGCCGCCCCCGTACGCCGACCGCTGCACCGCGGCCCGGGCTCGGGCGAGTCGACCCCGTCGTACGGCGGGACGCCGACCGGCGGAGTGGTCCGTTCGCTCGCCGACCGAGGACCGGCGGGCGCGCCGCAGACCCCGATGCCCGCACGCCAGGCGGGACCGCCCACCACCGGTCCCGAGTACTTCGACCAGCTGGGCACCGAAGCGGCTGTGGTGCCGGGCCCGCAGCTCGGCGAGATCCCGCCGCAGGGCGGGAGCCCGTGGGTGGCCCATGCGCCGGAGCAGGTCGCGGCGCCGGTGGCCGCGGAACCTGTCGCAGAAACGGTCGTTCCGGAGTTCGTCGTGCCCGCCCCGGTGGCCGAACCGGCTGCAGAGCCGGTCACTGTGCCGGCTGCGGCCGAGGTTTCGTCCGAACCGTCCGTGGAGGCCGCCGCTCCGGTGGAGACACCGGTGGAAGCAGCGCCCGCAGGCCAGTTCGTGCCGGTGGACGGGTCGGTGCCGACCACTCCGCAACTGGCCCCGACGCCGGCAGCGGAGCCGGTCGTGGCATTCGAGCCCGCGCCCGAACCTCAGCCCGAGCCTGTGGCGATCGCTGTCCAGCCCGCACCTGCCCCGGTCATCGAGACCGCCGAGACCGTCCATCCGGCAGAGGCGGTCGACGCCCCGGCCCCCGAGCCGGCCGCGGCCGCCGAGCCGGTCGCCGTCCAGGAGCCGGTTGCGACCCCGGGGCCGGTCGTCGTCCCTGAGCCTGCCGCCGCTCCGGAGGAGCCGGCCCCCGCACCCGTCCTCGTGGCCGAGGCGGCGCCCGAGACGGTGACGGCCCCCGAACCGGAGCCCGAAACCGGCCCCGAGGTCATCGAGACCCCGGATGTCACAGCCCCCGTGGCCGACGCGGCCCCCGCGGCCCCCGCGGTTGCCGCCGAGCCCGCGGTTGCTGCCGAGCCCGCGGTTGCCGCCGAGCCCGCAGAGGTCTCCGGGCACACGGAGCCGGCCGACTCGGAGCCCGTTGCGGACGAGCAGCCCGTCGAACCGGCCCAGGCCACTGCCCCGGCAGAGCCCGAGGCAGCGGAGGCCGCGGTGGACACCGAGGCTCCCGCCTCCGCCCCCGCCCCCGGCTACGACGACGCCGAGCGCGAAGCCGTGCTCCGGGTGATGCGCGAACGCCGCGACATCCGTAACGGCTTCCGCAGCGACCCCATCCCGCACGAGGTTCTGCTCCGCGTCCTCGAAGCCGCGCACACGGCGCCCAGCGTCGGCCACTCGCAGCCCTGGGACTTCGTCGTCATCCGCTCGGCGGAGACCCGCCGCTCCATGCACGAACTGGCGCAGCGTCAGCGCGACGCCTACGCCAAGTCGCTGCCCAAGGGCCGGGCCAAGCAGTTCAAGGAACTGAAGATCGAGGCGATCCTCGAGACCCCGGTCAACATTGTCGTCACCGCCGATCCCACCCGCGGCGGCCGCCACACGCTCGGCCGGCACACCCAGCCGCAGATGGCCCCGTACTCCTCGGCGCTCGCCGTCGAGAACCTGTGGCTCGCCGCTCGCGCGGAGGGCCTCGGCGTCGGCTGGGTCAGCTTCTTCGACGAGCGGGAAATGGTCCGCGCCCTGGGCCTGCCCGAGCACCTCGAAGTCGTCGCGTACCTCTGTGTCGGTTACGTCGACGAATTCCCCGAGGAGCCCGAACTGATGCAGGCGGGCTGGTCCAAGCGCCGCCCGCTGTCCTGGGTCGTCCACGAGGAGACGTACGGCCGCCGCGCCCTGCCCGGCGAGGAACCGCACGACCTGCTGCAGGAGACCATCTCCAACATCCGCCCGCTGGATGCCAAGGCGCTCGGCGAGGCGTGGGAACGCCAGAAGCGGATGACCAAGCCGGCCGGTGCGCTCGGCATGCTGGAGATCATCTCCGCACAGCTCTCGGGCCTCTCCCGGATGTGCCCGCCGCCCATCCCGGAGCCCGCGGCCGTCGCGATCTTCGCCGGGGACCACGGGGTGCACGCCCAGGGCGTCACTGCGTGGCCGCAGGAGGTCACCGGCCAGATGGTCGCCAACTTCCTCGGCGGCGGCGCGGTCTGCAACGCGTTCGCGTCCCAGGTCGGCGCCGAAGTGTGCGTGGTCGACGTCGGCGTCGCCACGGAACTGCCCGCGACACCCGGCCTGCTGCCCCGCAAGGTGCGCGCCGGCACGGCCGACTTCACCACCGGCCCCGCCCTTACCCGCGAGGAGGTCCTCTCGGCCATCGAGGTCGGCATCGAGACCGCCCGCGACCTGGTCGCGGCGGGCAACAAGGGCCTGCTCACCGGTGAGATGGGCATCGCCAACACCACCGCGTCCGCCGCACTCATCTGCGTGTACACGGGCATGGACCCGGCAGAGGTGACCGGTCGCGGCACCGGCATCAACGACGAGATGCACGCCCGCAAGGTCGACGTGGTCCGCCGGGCCCTCGAACTGCACCAGCCCGACCCGGCCGACCCGATCGGTGTACTCGCCGCGGTCGGCGGCCTGGAGCACGCCGCCATGGCAGGCTTCCTGCTCGGCGGCGCCTCACTCCGTACACCCGTCATCCTGGACGGCGTCAGCGCGGGCGCTGCGGCCCTGGTCGCCCGGGCGATCGCCCCCGAGGCCCTCGCCGCGTGCATCGCCGGCCACCGCAGCGCCGAGCCAGGCCACGTAGCCGCGCTCAACAAGCTGGGTCTGCGCCCGCTGGTCGACCTCGACCTCCGCCTCGGCGAAGGAACGGGCGCGCTGCTGGCGCTCCCGATCGTGCAGAGCGCGGCGCGGGCGATGCACGAGGTGGCGACGTTCGACTCGGCAGGCGTCACCGAGAAGTAGCGCTCGGCCCTGCTCGGCCCGGCCGGCGTCCCGAGACGCTCGGCGGGGCCGAGCCACGCTTTCGGGCAGGGGCGGCGGGCATGGGACAGCCCCGCGCAGCGGCCCCCAGCCGCCCCACCGGCCCGCCCCGCACCCCGTATCGTGGACCCACGCCCCACAAAACCCCACGTCACAGCCGCTCCACCGCCGCAGCGGCCCGCACCCCGCATTGCACGAGGAGCCCGCACCGTCATGGCCGAGCACGCCGATCACCCCGCGTACCCCGTCGGACTGCGCCTGAGCGGGCGCCGCGTCGTCGTCGTCGGCGGCGGCCAGGTCGCGCAGCGCCGCCTTCCCGCGCTCATCTCGGCAGGTGCCGACATCACCCTCGTATCGCCGTCCGCGACCGCGTCGGTCGAGGCGATGGCCGACGCCGGTGAGATCCGCTGGGAGCGCCGCCGGTACGAGGACGGGGATCTGGCCGACACCTGGTACGCACTCATCGCCTCCGACGACGCCGCCGCGAACGACGCAGCGTCCGCCGAGGCCGAGCGCACCCGCACCTGGTGCGTGCGCAGCGACAACGCCGACGTGGCCACCGCCTGGACCCCGGCAACCGGTCGCAGCGAGGGCGTGATTGTCGCCGTCCTCTCCACCGACGCCCAGGGCCGCGACCCGCGCCACTCCGCCGCCGTCCGCGACGCCATCGTCGAGGGCCTGCGCGACGGCACGCTCACCACCGCGCACCACCGCACCCGCCGCGCCCCCGGTGTCTCCCTGGTCGGCGGCGGCCCCGGCGACCCCGACCTGATCACCGTGCGCGGCCGTCGCCTCCTCGCCGAGGCCGATGTCGTCATCGCCGACCGGCTCGGCCCGCGCGACCTGCTCGACGAACTGCCGCCGCACGTCGAGGTGATCGACGCGTCGAAGATCCCCTACGGCCGTTTCATGGCGCAGGAGGCGATCAACCAGGCGCTCATCGAGCACGCCAAGGCGGGCAAGGCCGTCGTCCGGCTCAAGGGCGGCGACCCGTTCGTCTTCGGCCGGGGCATGGAGGAGGTGCAGGCGCTCGCCGCCGAGGGCATCCCGTGCACCGTCGTCCCCGGCATCTCCAGCTCGATCTCCGTACCCGGCGCGGCCGGAATCCCCGTCACCCACCGCGGCGTGGCGCACGAGTTCACCGTTGTCAGCGGTCATGTCGCCCCCGACGACGAGCGTTCGCTGGTCGACTGGGCAGCGCTCGCGCAGCTGCGCGGCACCCTCGTGCTGCTGATGGCCGTCGACAAGATCGGCGCCATCGCGAAGGCCCTCATCGCCCACGGCAAGTCCCCGGACACCCCGGTCGCCCTGATCCAGGAGGGCACCACGGCATCCCAGCGCCGCGTCGACGCGACCCTCGCGACCGTCGGTGAACGGGCCGTCGCCGAAGAGGTGCGGCCCCCGGCCGTGATCGTCATCGGCGATGTCGTCGCGGTCGGTACGGACACCGCCCCGCACCCCGCCGAGTAACCAGCGGTAACGGATCTTTTTCCAAGCCGTTGGCACCACACACCGGACAAGGCAGTATCAACCTGTGGCAGATCTCATCACCGTCGACGACCCCGACGACCCTCGCCTGCGCGACTACACGGGCCTGACCGACGTCGAACTCCGACGCAGGCGGGAGCCGGCCGAAGGACTCTTCATCGCCGAGGGCGAGAAGGTGATCAGACGCGCCCGGCACGCCGGGTACGAGATGCGCTCGATGCTGCTCTCCGCGAAGTGGGTCGATGTGATGCGCGACGTCATCGACGAGGTTCCGGCCCCGGTGTACGCGGTCAGCCCGGAGCTCGCCGAACGCGTCACCGGCTACCACGTGCACCGCGGCGCACTCGCCTCCATGCAGCGCAAGCCGCTGCCCACGGCCGAGGAGCTGCTGGCGACGACCCGCCCCGTCGTCATGGAGGCGGTCGACGACCACACCGACATCGGAGCGGTGTCGCCTCTGGGTCTGCAAGAACGTGCAGCTCGGCGCATCGCGGTGTTCGAGGACATCGTCGATCATGCCAACCTGGGGGCCGCGTTCAGGAACGCCGCTGCCCTGGGCGTCGACGCGGTCCTCCTCACCCCACGCTGCGCTGATCCTCTGTACCGGAGGTCCGTGAAGGTCTCGATGGGGGCCGTCTTCCAGGTGCCGTGGACTCGCCTGGAGGCCTGGCCGAAGGGCGTCGAGGTCTTGCGTTCCGCGGGCTTCATGGTCGCCGCACTCTGCTTGAGCGGCCGAGCGATCACCCTCGACGAACTCGCCGTACGAAACGACGAGAAACTCGCCCTGGTCTTCGGCACGGAAGGCGCCGGCCTCACCCCCGGGACCCTTGCCGCAGTCGACGAGCACGTCCGCATCCCGATGGACGCCGGTGTGGACTCCCTCAACGTGGCAGCCGCCTCGGCCGTGGCCTTCTACGCCACCCGACCGCGAACTGCGTGAACCCGGCGTACTGCCGTTCGGCCGTGTCGATCTTTACGACCCCGCGTCCGGCGGCTGGTCGCTGGTCGCGTCCTACCCGGAGCCGATCCCCTGGGAGTCCTGCGGCGGCATCGACGGCAAGCTCTACGGCGCCGACGGCTCCAAGACCTCGGGGCCGGTGAAGCACGCCTGCGTCTACGACCCGGCGGCCGACGGCTGGTCGGCGGCTGGTCGGCGGTGCCCGAGCTGCCCATCGGCCTGCAGGGCTCGGCGTACACCGCGGCCAACCGCCTGCTGCTGGTCCCGGCCGGCGTCACCGACAAGGAGGCGGCGCCGCACCGGATGGACGAGGTGGCGCTGATGCTCGGTGCCGAGGGCGACCGGCAGTCCACGCAGGCCCTGGTCGCCGCCGACGAATGGGTACGGATCCCGATGGCGCGCGGCGTCGACTCGCTGAACGTGGGCGCGGCAGCCGCGGTCGCGTTCTACGCGGTGGCGACGGGTCGCCCGCAGAACTGACCGCCCGCCGTCCCCTGACATGGATCGTCGGGCCGCAGCGGCTGGTGCTGCCCGTGCCACCCAGGGGTGTGCCCGGCGCCCAGTCCGCGGGCCGGCCCCTGGCAGCCCTGCGCCGCCGCGATGCCGAGCGCCACGAGCAGCGTCACCACGACGAACACGACGAGCCGCTGCCGCAGCAGCCGCGGATTGGCGGGAATCCGGCCCGTCGAGGTCGTGCGGGCGCCGGGCCGCGTGCCCGGCCGGCGGCCGTTCGTCCCGTTCGTGCCCTGCGGGCGCTTGCCGGAGCGTGTCGTCATGCGCGGCTGCTGCTGAGGGCGCGAGCCGCCGGTGCGGGACGAAGAACCACGCGAAGACGCCGGCGCCTGCCGGCTCTGTGGACGGGGCGGTGGCGGGGCCGAGGCACGCCGGGTCTGCTGTTCGGTGTACGGGCCGTCGAGTCGGCTGGTCGGCCGGTCCAGCTCCTGCGCCGAGCGCTGGGCGGGCGGCCGGCTCTCGTGCAGGCCCTGTGCCTCACGGGCCGCGATCTCCTTGAGGCGCATGGAGAGTTGAAGCGTGCTCGGCCGCTCCTCCGGATCCTTCGCCAGACAGGCGCTCACCAGTGGCGCCAGCGCGTCGTGCACGTCGTACAACTGCGGTTCCTCGTGCACCACGCGATAGAGCATCACCTCGGAACTGCCGTGCCCGAAAGGCGAGTCGGCCATCGCCGCGTACGCCAGCGTGGCACCGAGCGAGAAGACGTCCGTCGCGGGCGTCACCGCCGCGCCCCGTACCTGCTCGGGCGCAAGGAATCCCGGCGAGCCCACCGCCGTGCCGACATGCGTGAGCGTGCTCGCCCCGGTCGCCCAGGCGATCCCGAAGTCGATGATCCGGGGGCCCTTGGGGGAGAGGAGGATGTTCGACGGCTTCAGGTCGCGATGGACGACACCCGCCTCGTGCACCGCCACGAGCCCCTCGGAGAGCGCCGCCCCGATCGACGCCACCTCGGCCGCCGACAGCGGACCTTCCTCGGCCACCTTGTCGTGGAGCGAGGGCCCGGGGACGTACTGTGTCGCGAACCACGGGCGGTCCGCCTCCAGATCGGCGGCCACCAGACGCGCCGTACAGCCGCCGCGGATCCGCCGCGCCGCCGACACCTCGCGCGCGAAACGCGAACGGAACTCCTGGTCCTCGGCGAGATCCGGGCGGATCACCTTGAGCGCCACCCGCTGGCCGCGCCGGTCCGAACCGAGATAGACGACACCCATGCCACCCGCCCCGAGCCGCCGGTGCAGCCTGAACGAGCCGACGACACGCGGGTCCTCGCGCCGGAGCCGCATCATCGCCATCGTCTGCCCATCCCCGCTGCCTGGTCCGCTTGACGTGGCACAGCTTACGTACCCGTGGCCCGGCGCGCTCAGAGGCCGCGCCCTCGCCCACCGATCGATTGTCAGTGCCGGGTGGGAAACTTGAGAAGTGGTCAGGGGGCCGCGGATCCACGCTCCCGGGCCCGTGCGAGATCTCAAAGGTCCGTCGCAGAAGGGGGATTGGATCAGTGAAGGGCGATCGTGTGGAGATAGTCGTGGACGCGGGAGACACGACGCGGACGTACGAGGTGGTGGCCACCAGAGCAGGCCGCCGGGTGGAGACAGCTGTCCGCCGAGGGGTCGTCGAAGTGAGTGAAGTCACTCGCAGCGGCACCGCCGTCCGTACCGCCCGCTTCATGGCGACCAGGGTGCTCGCCCTGGTCGAACAACCGGTCCCCAGGCAGGACGCATCCGAGCGTCCCCTCCGGGATGACCCCAAGGCGTAGCGCAGGATCTCCACCCAGGGGAGTACGCCGACCACCCACGGCTCATCCTCCGGGAGGCCCGGCATTCGGTACGCGGGCATGACGACCCACCCTCCTCGCGTCCCTAATGTTGAACTCAAGCGGCGGGCGTTGCACTCGTCCCCCGAGGTCAGACGCCCGCCGCTCCAACAATCAGGTCAGGAGAGGAACCATGGCGGACACGGCGACGCGGACGATGATCCGCACGCAGGGACGCAGGGCTCATGCCGCGTTCGGCGGCCGCCCGTCGTCCGGTACGCGCCACCCGCTGGTTGCGACAGCCATGGTTCTTCCTCTGGCGACCCTGCTCGTAGTCGTCTTCGGCGGCTGGGACGCGGTGGTCACACAGGCGTCGTCCGTGGGCGTGATGTTGGGGCGCTGAGCGGCGCCCCGGGTTCGGAAGAGCGGTCCGGACCGGGACATCCGGCCAACAACCCCGTGGGGACGGGGGTGCGGCGGACGGCAGCGTTTGTCCGGTCAGCTGGGGAGCTGACCGGACATCGCGCTGTCCGGGGGCAATGAGCGGCGGCGCACCACACCGTCGCCACGCGGCTGCCACGGCTTGCGCGGCAGCGCGTACGCTCGTCCGCGTGCCCGGGGCCTACCGGGCCGCACCTGTTGCCACCGGGGGAGACCGTGACCACCGCAGTCGTCCGCGCGCTGGGCGCCCTCGCCCATGACACGGCTCACCCGCACCGGCGTACCGCGGCCCCTTGTCCCACCTGCCCGGCACCGGCGGTGCTCGCGGACCGCGCCGACGGTACGGTCGTCCGCTCCGGCTCCGTGGTCGCGAAGGCCCACGCTCCGGACACCGACACCGCCGCCCTGGCCGCCCGTACGGCCCTGGCCTCGGCCCCCGCTCTCAGCGGCATCCTCCTGCCACCGGTACCCCAGCCTGCTGTTCCCGTGGTCGACGGCCGTCCGGTGACCCTCTGGCCTCACGGCGAACCGGTCGACCCCGCGGAGCCCGACGCCGCGCCCTGGGAAGAGTCCGGTGTCCTCCTGGCCCGGCTCCACCGCACCGCGCCCCCGTCCGCCCTACCTCCCATGCGGGGCCCCGCAAAAGCCGCCCTCGCCGTGGCCCGGATGTGCGCCGCCCGGCCCGGTGACCTGGCAACCGCCCCCGTACGCGAAGCATGGCGGCGCCTGCCCGCCTGGGCCCGCGACGAAGCCCCTGCACCCGCGCACCGCTCGCGCTTCATCTGCCACGGCGATCTCCACCTCGGCCAGCTCGTCCGCCACCCCGCGGCGCAGGGCCGCTGGCTGCTGATCGACGTCGACGACGTGGGGCTCGGTGACCCCGCGTGGGACCTCGCCCGCCCCGCCGCCTGGTACGCGGCAGGACTGCTGCCCCCCGAGGTCTGGCTGCGCTTCCTGGAGGCCTACCGGGCCGCGGGCGGGCCCGCAGTGCGGGCCTACGGCGATCCGTGGCCCGAGCTCGACGTCCCGGCCCGCGCCCTGACGGTTCAGGCCGCGGCACTGGCGTTCGCCAAGTCCGCGGCGGAGGGGCGAAATCCGGATGAGGTGGAACAGACGATGATCGATGCCTGTGCCCGAATTGCATCCATCCCGGCCGAGTTGGTGACCGAGCGCTCGTCGTAGGGTGAACCGATCGTCTCCGGGCATGCATTCCGGCGACGGCGAACCGACGGCGAGGAGCTGAGTCGACCATGCAGTGTCCCAAGTGCCACGCACAGATGCAGACCTACAACCGCAATGGCGTCCAGATCGAGCAGTGCAGCGGCTGCCGGGGGATATTCCTCGACTACGGCGAGCTGGAGACCCTGACCCGCATCGAGGCGCAGTGGACCCAGCCGGCCCCGCCCGCGCCGCCGGCCCCCCAGGCCTACCCCGCCGCGCCGGCCCCCGTCTGGGGCGCCCCGCAGCACCACGGCGGTCACTACCGGCACAAGAGCTTCGGCCGCATGCTCTTCTCCTCCTGACCCGGCCGACACCACGCCGCGGGCCCGGACGCGGTGCGTCCGGGCCCGCGGCGCGTCCGGTGCGCGCCCCTGTACGGTCGGGGCGCGCACGATGTGCGCCTCCGGCGGGAATGCATACCGTCGACAACATCTCGCCGTGGTCCGGCTTCGGCTGGCCGTACCGTTCGCCTACGGCCTGCGCGGACCGGCCCGCAAGGCCGCGCAGCCCTTCACCGGCTGACCCGGGCGGACTCGACCCGCACCGCAACCACGACAAAGCCCCGGTCGTCGAGACGACCGGGGCTTGCTGGTGCGCGATACTGGGATTGAACCAGTGACCTCTTCCGTGTCAGGGAAGCGCTCTCCCGCTGAGCTAATCGCGCAGGGTGACCCTGCGTGTACTGCGTGCGCGATACTGGGATTGAACCAGTGACCTCTTCCGTGTCAGGGAAGCGCTCTCCCGCTGAGCTAATCGCGCGGGGTGATCCTTGCGGACCAGTGGACGATACTGGGATTGAACCAGTGACCTCTTCCGTGTCAGGGAAGCGCTCTCCCGCTGAGCTAATCGTCCTTGGAGGTGGAGACGGGATTTGAACCCGTGTAGACGGCTTTGCAGGCCGTTGCCTCGCCTCTCGGCCACTCCACCAGGAGTGCAGGGGGTTCGGGAAAAGATCCCCCACTTCGAGCGGACGACGAGATTCGAACTCGCGACCCTCACCTTGGCAAGGTGATGCTCTACCAACTGAGCCACGTCCGCTTGTCGTTTCCGTTTCACTTGCGTGTCCCGGCGACGTGTTGAACTCTAGCGGATTCCTGGGCCAGTACAAAAACGCGTTTGTGCAGCGTGCTGAGGTGCGCTCGCCCCGGCGCAGGTCGCCGCGCAGCGTCCTAGACTCACCCACGTGCTCGACCTCGCTCCAATGGCCCGCTTCGGCGGCCTTGTCGCGTCCGATCTGCGGGACGTGACCAGTGACCCCTCAGCCCTCGACTCGTCCGGCTTCTGGGCGGTGTGCGCCGATTTTGAGGGCAGTCTCGTCTGTGCCCGCTTCGGGACCGTCCGGACCGAACCGGTGCCCGCACCCGTCCCCGGAGCCTGGCGCGGGCCCGGAGCCGGCGACTGGGTCTCGTCCCTGGACCGTGCCGCGTACACCGCGGGCGTACGCCGGATCCGCGAGCACATCGCGGCGGGCGAGGTGTACCAGGCCAACCTCTGCCGGGTGATGACCGCGGAGCTGCCGGACCCGGCCGCCGCCGACGTCGACGCCCTCACCGCGTTGCTCGCGCGCGGCAACCCCGCCCCGTACGCAGGAACGATTCGGCTGCCCGCGCACGGCGTGGAGATCGCCACCGCGTCCCCTGAACTCTTCCTGAGCCGGAACGGACGGACCGTCGAGTCCGGACCGATCAAGGGCACCGGCCGCACCGAGGCGGATCTGCTGGAGAAGGACCACGCCGAGAACGTGATGATCGTCGACTTGGTCCGCAACGACCTGGGCCGGGTCTGCGCCACCGGATCGGTCACCGTCCCCGACCTCTGCGTGGTGGAGAAGCACCCCGGGCTCGTCCACCTCGTCTCCACGGTGCGCGGCCGCCTCGCCGACGGCGCCGGCTGGCCCGAGCTGCTCGCCGCCGCGTTCCCGCCCGGCTCCGTCACCGGTGCACCCAAATCCAGCGCGCTCCGCATCATCGAGTCCCTGGAGACCGCGCCCCGGGGTCCGTACTGCGGCGGCATCGGCTGGGTCGACGCCGACCGGGCCACCGCCGGTCTCGCCGTCGGCATACGGACTTTCTGGATCGACCGGACCGGAGTGGCCCCGGTCCTCAGGTTCGGCACCGGCGCCGGGATCACCTGGGGCTCCGATCCGGAGCGCGAATGGGACGAGACCGAGCTCAAGGCCGCCCGGCTGCTCGCTGTAGCGTCGGGCGCCCACCAAGAAACTGGAAGGACCACATGATGTGGATGTGGGTCAACGGCGAACTGCGTGACGCCGCCGACGCCCGGGTGTCCGTGCTCGACCACGGACTGACCGTCGGGGACGGGATCTTCGAGACCGTCAGGACCACCGGGGGCCGCCCCTTCGCCCTCACCCGGCACCTCGACCGGCTGACCCGCTCGGCCCGCGGTCTCGGGTTGCCCGACCCCGACCTCGACGAGGTGCGCCGGGCCTGCGCCGCCGTCATCGAGGCCAACCCGATGGAACTCGGCCGGCTCCGCATCACGTACACGGGCGGCCTCTCTCCGCTCGGCTCCGACCGCGGCAACGACGGGCCGAGCCTGGTCGTGGCGCTCGGGGCGGTCAAGCGCCGCCCCGACACCACCGCCGTGATCACCGTGCCGTGGACCCGCAACGAACGCGGCGCACTGGCCGGGCTCAAGACCACGTCGTACGCGGAGAACGTCGTCGCCCTCGCCCGCGCCCATGATCAGGGCGCATCCGAGGCGCTCTTCGCCAACACTGTCGGACAGCTCTGCGAAGGCACCGGGTCGAATGTCTTCGTCGTCCTCGACGGACAGCTCCACACCCCGCCGGTCACCTCCGGCTGCCTCGCCGGGATCACCCGCGCTCTGGCCGTCGAATGGTCCGGGGCGCTGGAGACCGAGCTGCCCCTGGACGTCCTGGAGCACGCCGAGGAGATCTTCCTGACCTCCACCCTCCGAGACGTCCAGGCCGTCCACCGGGTCGACGTTCGCGAGCTGCCCGGCGGACCCGGGCCGGTGACGGCCAAGGCCATGCGGGTCTTCGAGGAGCGCGCCGGGAACGACCTCGACCCGTGAGCCGGGTCCATGACCCGTCCCGGGCCGCAGAACGGTCCCGAGCCGCGGACACCGTTCCGGGCCGTGGAACGGAACAGGTCCGCAAAACCGGGTGACGGGCGGCGGCGCAGCGGATAGAACACCGGTGATGACCACGACCCTCCGGCCGACCGGGCCGATCCAGCAAGGCGCCGACGGCGCGAGGACGCGCGCGTACGACGTGTGCGACAACGGGCGGCCCGTCGGGGCCGTCGAGATCGGTACCGAGCCCGGGTCCGGAGGCACGACAGGGACCATCCGCGGCCTGCGGATCGACGAACCGAACCGCAGGCGCGGCCGCGGCACCATTGCCGGGCTCGCCGCCGAGGAAGTGCTGCGCGGCTGGGGCTGTTCCCGGCTGACCGTGGAGGTCGAGCCGGACAACACGGCCGGACTGCGCCTGGCTGCTGCGCTCGGCTACACCGAGCGCAGCAGGAACATGGTCAAGGACCTGCCGCAGACCCCGCCCGTCCTGCCGGACGGCGTCACCGGGCGTTCGATGACCGAGGACGAGTTCGCGCAGTGGGAGAGCAGGGCCGTCGCCGAATACGCGGAAACCTTTGTGGCGCGCGGTGTTCCGGCGGGCGACGCTCTGCGCCGGGCCGAGGCCTCTCACCGGAAACATCTGCCGGACGGTCTTGCCACGGAGGGCGCGCACATTCGTGTCCTCGTCGACGGCGACGGCCGGACCGTGGGGCACGTCTGGGTGGCGCGGTTCGAAATGCACCCGGGGGTGGTGGTCGGGTACGTCTTCGACGTCGAGGTGCTCGAAGAGTTCCGCGGCCGGGGGTACGGCCGCGCGCTGATGCTGGAGGCCGAACGCATCGCCCTGGCCGCCGGCGACGAACGGATGGGGCTGCACGTGCTCTCGGACAACACCCCGGCGGTCCGGCTGTACGAGTCGCTCGGCTACGAAGCGACTCGGCACAACCTCGTCAAGCCGTTGTGACGTGCGGAGGGGCGAGCCGGGTACGCCGCGGTCAGCCCTGCTCCGCAAGGAGCCGGTCGGTGATCTCCTCGATCCGCTCGCGCAGCCCGTCCTGACTCTTGCCGCCGTCCAGCCGCTCGCCGCCGATCACATAGGTGGGGGTGCCGGTCACGCCGATGGCCTTCCCCTCCGCCTGGTCGGCGTCGACGATCAGCAGGTGCCGGCCGTCGATCAGAGCGGTGTCGAACTCCTCCGCATTCAGGCCGAGTTCGCGCGCCACCTCGATCAGAAGCGGCTCACCGGTGCGGCCGAGCTCCTCGGTCCTGGCGAGCACGGCCTCGATGTACGGCCAGTCCTTGCCCTGCTCCGCAGCCTCCTCGGCGGCCTGGGCCGCGGCGTACGCCTGCTTGTGCTTCTCCAGCGGGAAATGGCGCAGGCGCACCTCGAGCCGGTCGCCGTACCGGGCCCGCAGGGCGTGTACATCGGTGAGAGCCCGGTGGCAGTCGGGGCACTGGAGGTCGCACCAGACGTCGAGGACGACCGGGGCTGCAGGGGTGGATTCGTTCATGGAACCAGTCTCCCAGGGCCCACGCACGCATCTCAATCGGCACCGGCACGGGACCCGCGCACCGCAGGCCCGGTTCGGCCCGGCATCGATCGGCGGCACCTGGGGAGGATCCCGGCCCTGAAATGTCCCTGATGTGGTCGGGGATCATGGCCGCCGCCCCGGTGGGCGGTGCAGGATGGAAGGGACGTTTCCCCGTTGCGCCTGGAGGCCCTGATGCTTGCCGAGACCATTTGCTCTGCGGTGTCCGCGGCGGGTTTGGGCATTGCCGCCGTGACCGCCTACAGGAAGCGTTTCCTCGCCGCGACCCGGATCGCCGCCTACTCGCTGGTCCCGATCGGGCTGGTGCTGACCGGTGTCGTCGAGTGGGTCTCCAATATCGCCTTCAAGCCGAGCGTCTGGCTCGGCTTCGGGGTGCTTGGGGTGGCCTGGCTGCTCTTCATGATCACGCGTGCGGTCGAGCGCCGCGGCGTCGGCACCCGCAAGGAACGCAGGGCCGCCGCGCGGGCGGCGCGGTCCGATGCCGTCGCGCCCGCGGCGTCGGCACCGTCCCTGGGGGCCGGTGCACCGGCGGTCCAGCCACGGGAGAAGGCGAAGCCTGCACAGCGGGCCGCTGCGCCGGGCGATGACTTCAGCGACATCGAGGCCATCCTGAAGAAGCACGGAATCTGAAAGGGGACCGTCGGCAGCCATCGACGATGAATCGATTCATGTCCGATTCTTGACGGGGACCGCCGTGAAGGCGCCCTGTCGGCTCTCGACCGGGCCGGCCTGGGGCGCGAAGCGCTCGTCGAGATCCCTTCCGACAGGCTGGACGTGGCTGCGGGCGGCGACGCCGCAGTCGCTGTACGCGGCGGGAATCCGAGTGCCGCAGAACATCGCCATCGTCGGCTACGACGACATCGAATTCGCCGCCGCCGCTGCCGTACCGCTCACCTCGGTCCGCCGGCCGGCCGCCGTGATGGGCCGGATGGCCACGGATCTCCTGCTGCAGGAGGCGGACGACGAGGACGGCACGCACGAGCACCGCAGCGTGGTGCTGCAGCCGGAGCTAGGGCGTGTTTCGGAAGTCCCGCCTGCCGGGCGGCGTCCGGCACGCACGCTCGCTGCGTTGTCGGGCTCGTCCCGATACGCCCAGTATCGGGGCGGCCCTCCGCCTTGCGATCGCACGCACCAGACGCCGCCCGGCCCGCCCTAGGGGCGGACGACGCTACTTTCGAAACACGCCCTGGTCGTGCGCGCCTCCAGCGCGACGCCGTACTGAGCCACCCGGCGCTGCTCCGCCACACGTTTCCTTCCGTTTCTTCCTTGCCGCATGCCCGAAACGGAGACCGGGTGGCCCTGTTCGGTCTGTCGCTGCATCAACTTCGCGGCTGCCGACCGGAGTACCGGTGAAGCCGCCGACTTCGACGCCTTCTGGAAGCGCATCTCCAACGAGTCGGCCATATGCCGATCGACCCCGAATTCCAGTCGTACGAATCCGCGTTGAGCGCCGTCGAGGTATACGACGTGACCTTCTCCGGCTGAGGCGGACACCGCATACGCGCCACGGTCTTCGCCGCGTACAACCACTGAGCGGGACCGAAGGAGATCGAGGTCCACCCATGGAACGGTCACGAGCGCGGCTGTTCGGTCCACCGGGCCGCCCAGCTGCGGATGCTGCGCGACCTCGGCCGACCCGGCCGGGGCGGGGGAGGTGCGGGCGAACCGGCTGTGAGCCCGAATATGTGACAGCGGACCGGACGCCGGAGCGAATCCATCCGGCCCCGGCGGGAGTGAACTCCCCTCACAAAGAGGCGTGTTGATCGCCAACGGGGTCCGGTCTGCGCCATGATCGTCTCGAGATGGTGGAAACCTCCCCGGGCGATGCCCCCGCACCCCCTGCCGAAGAGCCGCGTGGCTGCCTCTTCGCGTTGTCCCAGCCCCCTTTGATGATCTTCCTCACGGTGGTCGGCGGCCTGCTGCTGATGGCCGCGTTGCACGATCTCTTCCTGCTGTGAGCGGGCCATGAAACGGGCGGCGAGCTGTCAGCCGGACGCTTCCTTGCGGCGTGCCCGGTACGCGGCGACATGCAGCCGATTACCGCAGGTGCGGCTGGAGCAGTACCTGCGGGAGCGGTTGCGGGACAGGTCCACGAACGCGTCCCGGCAGTCCGGTGCCTCGCAGCGCCGCAGTCGTTCCTGTTCGCCCGCCACCACGATGAAGGCGAGCGCCATGCCGCAGTCGGCCGCGAGGTGGTCGGCGATCGATGCGTCCGGCGCGAAGTAGTGCACGTGCCACTCGTAGCCGTCGTGGTTGCTCAGCTGCGGCGTGGTGCCCGCTGAGGCCACGAGGCTGTTGACGAGACCGGCGGCGGTCTCGGCGTCCGGTGCCGCGAAGATCTCGGCGAACCGGCTCCGTACCTCGCGTACGGACCGAAGATCCTTCTCGCCGAGTTCGGCAACGCCGCTGATGCGGTGGCGCCGGGCGAATCGGTAAAGCGCTTCGATGCCGGCGAGACCGTCGCTCGGTCCGCCCTCCGGCTGATCTGTCGCCGGTGCGGTGTTCACCAGCTCGACCACGATGTCGAGGGCGATCCGGGTGTCGTGGGGGATCAGCACGCTTTCGCTCCCTGGCCTCCGGCGGGCGGGCTCCCGCCGATGGCGGCTGACTCTACTGGTTCGGCGAGGGCGCAGAGTGGCCCGAGAGGGCCCCTGGGGCCGGTAAGGAGCGCATACCGGCCGACCAGGGGCCAGCGGGGCGCTCGGGGGCGCTGAGGGCGCACAGAGCCCGCCCAGCGCGTACGGGAGGGCCGGGGTGTGCGCCTGTCGTGCCCCCCCGGTGGAACACGCGCCGACGCCGTCACCACAGTGGATTCCGTGATGACGGCGCTGGTGTCTGCCCTATGTGGTTGTCCGCGCGGCGCCGTCGCCCCGAGTCGGACGGCGCCGTGCAGCTCTCGACCTGGCTCAGCTCTCGGCCAGGATGTGTGAGAGCTCCGTATCGAGGTCGAAGTGACGATGCTCGGTGCCGGGTGGAACCGCGGCGTCGGTCCGCTTCAGGAACGACTCCAGGGCCCTGGCCGGGGCCTCGAGCAGGGCTTCGCCCTCTGGGGAGCTCAGCGCGATGCAGACGACGCCCTGGCCGTGACTACGGGATGGCCAGACGCGGACGTCTCCGGTGCCGGTGGGCCTGTGCAGCCCCTCGGCAAGGAGGTCGCGGGCGAATACCCATTCGACCGTCTCCTCCGCTCCGGTGTGGAAGGTGGCGTGCACGGCATACGGATCGGCCGTGTCATACCGCAGGCCCGCGGGTACAGGCAGTGATGACTCGCTCGACACAACGAGGCGCAGGTGCAGCTCGCAGCTGACCGTGGTGTTCATAAGCGCCAGGGCCTTTCGCTCAGTGTGCGCTCGGGGATTCGCACGTCGGCGAAATCGACATGCCACCTACGGTGGCGTTGTAAACCCCTCTGACCCTTTTGTGGTCCTTCGGGTCGCTCATGAAGCGGTGTGTAACTTTGGGTTATGCGGCCATTCCGGTGACAAAGGCCGTTCCGGTAGATTGGGCCCATGAATGCGGAGAGTGACGCGCGGGACGGGATCGGCGGAGCGGCGGCCCCGGCGACCGCTGCGGGGGGCGTGACGGGGAAAGTGGCGCCGGACGTCACCGAGGGTGTGGTCAAGGAGGGGCGGGCGTTCGGCTCCCGGGCGCCGGGGTTCGTCAAGGCGTCCAGGACCCTGCATGTGAGCTGGCAGGTCGGCGTCTTCGTGGTCGGTCTCGCCGTGGTCGTGGGGGGCATCATCATGCTGCCCCTGCCCGGGCCCGGCTGGCTGGTGATCTTCGGCGGCATGGCGATCTGGGCGACCGAGTTCGTCTGGGCGCAACTGGTGCTGCACTGGACGCGCCGGAAGGTCACCGAGGCCGCCCAGAAGGCGCTCGATCCGAAGGTTCGGCGGCGGAACATCATCCTCACCGTGACCGGGCTCGTGATCATCGCCGTGCTGGTCGGGATCTATGTCTGGAAGTTCGGAATCGTGATGCCGTGGAAGATCCACGAGTGACCCGGGGGTGGTCGGAGAACGCCGCTGACATGGGGTAATGTTTGCGGTGTGCCCGGGCGATTAGCTCAGTGGGAGAGCGCTTCGTTCACACCGAAGAGGTCACTGGTTCGAAACCAGTATCGCCCACCGGGACAGAGGGCCCGCGAGACTGCACAGTCTCGCGGGCCCTCTGCGTTTCCCGCACCGATCGGGCGCCCTCCCGCCCGTTTCCGCAGCGGTACGAGGCCGTCCGTACGCTGCCGCCGACCCGCCCGCTGCGGGTCCCTGCCGTGCGACGCGAGGTTCAAGCGCTTCGGTGGATTCCATCCCAACGGTTGACGCTGCCTGTCCGAGGTGTGTCATGAGGACGTGGCGGAGTGCCCAGGGGCTGCGTGCGGCAGGCATGGGTGTGGCGGCTCCGGGGCTGATGGCCTGCGGCTGCGGCGGGGCGGCGGGTGAGCCGGAGCCGCCGGAGAGGCAGAGATGGCCAGGAGCGGGCCGTGCTGATCAACAAGACGATCGCGCTGTTCGAGAAGGAGTATCCGAACATCAAGGTCAAGACGGACTTCCAGGACTACGAGAATTTCTGACAGAAGTTCAATACCCGGGCCTCCGCGGGCAATGTCTCCGATGTCTTCCAGAGCTCCGTCGCATTCCCGCGCACGTTCGACGACAAGCGGGTTGTGCTCGATCTCAATTCCAAGGTGAAGGCCGGAAATCTCGGCATGGAGAACTTCCGGGCCGGACTGGAGAAGGCGGGTGACGTCAACGGGAAACTGCACGGTGTCCCGGTCGGCGGCAACGCCTTCGCCCGTGTCTGCCCCATGGCACCGCGCTGGACGGACTCGCCGCCATCGAGTACCTCGCACGCGTCGGCGACCGGTGCTGTGACCGGCAAACATTGCCGGGAGGGGCACCGGGTGCCGGCCTGAGGCAGGTGAAGCACGCCCGGGGCCGGCCCGCCGATCACGTGTTCCCTCAGCGCATGCGGCCCACGGCGTCCTTCAGCCGCCGCGCATCCCGCAGCCGCTGCTCGTACGTCGCCCCGACCAGCAGCAGCAGCACACCCGCGAGCGCAGGCGGCAGCCAGCGCGGCAGCGCACCGACCACCTGAACGACATAGGGCGCGAGTTCGTGCAGGGCGTCCAACGCCAGCACCGCGCCGCCGAGCAGCAGCAGAGCCTGCAGCCGCAGCCGGGCCCCGGCGAGTGTGAGCGCGAGAGCCACCACGCCGAGCAGCAGCGGCCGCACCCACGACGGGTCGGTCCAGGCCGCGACGAGACTCGGCACCAGCGTCGCCGCCAGACCCGCCCCGTACGCCGTCCAGGAGGATGCCGCCGGATCGCGGCGCCGCCGCATCACACCGACCACCAGCGCGGGCACCGTCACCGGCAGGGAGTACGCCTCCGGAGTCGACACCCCGGAAGCCGACAACCGCACCCACGTCGCCAGGACGAACAGGACCGCCGCCACGTACCCGGCCGCCGACCGCCGCTGCGCACGCACCGCCGTACCCGCCGCCAGCACCCCGCACAGCGCGAGCACCAGCGCCAGGTACGGCCTGTCCGGTGCGGCCATCGCGATCGCCACCGCACCCGCCACGGCGCCGGTCAGCTCAATCGGCAGCGCCGGTGGGCCGCCCCGCAGCCGGGCCCCGATCAGCACCGTCAGCGTGGGGACGACCAGCATGATCGGCGCGGCCCGGTACGTCGTGAGCTCCAACGACACCCCTACGGCTCCGGCGAGCACCGTCCCGCACACCACCGCCGCACAGGCCAGAACTCCCTGCGCCACCCGGGCCGTCGGCGACCCCTCCGCACGCGCCCCCGCCGCGGCCGCTGCGAACAGCACCAGCAGCGCCCCGAAGACCGCATAGGTGGCGGGCTCCGCGGCCAGTGACAGCGCTCCCACGCTCATCGTCCCGACCGCACCGCACACCAGCGCCACCGGTGCGACGGGGCCCGCCCCGCGACGCAACACCCGTACCGCCCCGGCGAGAAGCGCCGCGATCAGCGCCAACTCCACCACCACCGCGGCCGCGTACGGAGCGTCCAGCGCAACCGGCACCACCAGCAGCCCCGCCCACCCGGTCACCAGCGCACCGGCCCCCGCCGCACCCCGCCACGATTCGCCCGGGGAGATCACCGCACCGGCCACTCGCACCCATGAGGGCCACCAGTGGTGTGCCGCCCCCAGCAGACCGGCCACCACCAGCAGCATCACCGGCGCCGTGTACAGCTGCGGCCACTCCGCGCCCTCCAGCCCCAGCGCACCGCGCGCACTGCCGTCCGGTGCGCCCGACCACACCGGGGCCGACCGCGACAGCGGACCCGCCAGCGTCATGGCGGCCGCCGGTGCCGCCGCCAGTACCGCGCCCGAAACCACCGCGGCCGACGCCCACAGCACACCCTGCCCGGCCGGCCGGGGCAGCGGAGCCCGTACCGCCGCACACAGCACCAGACCGCACAGCAGATACACCGGAACCGACCAGTCCTCGGCAACCCCCGCGCGCAGCACGCCACCCACAGCCGCGACCACCGCCAGCCCGGCCACCACTCCACCGGTCACCGCGATCTCCTTCGGTGCCCGCCACACCGCGAACAGCGCGACCGCCGCTCCCGCCAGCAACAGTGCCCCCGGGACAACGGCGGAGAGGAGTGAACCAGCCGTCACCGACTGCGCCAGCGCCACCAGCACCCCGGAGAGCCCCGTCAAGCATCCGCAGACGGACGCGGTCACCCGGACCCCAACACCCTTGCCCCACCGGGCGATCGCAGAGTCCAGCATCGCCGTCAGCACCAGCGCCCAACCGAAGACCGAGGCCGACGCATCTGCCGACCACGCCCACAGCACCAACGTGAACTGCGCACTCACCACGGCCACCGGCAGCGGCAGACGAAGCTTGCCGAGTGCCAGACCGTACGCCGTCCACACCACGGCGAGGACCGCCGACGCGACCGCGGTGAACCCGAGACCGTCCGTGTCCGGCGCCGCCACCGTGTGCAGCGCGTACGCATCCAGCACCATCAGCACCAGAGCCAGCGCACCGAGCGACTCGGCCGTCGACGACAGACCGCGGCGCAGCAGGAGCGCGGGCGCGGCCGACGCCGCGACCGTCACCAGGGCGAGCACCGCCGAGCGGCCGCCTATCCCCATCTGACCCCAGCTGACCAGGGTGAACGCGATCGCCGCGATCGTCAGCAGCAGCCCGCCGAGACTCAGCAGCACGTTCTGGGCGTTGCGCGGCGGGACCGGCGCACCGGGAGAGCCGAACGGGGGCGCGGGCCACTGCGGATACGGCTGCGCCGGCCCGGAAGGCGCCGCGGACGCCGGTCCCGGAGAAGCGGCGGGCGGCGCGGCCTGCGGCTGCAGCACACTCACCAGCCAGGCACGACGGGTCAGCAGCTGCATCCGGCGGGCGTCCAGCCGGACCAGTTCTCGGTCGAGGAGCGCCAATTCCTCGGCGGGCGGCGGCACATGTTCCATAATCCGGGAGTGTGGCGCGGCCCACAGATCCGGACATGCGCTCGGGTACTCAGGTACGGGACTGAGTACGCGCAGACTGGGACCCATGGACTGGAGCCGCTACCGCTTTGTGAGCATCTGGGACGTTTCCTCCCCTCCCGATGCCGTGTACGGAATCCTGGAGCGCGCCGAGGAATACCCGCAGTGGTGGCCGCAGGTTCGCGAGGTCACCTCGGTCGATGACGCCACCGGAACCGTGCGTGTCCGCTCCGCCCTCCCGTACGACCTGGTCCTGACCGTCCGCGCGAGCCGCCGCGACCCGGCGGCCGGGATCCTCGAAGTGACCCTCGGCGGCGACCTCGACGGTTGGGCCCGCTGGACCGTCACCGCGCACGGCACCGGCAGCCGTGCCAGGTACGAGCAGGAGGTCGAGGTGCGGCGGCGGATCATGCGGCTGCTCGCGGTGCCCGGACGTGCGGTGTTCCGGGCGAACCACGCCCTGATGATGCGGGCGGGACGCCGCGGACTGGCGGCCCGACTCGAAGCAGTTTGAACCACACCCGCCGAGACCTGTATGGTTCAGTGCGTTCCCGGGCGATTAGCTCAGTGGGAGAGCGCTTCGTTCACACCGAAGAGGTCACTGGTTCGAAACCAGTATCGCCCACCCCGGGAGAGGCCGGTCCGTCAGCACCATCGACGGACCGGCCTCTTCATGTCCGGAATCATCCCCAGGCGTCCGGGATCACGCAGCGGTGGGCAGCTCCGGACGCAGCGGCCAGGCCGGATCCACCGCCTCCGGCGTCCCGCTCTTCGCGAACCATGCCTGCAGACCGCGCGCCTGCGCCGCATGCCACACCGCCTGCAGCGCGTGCAGTTCCGCCGGGGACAGCCGCTCCAGCCGCGACGAAAAGCGCCGCCCCACGGCCCGTACCAACTCCAGCGACGCCGCCGCATCGGCAGCCGCGTCATGAGCGCCGTCCAGCACCACCTCGTACAGCGCACAGAGATCGGTGAGCGTGCGCCGCCCCTTGCGGTAGCGGTCCAGGTGCTTGTCCAGGACCCGGGGATCCAGCACGCACAGCGGCGTGCTCCCCAGATAGCCGGCCAGTGACGACGCCCGGTGCCGCTTCAGCTCCCGGTCGAGCAGAGTCAGATCGAACGGTGCGTTCATCACGACGAGCGGGCGTCCCGCCGCGCACTGCTCGGCCAGTGCCCGGGCTATCTCCTCCACCACGGGCGCGGGCCACCGGCCGTTGCGCTGCAGATGGTCATCGGTCAGACCGTGGATCTCGGTGGCCTCCACGGGCACCGGAACCCCCGGATTCACCAGCCAGCGAGTGACGCGCATGCGCCCGCCCGCCGCGTCCTGGACGACCAGGGAGGCCGAAACGATCCGGTCCTCCTCGACGTCCACTCCCGTTGTCTCGGTGTCAAAAGCGGCCAGCGGCCCCTCATACCAGTGAGTCATCCCCGAACTCCTCGTGCCTGACCGGCAGATGGCGTGATCCCCCTGCCCGATTCGGTGATACCCGCGCCCTTTGCCTGATACGCCGTTTGCGGACCGCTCGCTGCGGTGACAACACAAAGGACAGGCAGAGAAGTTGCCTGAGGACGCACCGACCGAACCAACCGATCGGCACAGCCCGGAAGGTATACGGAGCCATGGCGCTCGCGCAGCCCGACCCGAGCGGGCTGTTGCCCCAGCGGATCGTTCCGCTGCGCGGCACACTCGCCACCACCGCCTGCATGGAGACCCTTCAGGTGGGCTACCTGCACGCGGTCGCGGCCGCGGCAGGGTGCTCCCTGTCGCAGCCCTTTCCCGACAACGGCATCGACTGGCATGTCAGCCACGGAGCCCCGGGCCACACCGTCGACGACGAGGTGACCATCAAGGTGCAGCTCAAATGCACCTACCAGATATCGCCGCACCCACCCGGACCGACGTTCGCCTTCACGCTGGACAACGCCCACCTCGTGAAGCTCGCCCGGACGCCCGTGTCGGTGCACAAGATCCTGGTCGTGATGCTCGTACCGCGCAGCCAGGACGACTGGTTGCGCGCCGGGCACGAACGGCTCGACCTGCGGCACTGCTGCTACTGGACCAACCTGGCCGGCCACGCGGTGACAGGCCGGCACAGGACCACTGTGCGGATCCCGACCACGCGCATATTCGACGACCGCGCGCTCTGCGAGATCATGACGCGGGTCGGGGCGGGAGGGAGACCCTGATGCACCGGCCGATGGACGAGCCCGCCGACAGCACGATCCCGTCGGGCACGCGACCACACCCCAGCGAGACCATGACCCACTGGCCCACCGCCCTGCCACCCTCCGGGGACATCCCCGATCCCGCCCGCGTCGACCCCGCGGTCCTCGGCGTCCTGCTCGACCGGCACGGCTGGCACCGCCGCGGCGGTGCGGCCGGACGGTACAGCCGATGGACCCCACCGGGGGCCGCGGCACCCTCCGGCGGCACGAGCCTCCTCGTACCCGACACCACCGCCTTCCCCGACAGCGAGGACCTGCTCGGCGAAGCGCTCACGGCGCTCGCCCGCAGCGCCGTCCCCTCCGCCCGCGACGTGCTGGTCTCCCTCGCCGTGCCCAGCGACGAGATCCGCTGGTGGCGCGATGTCCCCGACGGTGCCGCCGGTGTCGCCGGAGCGGCCGGCTGGACCGCCGCGGAGCAGCTTCGCGACGCGGCCCGGCAGATCCTGCTCGCCGGGGCGCTCGCTGTACGGGCCCGTACCGGGTTCCACGGCACACGCCACCGCCGAAGGGCCCTCGCCGCGCTCGAAGGCATCCTCGTCGGACCCGCGCCGGGCGGCCGCGACCTCACTGCCTGTCTCCCCGTCGAAACCGGCCGGGACGTCGCCGTACGGCTCTACCACGCCCTGCACGCCACCCGTGAAGCCATCGACTTCCAGCGCACCACCAAAGGCATGGAAGCCTTCGACAGTGCCGTCGGGGCGGGTGTCAGCCGGGAGCTGACCGAGGCCGTGATCGCGCTGGTCCGCGGCTCGGAGGGCACCAGGATCTCGCTCGCCTGGGCACCAGCCGCAGGAACCCCAGAAGGCTGCCCTGCCCGGCCCGAACCGGTGGAGTTCTCGCCGGGCGACCTGCCCGCCCTGCGCCGGGCGGGAGCCCGCTACCAGCAGGACGAACCCGCCGTCGCGGTCCGGATCACCGGTGCGGTCGTCCGGCTGCGCCGCTCGGGACCGCGCGGCGCGGGAATCGTGCGGCTGCGGGTGCTGGCGGGCGCGGAGGTGCCGCACGTGCGGCTGGAACTCGACGAGGAGGCGTACCGGATCGCGGGCCACGCCCACCTCGTCGGACTGCCGATCCGGGTGGAGGGGCAACTGGAGAGCCGGGGCGGCTTCCGGCGGCTGACCCGGGCCTCGCAGGTGGTGCCCGTACAGGTCGACGAGGCGGAGCGGGACCGGCTGATGAAATCGCTCCAGGAGAACGTCGACTACTTCGAGGAGGCCTGCACGGGCGAATAGCCGGAGCGAGGGGCCGGGCGCGGTGACCGCCGACTGCCGGAGCGAACCCTTTCGCGAAGGGGGCCGTCGGCTCGGTACGATTCCTCTTGCGTGCGCAGTGGAATATGGCGCGCACCCCCCTTCAGTCAGGAGAGACCGGTGTCAGACGTCCGTGTGATCATCCAACGCGATTCCGAGCGGGAAGAGCGCGTGGTGACGACGGGCACTACGGCTGCCGAGCTCTTCCCCGGCGAGCGCACCGTTGTCGCCGCCAGGGTTGCCGGTGAGCTGAAGGACCTCGCGTACGTCGTCGCCGACGGCGAGGTCGTCGAGCCCGTCGAGATCTCCTCCGAGGACGGCCTGAACATCCTCCGGCACTCCACCGCGCACGTCATGGCGCAGGCAGTGCAGGAGCTCTTCCCGGAGGCCAAGCTCGGCATCGGCCCGCCGGTCAAGGACGGCTTCTACTACGACTTCGACGTCGAGAAGCCGTTCACGCCCGAGGACCTCAAGGCCATCGAGAAGAAGATGCAGGAGATCCAGAAGCGGGGACAGCGGTTCTCCCGCCGGGTCGTCACCGACGAGGCTGCCCGCGAGGAGCTGGCCGACGAGCCGTACAAGCTCGAGCTCATCGGCATCAAGGGCTCGGCCTCCTCGGAGGACGGCGCGAATGTCGAGGTGGGCGGCGGCGAGCTGACCATCTACGACAACCTCGACCCGAAGACCGGCGACCTGTGCTGGAAGGACCTCTGCCGCGGTCCGCACCTGCCGACCACCCGGAACATCCCGGCGTTCAAGCTGATGCGGAACGCCGCGGCGTACTGGCGGGGCAGTGAGAAGAACCCGATGCTCCAGCGCATCTACGGCACCGCGTGGCCCACCAAGGACGAGCTCAAGGCGCACCTGGAGTTCCTGGAGGAGGCCGCCAAGCGGGACCACCGCAAGCTCGGCAACGAGCTGGACCTCTTCTCCTTCCCCGACGAGATCGGCCCCGGCCTCGCGGTCTTCCACCCCAAGGGCGGCATCATCCGCCGGGCCATGGAGGACTACTCGCGCCGGCGGCACGAGGAGGAGGGCTACGAGTTCGTCTACTCCCCGCACGCCACCAAGGGCAAGCTCTTCGAGAAGTCCGGTCACCTGGACTGGTACGCCGAGGGCATGTACCCGCCCATGCAGCTCGACGACGGGGTGGACTACTACCTCAAGCCGATGAACTGCCCGATGCACAACCTGATCTTCGACGCGCGCGGCCGTTCGTACCGTGAACTGCCTTTGCGTCTCTTCGAGTTCGGCACGGTGTACCGGTACGAGAAGTCGGGTGTGGTGCACGGCCTGACCCGCTCGCGCGGCTTCACGCAGGACGACGCGCACATCTACTGCACCAAGGAGCAGATGGCGGACGAGCTGGACAGGACGCTCACCTTCGTCCTGAACCTGCTGCGCGACTACGGTCTGACCGACTTCTATCTGGAGCTGTCCACCAAGGACCCGGAGAAGTTCGTCGGATCCGACGAGATCTGGGAAGAAGCGACCGAGACGCTGCGCCAGGTCGCCGAGAAGCAGGGACTGCCTCTGGTCCCGGACCCGGGTGGCGCCGCCTTCTACGGCCCGAAGATCTCGGTCCAGTGCAAGGACGCCATCGGCCGTACCTGGCAGATGTCGACCGTGCAGCTCGACTTCAACCTGCCGGAGCGCTTCGACCTGGAGTACACCGGCCCCGACGGCACCAAGCAGCGCCCGGTCATGATCCACCGCGCCCTGTTCGGTTCCATCGAGCGCTTCTTCGCGGTGCTGCTGGAGCACTACGCGGGTGCGTTCCCGGTCTGGCTGGCCCCGGTCCAGGCGGTCGGCATCCCGATCGGCGACGCGCACATCCCGTACCTCCAGGAGTTCGCTGCGCAGGCCAGGAAGAAGGGTCTGCGGGTCGAGGTGGACGCCTCCTCGGACCGGATGCAGAAGAAGATCCGCAACCAGCAGAAGGCCAAGGTGCCCTTCATGATCATCGCTGGTGATGAGGACATGGCCAACGGCGCCGTCTCCTTCCGCTACCGCGACGGATCGCAGGAGAACGGCATCCCGGTCGAGGACGCCATCGCCAAGATCCAGAAGGCCGTCGAGGACCGCGTCCAGGTCTGACCCGACCGCCGGAGAGGCCCCCGGAGCGCTAACCGCGCTCCGGGGGCCTCTTCTCGTCCTCCCGGGTGAACACCTGCACCAGCCACGACGAGAACGAACCCGTCACGGCCCCCAGCAGCGCCAGACCGCAGATCATCAGCCCCACCGCGACGGTCCTGCCCCTCGGCGTGACCGGCGCGACGTCCCCGTAGCCGACCGTGGTGAGCGTCGCGCACGCCCACCACGCCGCGTCGCCGAACGTCCGGATCGTGGCGCCCGGAGCCAGGTGCTCCTGGTCGTACACGGCGAGCGCGGCCGAGAACCCGAGCAGCAGGGCGGTCATACCGGCGTAGCTGATCACCCGGGCGTACAGGCTCAGCCGCGGCCGCTCCCGCTGCCGCTGGACCGTTGTGTAGACCCGGATCAGACGCAACGGCCTCAGCAGCGGGAGCATCAGCACCACCGTGTCCAGCCAGTGGGTACGCAGGTAACGCAGACCCTGGCCGCTGAGCCGGATCCGTACGGCAAAGTCCGCCGCGAAGAGGAGCCAGGTGGCGGCGACCAGGATCGTGCCGGCCTCACGCCACGGCTGGGTGCGGTCGGGAACGAGGGTGCGGACCGCATACCCGAGGAGGAAGAACAGCGACGCGACGAAGAGCGGCACCTCCGTGCGCTGCTCCCAGCGCCTGAACCGGAGAGGGGTGGAGGAGTCCGAGGGCTGGTCGCTCATGGCCTCAGGATCGTCGCCCGGCGATGGGGGCGGCCCCGGCGACACGCTCCGCAGGAGTGAAGCAATATGCTGATCTGCATGACGACTGAGCCGGAGCAGCAGATCGGAGTGGGAACGCCCGACGCGTTCCAGCGCCTGTGGACGCCCCACCGGATGGCATACATCCAGGGTGAGAACAAGCCCACCGGCCCGGAGGCCGGCGACGGCTGTCCGTTCTGTGCAATCCCGGCAAAGTCGGACGAGGACGGGCTCATCGTGGCGCGCGGCGAGACGGTCTATGCCGTGCTGAACCTGTATCCGTACAACGGCGGACATCTGATGGTGGTGCCGTACCGGCATGTCGCCGACTACACGGAGCTGGACGGTCAGGAGACCCTGGAGCTGGCCGACTTCACCAAGCGGGCGATGACGGCGCTGCGGGCGGCCTCGGGGGCGCACGGTTTCAATATCGGGATGAATCAGGGGACGGTGGCGGGCGCCGGCATCGCCGCGCATCTGCATCAGCACCTGGTGCCGCGCTGGGGCGGTGACACCAACTTCATGCCGGTCGTCGGTCACACGAAGGTGCTGCCGCAGCTGCTCGCCGACACCCGGAAGATGCTGGCCGACGCCTGGCCCGCGGTCTGAGCCGAGCGGTACGAGCACGAGGCGCCCGGGACATCCCGGGCGCCTCTTCCGTCTGCCCGAGGGCGGGTTTCGAAAGTAGCGTCGTCCACCCGTAGGGCGTGCCGGACGCCGCCTGGCAGACGGGGCTTGCGAAACACGCCCTGGGGGGTGTCCGGCGGATCATGGCCGGGGTCGCGACGCCCGGCACGGCACCTCGCGGCTTTGCCGAAACGCCCGGATAGCTCCGCTATCAGGACGCTCCGGCGACTTGCGATGCACCGCACCAGACGCCGCGACCTGTCCGACCCTGATCCGCCGGACACCCCCTAGGCGTCGTACAGGTCGGCCTTCTTGGGGATCGGGTCCTGCACCAGTCCGCTGAGGATCATGGACCGGTTGTCGAAGCGCTCCGTGTCGACCCCGTTCTCGTCCAGGACACGCATGGCCGCACTGTGCACGGCACGCAGGACGGGGGTGGCGGCGCGCATCGCGTCGTCCGCCATGAAGCGGTGGCGCCACGGTTTCTCCGCCCAGGCGTGGCGCAGACCGAACGGCTCCGGGAGGGTGATCTTGCCGCCCAGGTAGTCGAGGAGCGGCGGGTACCAGGTGAAGGGGGCGCGCAGGGCCAGGCGGACGACCTCCTTGGACTCCACCAGCGGGAGGGTGATCTTGCGGGTCTCCCAGAATCTGACGGTCTTGTTGACTGTCTTCGTCTTGGCCTCGGGCTTGCTCGTGAAGAGCGAGTGGACGGGGCCGAGGGCGTGTCCGGTGACCTCGATCCGGAGCGTCTCGTGAAGCACCGTGACGGTGATCATCATGGTGATGACCAGCTGGCCGTCCCAGAGGGTGAACTGGACACCCAGGTAGTGGCGGTCGCCGCTGCCGAACTGCTGGTGGTTGCAGATGCGCTGTATCTCGTGCGGCTTGATCTGGAAGGTGGAGACGTCCTCGCCCTCCGGGCGGGAGACCGAGTCGGCGTTCTCACCGACGGGCGAGACGATCCAGTGGGTGACCGAGGGCGTGGTGAATCCGCCGGTGTGCAGCGGTCCGCGTTCCAGCTGCTTGAGCTGGTCGTGGATGACGCGAATCAGGTCCCAGCTGCGGAACTGGTGGAACTCCTTGCCGGGTTCCTTGGGGACGAGCTCCTCGGCGAGCTGCCAGCTGCCCCAGCGGGTGCCCATGCCGAGGATGCCCTTGGGGCCGGCATAGAAGACAGAGTTGGACTGCTGTTCGGCGGACAGCTTCTCCAGGCCCTGGCGCAGCGCCTCGCGGGCGGTCTCGTTGGGATTCTTCGGTACGGCCTCGGGGATCTTGGCGATGACCCCGCCGCCGGAGAGCAGCCCCTCCCAGCGGGCGCGCATGTCCTTGGCGGAGGTTTCGGCGATCCGTTTGGCGATCAGCCAGCCGATGACGGGGGCGACGATCATCGCGCGCAGGTACAGCGCGAGGAGACCGCCGACCGGCAGCTTGATCAGGAAGATCAGGGCCACGATGCCGATGACGGGGAGCAGGGCGATGCCGAGGGCACTGAGGGCCTTGTCCTTGGTGGAGCCCAGGCCGTCGCGGAGGCGGAACGCGAGGACCCACAGGAGCAGTCCGGGCAGGAAGAGGAAGCCGAAGAACGCGGTCACCAGGGTCAGTTTGGTGTCCCGTGCCTTGCGGAGCCGGGTCGCGGACAGGCAGTGCTCGACGACCGTCTGCGGATCGGTGCCGAAGGACTGGATGAGGGCTTTGCGGGCGCCGCCCAGCATGCGCTCCTGGACGGCACGGGAGAATGCCTCGCCGAGATTGGGAGCGAAGTACTTGCTCTTGAAGAGCTTGGACCGGCCTTCCTCGACCTTGGACTTGTGCCACTCGCTGTCGGCCTTGAGGATCTCTTCCACCGGGCTGTCGCGGTACGCGGCGGAGGCAAGGGCGTTCGTCGCCACCGCCTGTCCGGCCGCCCCCTGGAGCGGGATCTGCGCTCCGGGAGAGAAATCGAATCCGTCGTTGGCCACTGTCGCCCCCACTTGCCGCCAAGGAACCGCTCCTGCGGCTGTTTCCCAACTGCCGTGCCCGGCACACCTTCTGAGCAGGGACCACAGCGTATCGTCCGGATCGGAGCTCCGTCCGCCCTTGTGGACAAGGGCGGACGGAGCCACCGCCTACACACTGTTTGTGGTGTTTTCCTGCTGTTCGCGGAAGCGGTCGGCGAGCTGCGGTGGCATCGGTTCGTGCCGGGCGTACGACCGGTCGAATCGGCCGGTGCCGTGCGACAGGGAGCGCAGGTCGATCGCGTACCGGCCGATCTCCAGCTCAGGCACCTCGGCCCGCACGAGCGTGCGCCCCGCCCCTGACTGCTCGGTGCCGACCACCCGGCCGCGCCGCCCCGACAGATCGCTCATGACCGGTCCCACGTAGTCGTCGGGCACGAGGACCTGGACCTCGGAGACAGGTTCGAGGAGCTGGATCCGGGTCTCCGCTGCCGCTTCCCGAAGGGCCAGCGCGCCCGCCGCCTGGAACGCCGCGTCGGACGAGTCCACGGAGTGGGCCTTTCCGTCCCGCAGGGTGATCCTCACGTCGACGAGGGGGTGGCCGGCCGCCACTCCACGGGCGGCCTGGGCGCGTATCCCCTTCTCCACGGAGGGGATGAACTGGCGGGGTACGGCTCCGCCGACCACTTTGTCGACGAATTCGATGCCCGAACCGGGTGGCAGCGGCTCCACCTCGATCTCGCAGATGGCGTACTGGCCGTGGCCGCCGGACTGTTTGACGTGCCGTCCGCGGCCGGTCGACGGCCCGGCGAACGTCTCGCGCAGGGACACCTTGTGGGAGACGGTGTCGACCTGTACCCCGTACCGGGTACGCAGCCGGTCCAGTGCCACGTCCTGATGGGCCTCGCCGAGGCACCACAGAACCACCTGATGGGTGTCCTGGTTCTGTTCGAGGCGCATCGTCGGGTCCTCGGCGACGAGCCGTGCGAGCCCCTGGGAGAGCTTGTCCTCGTCCGCCTTGCTGTGGGCCTCGATGGCCAGCGGCAGCAGCGGGTCGGGCATGGACCAGGGCTCCATCAGCAGCGGATCCTCCGGAGCGGAGAGGGTGTCCCCGGTCTCGGCGCCGCCCAGTTTGGCGACGCAGGCCAGGTCCCCGGCGATGCAGCTGGTCAGGGCGCGCTGCTGCTTGCCGAACGGGGCGGACAGCGCGCCGACGCGGACATCTGCCTCGTGGAAGGGACGGGGTTCGTGGCCGGGATCGGTGAGTCCGTGGCCGAGGACGTGGACCGCTTCGTCGGGCCGCAGCGTGCCGGAGAAGACGCGGACCAGGGAGACGCGGCCGACGTACGGGTCGGAGGCCGTCTTGACGACTTCGGCCACCAGTGGTCCGCCGGGGTCGCAGGACGGGGCGGGACGGAGGGCGCCCCTCGGCGTGGTGACAGCGGGCAGCGGGTGCTCCAGCGGGGTCGGGAAGCCCCCGGTGATCAGATCCAGGAGTTCGACCGTACCGATGCCCTGGCGGGCGTCCTCGCCGGCGGGCGCCGCCGTGAGGACGGGGTGGAAGGCGTCGCGGGCGACGGCGTGCTCCAGGTCGTCGATCAGTGTTTTGATGTCGATGTCCTCGCCGCCGAGGTACCGGTCCATCAGGGTCTCGTCCTCGCTCTCGGCGATGATCCCTTCGATCAGCCGGTTACGGGCGTCCTGGAGCGGTGCGTGCTGGTCGTCGGCGGGCCGGGTCTCTTTCCGTTCGCCGGAGGAGTAGTCGAAGATACGCTGCGTGAGCAGGCCGGTGAGCCCGGTCAGCGGGGCGTGCCCGTCCGGTCCCTCGGGGCCGAGCACGGGCAGATAGAGCGGCAGTACGGCGTCGGGGTCGTCGCCCCCGAAGATCTCGCCGCAGACGCGGGTCATCTCGTCGAAGGACGTGCGGGCGGTGTCGAGGTGGGTGACGACGATGGCGCGTGGCATGCCGACGGCGGCGCACTCCTCCCACGCGGCGCGGGTGGTGCCCGCTACGGCGCCGGCCTCCTGGGCCGCCGAGACGACGAAAAGGGCCGCGTCCGCTGCTCGCAGACCGGCCCTGAGTTCCCCGACGAAGTCGGCGTATCCGGGGGTGTCCAACAGATTGATCTTGTACCCGCCCCATTCGACGGGGACCAGGGAGAGTTGTACGGAGCGTTGCTGGCGGTGTTCGATCTCGTCGTAGTCGGATACCGTGCCGCCGTCCTCGACCCGGCCGGCCCGGTTGACCGCTCCGGCGGTCTGCGCGAGGGCTTCGACGAGGGTGGTCTTGCCTGATCCGCTGTGGCCGACCAGCACCACGTTCCGTATGGAGGAGGGCCGGTCGGCCGTTGCTGCTCTGCCGGCGGCCCCGGTGTGTGCATGTGCCTTGTCGCCCATGATGTGCCTCCCGGTGGGGTGCGCTGTGCGGGGAGATTGCCTGGCGCGGTGAGGGAGTGATGAGGGCGCGAGCGAAGAGCCGCCGCGGCGGCTACGACGACGCCCGCGGTAATTCGAGCTTTCCACTCCGGTCGGGCTGCGTCCATACGTCGGACGCCGACGCACGAGCACGGACGCCCGGACAGTGGACGCGTCCGACTGGTGACTACGATGGGCCAGCCGGTGGCCGAAGGGGCCGCGCGGCCCACCGACCCTCGGGAAGGCCATGCTGAACAAGTACGCGCGTGCATTTTTTACGCGTGTCCTCACACCGTTCGCCGCGCTGCTGCTCCGTCTCGGCGTAAGCCCTGACGCGGTCACGCTCATCGGTACAGCCGGAGTGGTGGCAGGTGCGCTGGTCTTCTTCCCCATGGGGGAGTTTTTCTGGGGCACGATCGTCATCACGATCTTCGTCTTCTCCGACCTCGTCGACGGCAACATGGCCCGGCAGGCCGGTATCTCCAGCCGCTGGGGCGCCTTCCTGGACTCGACCCTGGACCGGGTCGCCGACGGAGCGATCTTCGGCGGGTTCGCGCTCTGGTACGCGGGCAACGGCGACGACAACATGATGTGCGCGGTGGCGATCTTCTGCCTGGCCAGCGGCCAGGTGGTCTCCTACACGAAGGCCCGGGGCGAGTCGATCGGGCTGCCGGTCGCGGTCAACGGTCTGGTGGAGCGGGCGGAGCGGCTGGTCATCTCGCTGGTGGCGGCCGGGCTCGCCGGGCTCCACGCGTTCGGTGTGCCGGGGGTCGACGTCCTGCTGCCGATCGCGCTGTGGATCGTCGCCGTGGGCAGCCTGGTGACGCTGGTGCAGCGGGTGGTGACCGTGCGCCGTGAGGCCGCGGAGGCCGACGCGGCCGCCGCGGCGGACCGGGGGAGCGAGGCGACGCAGTGAGCGGCGCCGGGCGGGAACCGTGGACCGGGCTGAAGGACCGGCTGACCGACGGGCTGTACGGGCTCGGCTGGAGCGCGGTCAAGAAGCTCCCGGAGCCGGCCGCCCAGGCGCTCTTCCGTACCCTCGCCGACCAGGTCTGGAAGCGGCGCGGCAAGAGCGTGCTGCGGCTGGAGTCGAACCTGGCCAGGGTGGTGCCGGACGCGAGTCCGGCCCGGCTCGCCGCACTGTCCAAGGCCGGGATGCGCTCGTACATGCGCTACTGGATGGAGTCGTTCCGGCTGCCCACCTGGAGCCCGGAGCGGATCAAGGCCGGCATAGACGTCACGGGCGCCCACCGGCTGACCGGGGGCCTGGAAGCGGGGCGCGGTGTGATCCTCGCGCTGCCGCACCTGGGGAACTGGGACCTGGCGGGAGCCTGGGTCACCACTGACTTGAAGGTGCCGTTCACCACGGTCGCCGAGCGGCTGAAGCCCGAGTCGCTGTACGACCGGTTCGTCGCCTACCGCGAGGGGCTCGGCATGGAAGTCCTGCCGCACACCGGCGGGTCGGCCTTCGGCACCCTGGCACGGCGGCTGCGGGACGGCGGACTGGTCTGCCTGGTCGCCGACCGTGACCTCTCCGCCTCCGGCGTCGAGGTGCAGTTCTTCGGTGACACGGCACGGATGCCCGCCGGACCGGCGCTGCTGGCCCAGCAGACCGGCGCGCTGCTGCTGCCCGTGACGCTCCGGTACGACGCGACCCCCGTGATGAAGGCCCTGATCCACCCGGCCGTCGAGGTGCCCGAGTCAGGTACGCGCACGGAGAAGACGTCTGTGATGACGCAGGCGCTGGCCGATGCCTTCGCCGCCGGAATCGCCGAGCATCCGGAGGACTGGCACATGCTGCAGCGGCTCTGGCTCGCCGACCTCGAACCCCGCGGGGAGCAGCCATGAAGATCGGCATCGTCTGCCCGTACTCCTGGGACGTGCCGGGCGGCGTCCAGTTCCACATCCGCGACCTCGCCGAACACCTGATCCGCCTGGGCCACCGCGTGTCGGTGCTGGCACCCGCCGACGACGAGACACCGTTGCCGCCATACGTGGTGTCGGCGGGCCGGGCCGTGCCCGTCCCGTACAACGGCTCCGTCGCCCGGCTGAATTTCGGCTTCCTGTCCGCGGCGCGGGTGCGCCGCTGGCTGCACGACGGCACCTTCGATGTGATCCACATCCATGAGCCGACCTCGCCGTCACTCGGCCTGCTCACCTGCTGGGCCGCGCAGGGACCGATCGTCGCCACGTTCCACACCTCCAATCCGCGGTCCCGCGCGATGATCGCCGCGTACCCGATCCTGCAGCCCGCGCTGGAGAAGATCAGTGCGCGCATCGCGGTGAGCGAGTACGCACGCCGGACGCTGGTCGAGCACCTCGGCGGCGACGCGGTCGTCATCCCGAACGGGGTCGATGTCGGCTTCTTCGACAAGGCCGAGCCCAAGGTCGAGTGGCAGGGCGGGACGATCGGCTTCATTGGGCGTATCGACGAGCCCCGCAAGGGCCTGCCCGTCCTGATGCGGGCGCTGCCCGCGATCCTCGCCGCACGCCCGGAGACCAGGCTGCTGGTGGCGGGGCGCGGCGACGAGGAGGAGGCGGTCGCCTCACTGCCTGAGGCGATGCGCGAGCGCGTCGAATTCCTCGGCATGGTGAGCGACGAGGACAAGGCGCGGCTGCTGCGCAGTGTCGATGTGTATGTCGCGCCGAATACGGGTGGCGAGAGCTTCGGGATCATCCTGGTCGAGGCGATGTCGGCGGGCGCGCCGGTCCTCGCCAGCGATCTGGACGCGTTCGCCCAGGTACTGGACCTGGGTGCGGCCGGCGAACTGTTCGCCAACGAGGACGCGGAGGCGCTGGCGTCGGCGGCGATCCGGTTGCTCGGCGACCCGGAGCGGCGCGCGGAGCTGAGCGACCGTGGCCGGGCGCATGTGCGACGGTTCGACTGGTCGACGGTGGGGGCGGACATCCTCGCGGTGTACGAGACGGTGACGGACGGGGCCGCGTCGGTGGCGACCGACGAGCGTACGGGGCTGCGGGCCCGGTTCGGGCTGGCCCGGGACTGAGGCGGGCCGGAGGGCGGGACAGGGCGCCCTCGACGGTAGCCTTGCGGCCCGTGATCGAAACCCTCATCTGGATCGCCGTCGCGCTCGTCGCGATCGGCCTGTACCTCAGCTGGACCGCCGGACGGCTGGACCGGCTGCACACGCGGATCGACGCCGCCCGCGCCGCCCTCGACGCCCAATTGCTGCGCCGCGCCTCGGTCACCCAGGAACTGGCCACATCCGGTGTCCTCGACCCGGCCGCGTCCATCGTGTTGTATGAGGCCGCGCACGCCGCCCGGCAGTCCGAGGAGGAACAGCGCGAGGTGGCGGAGAGCGAGCTCAGCACCGCGCTGCGGGCAGTGTTCGGCGAGACGGCGCAGGTGGAGGCGGTGAAGGAGATTCCCGGCGGTGAGGAGGCGGCGTCCGAACTGGCCGCGGCCGTGCGCCGGGTGCCGATGGCGCGGCGGTTCCACAACGACGCGGTGCGCGCGGCGCGGGCGCTGCGCCGCCACCGCACGGTGCGCTGGTTCCGGCTGGCCGGGCACGCACCGTTCCCGCTGGCCTTCGAGATGGACGACGAGCCGCCTGTGGCTTTGGCGGACCGCCCGGTCAGCTGACCCGGACGCGGCGCCGCCACCCACCCCGTACGGGGCCGTACGAGGCGGTACGCGGCCGTACACGGCCAAAACGATCCACTGGCCTCTTATTGGCCCTTGTCGTGGACTGGTCCCGGAGAGTTTGCTCTGCAGTGCATCACCCAGCACTTTCAGCATCTTTTTTTCTCCGAGTGAGGTCGATCCGTGTCCACGCTTCCCAGCACCCCGCAGTCCGCTGACTCCCCGGCTACCGGCACCGCCCGCGTGAAGCGCGGCATGGCCGAGCAGCTCAAGGGCGGCGTGATCATGGACGTCGTCAACGCCGAGCAGGCGAAGATCGCCGAGGACGCGGGCGCCGTGGCCGTCATGGCCCTGGAGCGGGTGCCCGCCGACATCCGCAAGGACGGCGGTGTGGCCCGGATGTCCGACCCGAACATGATCGAAGAGATCATCGAGGCCGTCTCCATCCCGGTGATGGCGAAGTCCCGCATCGGCCACTTCGTCGAGGCGCAGGTCCTTCAGTCCCTCGGTGTCGACTACATCGACGAGTCCGAGGTCCTCACGCCGGCCGACGAGGTCAACCACAGCGACAAGTTCGCCTTCACCACGCCGTTCGTCTGCGGCGCCACCAACCTGGGCGAGGCGCTGCGCCGCATCGCCGAGGGCGCGGCCATGATCCGCTCCAAGGGCGAGGCCGGCACCGGCAACGTCGTCGAGGCGGTCCGCCACCTGCGCCAGATCAAGAACGAGATCGCCCGGCTGCGCGGCTACGACAACAACGAGCTGTACGCCGCGGCCAAGGAGCTCCGCGCCCCGTACGAGCTGGTCAAGGAGGTCGCCGAGCTCGGCAAGCTGCCCGTCGTGCTGTTCTCCGCCGGTGGCGTCGCCACCCCGGCCGACGCCGCGCTGATGCGCCAGCTCGGCGCCGAGGGCGTCTTCGTCGGCTCCGGCATCTTCAAGTCCGGCGACCCGGCCAAGCGCGCCGCCGCCATCGTGAAGGCCACCACCTTCTACGACGACCCGAAGATCATCGCGGACGCCTCCCGCAACCTGGGCGAGGCCATGGTCGGCATCAACTGCGACACCCTGCCCGAGGCCGAGCGCTACGCCAACCGCGGCTGGTAGTCACAGATGAGCGACACCCCTGTGATCGGAGTCCTGGCTCTCCAGGGCGACGTACGGGAGCACCTGATCGCCCTGGCCTCGGCAGACGCCCTGGCCAGGCCGGTCCGGCGCCCCGAAGAGCTCGCCGAGGTCGACGGCCTGGTCATACCCGGCGGCGAATCCACCACGATGTCCAAGCTCGCCACCCTGTTCGGCATGCTGGAACCTCTGCGCGAGCGGGTCCGGGCCGGCATGCCGGTCTACGGCACGTGCGCCGGAATGATCCTGCTGGCCGACAAGATCCTCGACCCGCGCTCGGGCCAGGAGACCGTCGGCGGCATCGACATGATCGTCCGTCGTAATGCCTTCGGGCGGCAGAACGAGTCCTTCGAGGCCGCTGTCGAGGTCGCCGGGATCGAGGGCGGCCCGGTCGAGGGCGTCTTCATCCGAGCCCCCTGGGTGGAATCGGTAGGGGCCCGGGCCGAGGTGATCGCCGAGCACGGCGGCCATATTGTCGCCGTACGTCAGGGAAACGCCATGGCAACGTCATTCCACCCGGAACTGACCGGTGACCATCGGGTTCACGCACTCTTCGTCGACATGGTGCGCGCCAAGGGGTGAACGGATCCCGGTAGGATCTCCGTTGTTCATTTCTACTGGCGACGCGTTGTAAGGAGCTGGCGATGTCCGGCCACTCTAAGTGGGCTACCACCAAGCACAAGAAGGCCGTGATTGATGCCAAGCGCGGCAAGCTCTTCGCCAAGCTGATCAAGAACATCGAGGTCGCGGCCCGCACCGGCGGCGTGGACCCCGAGGGCAACCCGACCCTCGTCGATGCGATCCAGAAGGCGAAGAAGAGCTCCGTCCCGAACAAGAACATCGACTCCGCGGTCAAGCGCGGTGGCGGTCTCGAAGCGGGCGGCGTCGATTACCAGACCATCATGTACGAGGGTTACGGCCCGAACGGTGTCGCGGTGCTCATCGAGTGCCTCACCGACAACCGCAACCGTGCCGCCTCCGACGTGCGTGTCGCGATGACCCGCAACGGCGGTTCGATGGCCGACCCGGGTTCGGTCTCGTACCTCTTCAACCGCAAGGGCGTCGTCATCGTCCCCAAGGGCGAGCTCACCGAGGACGACGTCCTCGGTGCGGTGCTCGACGCGGGCGCCGAGGAGGTCAATGACCTCGGTGAGTCCTACGAGGTCGTCAGCGAGGCCACCGACATGGTCGCGGTCCGTACCGCGCTTCAGCAGGCGGGCATCGACTACGACTCGGCCGAGGCCAACTTCCTGCCCACCATGCAGGTCGCCCTGGACGAGGAAGGCGCGCGCAAGATCTTCAAGCTGATCGACGCGCTGGAGGACAGCGACGACGTGCAGAACGTCTTCGCCAACTTCGACGTCTCGGACGAGGTCATGGAGAAGGTCGACGCCTGAGACGGCGGACGACGCATCGCATCCCCGCGTGAGTGGGGATGCCCCGGAGACGGGCAGCGTCCGGCCGCTGTACAGGGGCACTCTCCGCGCGGGCGGAGCCGACGGGCCGACGGGGACACACCCCGTCGGCCCGTCGCATTGTCAGTGCGAGCCGATAGCCTGCGGGAACAGTTGACCGATCGGCAGAGGGGGTGCTTCATGCGGGTACTGGGCGTGGACCCGGGACTGACCCGGTGCGGCGTCGGTGTCGTCGAAGGAGTGGCGGGGCGCCCCCTGACGATGCTCGGGGTCGGCGTCGTCCGCACCGGTGCCGATGCCGAGCTCGGCCACCGGCTGGTCGCGATCGAGCGCGGCATCGAGGAGTGGCTCGACGAGCATCGCCCCGAATTCGTCGCCGTGGAGCGGGTCTTCAGCCAGCACAACGTCCGTACGGTGATGGGCACCGCCCAGGCCAGTGCGGTCGCCATGCTCTGCGCGTCCCGCCGCGGCATCCCCGTCGCCCTGCACACCCCCAGCGAGGTCAAGGCCGCCGTCACCGGCAGCGGCCGCGCCGACAAGGCGCAGGTCGGAGCGATGGTCACCCGGCTTCTTCGGCTCGACGCACCGCCGAAGCCCGCCGACGCCGCCGACGCCCTGGCCCTCGCCATCTGCCACATCTGGCGGGGCCCGGCCGTCAATCGCCTCCAGCAGGCGCACGCGGCCGCCGCCCGCGGTCCTCGCGTTTCCCGTACACCCGCAGTTCCCGTCCGGAAGGTCTCCCGATGATCGCCTTCGTCAGCGGCCCCGTCGCCGCACTCGCCCCGACCACGGCCGTGATCGAGGTCGGCGGCATCGGCATGGCCGTCCAGTGCAGCCCTCACACCCTCGCCGACCTGCGGATCGGCCAGGAGGCCAGGCTGGCCACCTCCCTCGTCGTACGGGAGGACTCGCTCACTCTCTACGGCTTCGCCGACGACGACCAGCGGCAGGTCTTCGAGCTGCTCCAGACCGCCAGCGGCGTCGGTCCCCGGCTTGCCCAGGCGATGCTCGCCGTGCACAGCCCCGACGCTCTGCGCCTTGCCGTCTCCACCGGTGACGAGAAGGCCCTCACCGCCGTCCCCGGCATCGGCAAGAAGGGCGCGCAGAAACTCCTCCTCGAACTGAAGGACAGACTGGGCGAGCCCGTCGGCGCGCACATCGGCCACCAGGGGGTCGGCACCGCCGTCACCTCTTCGTGGCGCGACCAGCTGCAGGCCGCCCTGATCGGCCTCGGATACGCGACCCGCGAGGCCGACGACGCGGTCACCGCTGTCGCCCCGCAGGCCGAGGCCGCGCTGGCGGAGGGCGCCCAGCCGCCCGTACCGCAGCTGCTGCGGGCCGCTCTGCAGACCCTCAACCGCGCACGCTGACCGCACGCCGGCCGGACGCGACACCCCCGACGCCCGGGCACCGCACGGCCCGGCACCGAAACACCCGAGGCGGGACTGACCGAATGAACTGGGACGACACCGGACCCGAGACCGACGAGCGCCTCGTCGACGCCGGCGCGGACGGCGAGGACACGGCCGTCGAAGCCGCCCTGCGGCCGAAGGACCTCGACGAATTCGTCGGCCAGGAGAAGGTGCGCGAACAGCTCGACCTGGTCCTCAAGGCCGCCCTGGCTCGCGGCGCCACCGCCGACCACGTCCTGCTCTCAGGCGCCCCCGGCCTCGGCAAGACCACCCTCTCCATGATCATCGCTGCCGAGATGGGCGCCCCGATCCGGATCACCTCGGGCCCCGCCATCCAGCACGCGGGCGACCTCGCCGCGATCCTCTCCTCCCTCCAGGAGGGCGAGGTCCTCTTCCTCGACGAGATCCACCGCATGTCACGGCCCGCCGAAGAGATGCTCTACATGGCGATGGAGGACTTCCGCGTCGACGTCATCGTCGGCAAGGGCCCCGGTGCCACCGCCATCCCGTTGGAACTGCCGCCCTTCACCCTGGTCGGCGCCACCACCCGGGCCGGACTCCTGCCGCCTCCGCTGCGCGACCGCTTCGGCTTCACCGGACACATGGAGTTCTACGCCCCCGCCGAACTGGAACGCGTCATCCACCGCTCCGCCCGCCTCCTCGACGTCGCGATAGACGCCGAGGGCGCAGCCGAGATCGCCGGGCGCTCCCGCGGCACGCCGCGTATCGCCAACCGGCTGCTGCGCCGCGTCCGCGACTACGCGCAGGTCAAGGCGGACGGCCGGATCGATCGCGGCGTCGCCTCCACCGCCCTCGGGGTGTACGAGGTCGACGGGCGGGGTCTCGACCGCCTGGACCGGGCGGTGCTCGGCGCGCTCCTGAAGCTCTTCAGCGGCGGACCGGTCGGTCTGTCCACCCTCGCGGTCGCCGTGGGGGAGGAACGCGAGACGGTCGAGGAGGTCGCGGAGCCCTTCCTGGTACGGGAAGGACTCCTGGCCAGGACGCCGCGGGGCCGGGTCGCCACCCCCGCGGCCTGGGCACATCTCGGTCTCGTCCCCCCTCAGCACGGCGGAAAGGGACAACAGGGTCTGTTCGGGGCGTGATGCGTCACAGGTTCGCCCGGACTGGAACCAGGGTGCGATGCTGGGCGTTGTTCCATCGATGCGGACTCGCTTAGACTCCGCCGATGCCGCCCGTACAGGGCGGTGTACCCACCCCCGTAGATCAGGCCGCATTCCAGCGCGGTCGTGCGAAGGAAACTCGTCCCGTGAATCCCGTGACTCTCCTCCCCTTCATCGTGCTCATCGGGGCCATGTTCCTGATGACTCGATCCGCCAAGAAGAAGCAGGCTGCCGCCGCGCAGATGCGCAACGAGATGCAGCCCGGCACCGGCGTCCGGACGATCGGGGGCATGTACGCCACCGTCAAGGAGCTTCACGACGACACGGTTCTCCTCGAGGTCGCGCCCGGCGTCCACGCCATCTATGCCAAGAACGCCATCGGTGCCGTCCTGGACGATGCGGAGTACAACCGCATCGTCCACGGTGACGACGAGATCGACGGTGCGGTCGTGCCGGACGATGTGTCCTCGCTGACCGAGCACGTCGAGGCCGACACGGACGCCGACACCGACGCGGACGACGCGGACGATGCCAAAATCGACCTGGGCAAGAAGGCCGAGGCCGACGACGTCGAGCCGAAGGACGCCAAGGCCGACGAGAAGTCCGAGGGCAAGGCCGACGGCGAGGCCGACGCGAAGTAGTTCACGATCCGGGGATGCTGTGAGCCCACCGGCGTTCGGCATCCCCGGGAACGTGCGATCTTCTGCGGGGGCAGGTCCCCACAACACTTCGTGGCCGCTCGGGCGCACACCCGGCGCGGGGCGGTAGGACAGGGAGAAACGAGAAGGTGGCAGCACCGAAGAAGGGCCGAGGGCCGTCCGGCGGTCAGGGCAGGCCGGGGCGCGCCCTGGCTCTGATCCTGATCGCCATGGTCGCGCTCACCGGCGGGATGTTCTTGTCCGGTAATACCACGCCACGGCTGGGTATCGACCTGGCGGGCGGGACGTCGATCACGCTCAAGGCGAAGAGTCAGCCCGGTAAGCCGGACGCGATCAACCAGACCAACATGGACACCGCGGTCAGCATCATCGAACGCCGTGTCAATGGTCTGGGTGTCTCCGAGGCCGAGGTCCAGACCCAGGGCCGGGACAACATCATCGTCAACATCCCCAAGGGAACGAACTCGAAGCAGGCGCGGGAACAGGTCGGTACGACCGCCCAGCTCTACTTCCGGCCCGTGCTCGCCGTCACCGAGGGCAAGGCGACGCCGAGCGGCACCGCCAGCCCCTCGGCCTCCGGCTCGCCGACGCCGAACGCGTCGCCCAGCAGCAAGGAGTCGGCTTCCGGAGCCAAGGCCACTCCCTCGGCGAGCGCCACCACCCAGGGCCGCGCGGTCACCGGCGCGCTGACGAAGGACACCTCGCCCAGTCCCAGCGCCTCCGGCACGCCGAACGCGTCCGCGAGCCCGTCGGCCTCGGTCGACCCGGCCGCCGCCGAGCTGCAGAAGAAGTTCGCGGCGCTGGACTGCTCCACCAAGGCCGGCCGCGCGAATGCCGGTGCCAACGTGAAGCCCACCGACACCACGGTCGCGTGCAGCTCCGAGGGCGACGCCAAGTACGTCCTCGGCCCGGCCGAGGTCTCCGGTACGGACGTGGACAGCGCCAGGGCCACGATCGACCAGCAGCGCGGCATGTGGATCGTGCAGATGGACTTCACCGACAAGGGCTCGAAGAAGTTCCAGCAGATCACCTCCAAGCTGTCCACCCAGCAGTCGCCGATGAACCAGTTCGCCATCGCGCTCGACGGTGAGGTCGTCTCCGCGCCCCAGGTGAACGAGACGCTCAGCGGCAGCGCCGAGATCTCCGGCAGCTTCACCCAGCAGTCCGCCCAGGACCTGGCGAACGTGCTGTCCTACGGCGCGCTCCCGCTGTCCTTCAAGGAGGACACGGTCACCACGGTCACCGCGGCGCTCGGCGGTGAGCAGCTCCAGGCGGGCCTGATCGCCGGTGCGATCGGCCTGGCCCTGGTCATCATCTACCTGGTGGCCTACTACCGCGGTCTGGCGTTCATCGCGCTTCTGAGCCTCGCTGCCTCCGGCGTCCTGACCTACACGCTCATGGCACTGCTCGGCCCGGCCATCGGCTTCGCGCTGAACCTCCCCGCGGTCTGTGGTGCCATCGTGGCGATCGGTATCACCGCGGACTCGTTCATCGTGTACTTCGAACGCATCCGGGACGAGATCCGCGAGGGCCGCACCCTGCGTCCGGCCGTCGAGCGTGCCTGGCCGCGTGCCCGTCGCACCATCCTGGTCTCCGACTTCGTGTCGTTCCTCGCCGCCGCGGTGCTCTTCATCGTCACCGTCGGCAAGGTCCAGGGCTTCGCCTTCACGCTGGGTCTCACCACTCTGCTCGACGTGGTCGTGGTGTTCCTCTTCACCAAGCCCGTCATGACGCTGATGGCCCGTACGAAGTTCTTCGCCAGCGGTCACCCGTGGTCCGGCCTGGACCCGAAGCGGCTCGGCGCCAAACCGCCGCTGCGCCGCTCGCGCCGTGTCAACGCCCCCACCGAACCGAAGGAGGCGTGAGATGTCGCGACTCGGCAGCCTCGGCGCCCGGCTCTACCGCGGCGAGGTCGGTTACGACTTCATCGGAAGCCGCAAGATCTGGTACGGCATCTCGATCCTGATCACCATCACGGCTGTCGTCGCCCTGGCGGTCGGCGGCCTCAACATGGGGATCGAGTTCAAGGGCGGCGCGGTCTTCACCACTCCGGACACCAGTGCCACGGTCGCCCAGGCGGAGGAATCCGCGGTCTCCGCCTCCGGCCACCAGGCGATCGTCCAGAAGCTCGGCGGCGACGGCGGCAGTCTGCGTATTCAGATCACCGAGGTCGACCTGGCGAAGGCCGACGCGATCAAGGCGGAGCTCTCCAAGGACCTCAAGGTCCCCGAGGAGAAGATCAACGCCGACCTGGTCGGCCCCAGCTGGGGTGAGCAGATCGCCAACAAGGCCTGGACCGGCCTCGGCGTCTTCATGGTCCTCGTGGTGATCTACCTGGCCATCGCGTTCGAGTGGCGCATGGCCATCGCGGCCCTGATCGCACTGATCCACGACATCACGATCACGGTCGGGATCTATGCCCTGGTCGGCTTCGAGGTCACCCCGGGTACCGTGATCGGTCTGCTGACCATCCTCGGTTACTCCCTGTACGACACGGTCGTCGTCTTCGACAGCCTCAAGGAGGGCACGAAGGGGATCACCAAGCAGACTCGCTGGACGTACAGCGAGATCGCCAACCAATCGATCAACGGCACGCTGATCCGTTCCATCAACACCACTGTCGTGGCGCTGTTGCCGGTCGCCGGGCTGCTGTTCATCGGTGGCGGTGTCCTCGGCGCCGGCATGCTGAACGACATTTCGCTGTCCCTGTTCGTCGGCCTCGCCGCCGGCGCGTACTCCTCGATCTTCATCGCCACCCCGCTGGTCGCCGACCTCAAGGAACGCGACCCGCAGATGAAGGCCCTGAAGAAGCGGATCCTCGCCAAGCGCGCGGCAGCCGCCGCCAAGGGCGAGTCCGCCGAGGACGAGCAGCCGTACGAGGACGACGTCGTCGGGGACCCCGCCCCCGCCGCCGCGGTCGTCGGTCAGCGCCAGCAGCCCCCCCGGGGCCACGGCCGGACCTCGGGGAATCGTCGATGACCAGCACCACTGAGAGCACCAGGGAACTGCTTCTCAGCCGTATCCGTGACGTGGCGGACTATCCGAAGCCGGGCGTGATGTTCAAGGACATCACCCCGCTGCTCGCGGACCCGGTCGCGTTCACGGCGCTCACCGACGCCCTCGCGGAGCTGTGCGTACGGCACGGCGCCACGAAGGTCGTCGGGCTGGAGGCGCGTGGCTTCATCCTGGCCGCCCCGGTCGCGGTCCGGGCCGGGCTCGGCTTCGTACCCGTCCGCAAGGCGGGGAAGCTGCCCGGTGCCACGCTCAGCCAGGCGTACGAGCTGGAGTACGGCACCGCGGAGATCGAGATACACGCGGAGGACCTCACGGCCGAGGACCAGATCATGGTCATCGACGACGTCCTTGCCACCGGCGGCACCGCCGAGGCATCGCTGCAGCTGATCCGACGGGCCGGCGCCCGGGTCGCCGGTGTCGCGGTCCTCATGGAGCTCGGCTTCCTCGACGGCCGGGCCCGTCTGGAGTCCGGCCTGGCCGGTGCTCCGCTGGAGGCGCTCATCCGCGTCTGACGACTGTCACGCATGCATCGGGTGCCCGGAACAATTTCCGGGCACCCGATGGTGTGTCTGCGGCATTCCCCCAAGGAGCCGGGCCGGGCCCCGCCTCACGTATCGCGCCGCTGCTCAGCCCCTGTGGCACTTCGGACATCGGCACATCGGCACACACAGAACGGGCACCGGGAACAGCCGGGTGCCCGTCCTGCGTTGTGAGGGTCCTACGGTCCCCGGGGGAGGCCGGGCCGCAGTCTCGATACGATGGCCTTTCCGGGAGTCCGGATCCGCACGAGGAGCGCTCTTGCCAGACGAGGCCCAGCCAGTCGCCGCCCCGCAGCCCGACAAGCCCGCGGCGGTCCCAGCCACGCCCGGGAAGAAGCAGCCCGCGGCGAAGGAGAAGCCGAAGCCCCCGGCTCCCGAACCGGCGAGCAGCGCCTCGCAGACTCCCCCCAGCGTGAACGGGGCCGCGCCGGTGGCCCCTGCCCAGCCTGCCCCCGTCTTTCCTCCTCCGGTCACCCCGAAACCCCCGGCCAAGCCGACCGCCAAGCCCGTGGCCCCGGTCGGCCCGGCCCGCTCCAGCGGCTCCTCCAACCGGGTACGGGCCAGGCTCGCCCGGCTCGGCGTGCAGCGCTCCAGCCCGTACAACCCGGTCCTCGAACCGCTCCTGCGGGCGGTCCGCAGCAACGACCCCAAGATCGAGACGTCCACGCTGCGCCAGATCGAGCGCGCCTACCAGGTCGCCGAGCGCTGGCACCGCGGTCAGAAGCGCAAGAGCGGCGACCCGTACATCACGCATCCGCTCGCCGTCACGACGATCCTCGCCGAGCTCGGCATGGACCCGGCGACGCTGATGGCCGGCCTGCTGCACGACACGGTCGAGGACACCGAATACGGCCTGGACACCCTGCGCCGGGACTTCGGCGACCAGGTCGCCCTGCTCGTCGACGGCGTCACCAAGCTGGACAAAGTCAAGTTCGGCGAGGCGGCGCAGGCCGAGACCGTACGCAAGATGGTCGTCGCCATGGCCAAGGACCCCAGGGTCCTCGTCATCAAGCTCGCCGACCGGCTGCACAACATGCGCACGATGCGCTACCTCAAGCGGGAGAAGCAGGAGAAGAAGGCCCGCGAGACGCTTGAGATCTACGCGCCCCTGGCCCACCGCCTGGGCATGAACACCATCAAGTGGGAGCTTGAGGACCTCGCGTTCGCGATCCTCTACCCCAAGATGTACGACGAGATCGTCCGTCTCGTCGCCGAGCGGGCCCCCAAGCGCGACGAATACCTCGCCATAGTGACCGACGAGGTCCAGGCCGACCTGCGCGCAGCCCGGATCAAGGCCACCGTCACCGGACGGCCGAAGCACTACTACAGCGTCTACCAGAAGATGATCGTGCGAGGCCGGGACTTCGCCGAAATCTACGACCTGGTGGGAATCCGCGTCCTCGTCGACACCGTCCGTGACTGTTACGCGGCGCTCGGCACCGTGCACGCGCGATGGAATCCGGTCCCCGGCCGGTTCAAGGACTACATCGCGATGCCCAAGTTCAACATGTACCAGTCACTGCACACCACGGTGATCGGTCCCAGTGGCAAGCCCGTCGAGCTGCAGATCCGTACGTTCGACATGCACCGCCGCGCCGAGTACGGCATCGCCGCGCACTGGAAGTACAAGCAGGAGGCCGTCGCCGGCGCCTCCAAGGTCCGCACCGACGTACCCAAGCACACCGGCCGCGGCCAGGACACCGTCAACGACATGGCGTGGCTGCGCCAGCTCCTCGACTGGCAGAAGGAGACCGAGGACCCCAGCGAGTTCCTCGAGTCCCTGCGCTTCGACCTCTCCCGCAACGAGGTCTTCGTCTTCACGCCCAAGGGCGACGTCATAGCGCTGCCCGCGGGCGCGACCCCGGTCGACTTCGCGTACGCCGTGCATACGGAGGTCGGCCACCGGACCATAGGAGCACGGGTCAACGGGCGGCTCGTACCGCTCGAATCAACCCTCGACAACGGCGACCTCGTGGAGGTTTTCACCTCCAAGGCGGCCGGCGCCGGACCGTCCCGGGACTGGCTGGGCTTCGTCAAGTCGCCGCGTGCCCGGAACAAGATCCGCGCCTGGTTCTCCAAGGAACGCCGCGACGAGGCGATCGAGCAGGGCAAGGACGCCATCGCGCGCGCCATGCGCAAGCAGAACCTGCCGATCCAGCGGATCCTGACCGGCGACTCGCTCGTCACCCTGGCCCACGAGATGCGCTACCCGGACATCTCGTCCCTGTACGCGGCCATCGGCGAGGGCCATGTCGCGGCCGCGGGTGTCGTGCAGAAGCTGGTCCAGGCGCTCGGCGGCGAGGACGCGGCCAACGAGGACCTGGCGGAGAGCGCGCCGCCCTCGCGCAGCCGCGGCAAGCGCCGCTCCAACGCCGATCCGGGTGTGGTCGTCAGGGGCGTCGAGGACGTCTGGGTCAAACTGGCCCGCTGCTGCACGCCCGTCCCCGGCGACCCGATCATCGGCTTCGTCACCCGAGGCAGCGGCGTCTCCGTACACCGGGCCGACTGCGTCAACGTGGACTCGCTGTCCCAGCAGCCGGAGCGGATCCTCGAGGTCGAATGGGCGCCGACCCAGTCCTCGGTCTTCCTGGTCGCCATCCAGGTCGAGGCCCTCGACCGGTCGCGGCTGCTCTCGGACGTCACTCGCGTCCTGTCCGACCAGCACGTGAACATCCTGTCGGCCGCCGTCCAGACTTCACGGGACCGGGTGGCCACCTCGCGGTTCACTTTCGAGATGGGTGACCCGAAGCACCTCGGACACGTGTTGAAGGCCGTACGGGGCGTGGAGGGCGTCTACGACGTCTACCGCGTGACCTCGGCCCGCAGGCCCTGACCCCGACCGCCCCGGCAGCCCCCGCCCGACCGGGCGGGGGCTGTGGTGCGTCGTCGCACCGGCGGCCGGCTCCCCGATGAACTCGGCGGCGCTGCGGACACCGTCGTCGTCCGTCGCCGATGCGGCCCTCCGCAGACACGCCGAAGGGCCCTCCGCCGACGACGGAGGGCCCTTCGGACTGTCTGACCACAGGGGTCAGCCGCCGAACTCCTCCAGGCCCTTCAGCGCCTGGTCCAGCAGGGCCTGACGGCCCTCCAGTTCACGGGCCAGCTTGTCGGCGCGGGCGTTGTTGCCCGCGGCGCGCGCCGCGTCGATCTGCGTACGCAGCTTGTCGACGGCCGCCTGCAGCTGCCCGGTCAGCCCCGCGGCGCGCGCACGCGCCTCCGGGTTCGTCCGGCGCCACTCCGACTCCTCGGCCTCCTGGAGCGCCCGCTCCACCGCCTGCATCCGCCCCTCGACCTTCGGGCGGGCGTCGCGCGGCACGTGGCCGATGGCCTCCCAGCGCTCGTTGAGGGCACGGAACGCGGACCTGGCCGCCTTCAGGTCCTTCACCGGCACCAGCTTCTCGGCCTCGACCGCGAGCTCCTCCTTCAGCTTGAGGTTTTCGCCCTGCTCCGCGTCCCGCTCGGCGAAGACCTCGCTGCGGGCGGCGAAGAAGACGTCCTGCGCACCGCGGAAACGGTTCCACAGATCGTCCTCGGCCTCGCGCTGGGCGCGGCCCGCCGCCTTCCACTCCGTCATCAGGTCGCGGTAACGCGCGGCCGTCGTTCCCCAGTCAGTGGAACCGGAGAGCGCCTCGGCCTCGGCGACCAGCTTCTCCTTGGCCTTGCGGGCCTCCTCGCGCTGGGCGTCCAGCGAGGCGAAGTGCGCCTTGCGGCGTTTGGAGAACGCCGAGCGCGCGTGCGAGAAGCGGTGCCACAGCTCGTCGTCCGACTTGCGGTCGAGCCGCGGCAGGCCCTTCCACGTGTCGACGAGTGCCCGCAGCCGCTCGCCCGCGGAGCGCCACTGCTCGCTCTGCGCCAGCTCCTCGGCCTCGACGACCAGCGCCTCCTTGGCGTGCTTCGCCTCGTCGGTCTGCTTCGCCTTCTGGGCCTTGCGCTCCTCGCGACGGGAGTCGACCGTCGCGACCAGCGCGTCGAGCCGCCTCCGGAGTGCGTCGAGGTCGCCGACGGCGTGATGCTCGTCGACCTGCTGACGCAGATGCTCGATGGCGGTCGTCGCGTCCTTCGCCGACAGGTCGGTGGTCTTCACCCGCCGTTCGAGGAGGCCGATCTCGACCACGATGCCCTCGTACTTGCGCTCGAAGTAAGCCAGAGCCTCCTCGGGAGAACCGGCCTGCCACGATCCGACGACCTGCTCGCCATCGGCTGTACGCACGTACACGGTGCCTGTCTCGTCGACACGGCCCCACGGGTCGCTGCTCACAGCGCCTCCTCCACCTGATGCCTGTGAGAGGGTTCGTCCCCCCGGCATCGTCCACAGTTTCCTGGGGCGGGCCGCGCCCGCCCTGCACAACGCCAATCTAGGCGACCGGCCGCCCGGCTGTCCGCACTCCGCGCGGCCGAAATTCTTCGGCTCCCGCACCGAGGGCCGGGCCGGCACCGCCGGTCAGGCCCTCGGCGTCGGATCAGACCTTGTCGACGGCCGCCTTGGAGATGGTGACGGCCTTCTTCGGAGCACCGTCGGCAGCACCGCCCGTGACACCTGCGGCGCCGACCTTCTGCACAGCCTTCAACGAGGCGGCGTCCATCGTGCCGAACGGCGTGTAGGTCGGCGGCAGCTTGGTGTCCTTGTACACCAGGAAGAACTGGCTGCCGCCGGTGTGCGGCTGTCCGGTGTTGGCCATCGCCACCGTGCCCGCCGGGAACGTCACCGTGCCGTCCTTGCCCGCCTTGCCCAGCGCGGTCAGGTTCTCGTCCGGGATCGTGTAGCCGGGGCCGCCCGTGCCGTCACCCTTCGGGTCGCCGCACTGCAGGACGAAGATGCCCTGCGTGGTGAGCCGGTGACACTTCGTGCCGTCGAAGAAGCCCTTGTCGGCGAGGGACTTGAACGAGTTCGTCGTGTGCGGGGTCTTCGCCGCGTCCATCGTGAACGCGATGTCGCCCTGGCTCGTCTTGAGCGAGAACGTGTACTTCGCCTTCTTGTCGATCTTCATCGCAGGCTCGGGCGCACTCTTCTCGCTCGCCGAGGGCGACGCGGACGGGCTCGCGCTCGCCGCCGCGTCGGTCTTCTTGTCCTTGGTGTCGTCGTTGCCGACGGAGACGTACGCGGCAGCCCCGACGACCGCCACCACGGCCAGCGCCGATGTGATGACGACGGTGAGCCGCCTCGTCCTCCGGCGGGCCTCCTCCCGGCGCTGCTGCTGCCGCTCGAACTTCTCCCTGGCGAGCTGCCGCCGCCGCTGATCGCTGCTGACCACCGGGTGATCTCCTTGTACGTCGTCTGATCGGGCCTGGGTTGCCCGTACCGTATATGGGTTAGCTGTGGAATGAGGAGCGCCGGTAGGCTCTGAACTGCTGCGGCCCCCTCGGTCGCGGTCACCACAGCCCTCCGTCGGACGACCATTAAGGACGATCGTGCTCATTGCCGGGTTCCCCGCCGGGGCCTGGGGGACCAATTGCTACCTGGTCGCCCCTGCCGCAGGCGAGGAGTGCGTGATCATCGACCCGGGCCACCAGGCCACGCAAGGAGTCGAGGAGACGCTGAAGAAGCATCGGCTGAAGCCTGTCGCCGTCGTGCTCACCCATGGCCACATCGACCATGTCGCCTCCGTCGTCCCGGTGTGCGGCGCGCATGACGTCCCCGCCTGGATCCACCCCCAGGACCGGTACATGATGAGCGACCCGGAGAAGGCCCTCGGCCGCTCCATCGGGATGCCGCTCATGGGCGAGCTGACGGTGGGGGAGCCGGACGACGTCAAGGAGCTGAGCGACGGCGCCCTCCTGAAGCTGGCCGGTCTGGAGTTCGGTGTCGCGCATGCGCCCGGCCATACCAAGGGGTCGGTGACGTTCAGGATGCCCGAGGCCGCGGACGTTCCGCAGGTGCTCTTCTCGGGCGACCTGCTCTTCGCCGGCTCCGTCGGACGCACCGACCTGCCCGGCGGCGACCACGCCGAGCTGCTCGAGTCGCTGGCACGTGTGTGCCTGCCGCTCGACGACTCGACCGTGGTGCTGTCCGGCCACGGCCCCCAGACGACCATCGGCCGCGAGCGCGCCACGAACCCGTATCTGCACGGTATGGACGCGCCCCGACGAGGAATGTGACGAGAGACAGACTGTGAGCACGTTCAAAGCCCCCAAGGGCACGTACGACCTGACCCCGCCCGACTCCGCGAAGTATCTCGCGGTGCGCGAGGCGATCTCCGCCCCTCTGAAGAACTCCGGCTACGGCTACATCGAGACGCCCGGTTTCGAGGACGTCGCGCTCTTCTCGCGCGGTGTCGGTGAGTCCACCGACATCGTGTCCAAGGAGATGTACACCCTCACCACCAAGGGCGGCTCCGAGCTCGCGCTGCGCCCCGAGGGCACTGCGTCCGTGCTGCGCGCCGCGCTGGAGGCCAACCTCCACAAGCTCGGCAATCTGCCGGTCAAGCTCTGGTACTCCGGCTCGTACTACCGCTACGAGCGCCCGCAGAAGGGCCGCTACCGGCACTTTTCGCAGGTCGGCGCCGAGGCGATCGGTGCGGAGGACCCGGCACTGGACGCCGAACTGATCATCCTGGCCGACCAGGCCTACCGCTCCCTGGGCCTGCGGAACTTCCGGATCCTGCTGAACTCGCTGGGCGACAAGGAGTGCCGCCCCGTCTACCGGGATGCCCTCCAGGGCTTCCTGCGCGAGCTCGACCTGGACGACGACACCCGCCGCCGCATCGAGCTCAACCCGCTGCGGGTCCTCGACGACAAGCGCCCCGAGGTGCAGAAGCAGCTGGTCGGCGCCCCGGTGCTGCGCGACTACCTGTGCGACGCGTGCAAGGCGTACCACGAGGAGGTCCGCGACCTGCTGACCGCCGCCGGTGTCGCGTACGAGGACGACGAGAAGCTCGTCCGCGGCCTCGACTACTACACCCGCACCACCTTCGAGTTCGTCCACGACGGACTCGGCTCCCAGTCCGCGGTGGGCGGCGGCGGCCGCTACGACGGCCTGTCCGAGATGATCGGCGGCCCGGCGCTTCCGTCGGTCGGCTGGGCGCTCGGCGTGGACCGTACGGTGCTCGCGCTGGAGGCGGAGGGCATCGAGCTCGAACTGCCCGCGTCCACCAGCGTCTTCGCGGTGCCGCTCGGCGAGGAGGCCCGCAGGGTGCTGTTCGCCAAGGTGACGGAGCTCCGCAAGCTGGGCGTGGCCGCCGACTTCGCGTTCGGCAGCCGCGGTCTCAAGGGGGCGATGAAGAGCGCCAACCGGTCCGGTGCGCGCCTGACCGTCGTCGCCGGTGAGCGCGATCTCGCCGATGGCGTGGTTCAGCTCAAGGACATGGAGTCGGGCGAGCAGCAGCCGGTCGCGCTCGACGCGCTGGTCGCCGAGATCCAGCAGAAACTGGCCTGATCCACCGATTCCTCTGTGCCCGCGCGGTCCGCCGGGCGGGCACAGAGCGCGGTGATCGCGCCGCCGAGTGCCGCGTCCGGGCGGCGCCGCCGACCGCCGGAGAACGCCTTGACCCGGATGTCCGCCCGGTCCGGGTGTCCGCATACTGCTGCAGACCCACCATCGCGATGGCGTCCGTGGCGTCGCCCGGCCGTGGGCAGGAGCGGGCGAGGTGCGCCATGGCCTCCCGTACCGTCAACTCGGCGGGTGCCGATTCATCCTGCCGGACGACCCCGACCCGGGAACGCCGGCGACGGCCGGCGGACGCGAGCACCGAGACCCTTCCCGCGTCGCGACTGCGCTGCCCCTGGAGGAGCTCCACCGCGATGCTCTTCCCGGTCCCGTTCGGCCGCGGATGCCGAGCCCCTCGCCCGGGCGGATTCCCAGGTCGGGGCCGTCCGGCGCGGTCGCTTCGCCACAGCGCTTGCGCAGACCGTGTACGGCCGCAGTGAATTCGGTCATGGTGCGGAGCGTCTCGCGGAGCCGTGAGTTCCGTGCCGCCGTCCGCACATCTTTATGTCCACTGAACGGTTGACCAGAGCGGTGGTGCGGCACAATGACCATGCTCAGTAGGCCACTCACTGATGGAACGGCGATATGACGACTGCAGCGGTTGACCATCCCTCATCCGACCAGGACGAGGACGGCGGGAAGACGACCTTCGGCGGCAGTCGCGCGTTCGCACTGCTGCTGGTGATCGCAGGCGCTGCCGGGCTTCTCGCCGCCTGGGTCATCACGATCGACAAGTTCAAGCTGCTCGAAGATCCCTCCTTCACCCCGGGCTGCAGCCTCAACCCCGTGGTCTCGTGCGGCAACATCATGAAGAGCGATCAGGCGTCCGCCTTCGGGTTCCCGAATCCGATGCTCGGACTCGCCACGTACTCGGTGGTCATCGGCATCGGCATGGCGCTGCTCGCCGGGGCCCGGTTCCGCAGCTGGTACTGGCTCGGACTCAACGCGGGCACCCTGTTCGGAGTCGGCTTCTGCACCTGGCTGCAGTACCAGTCGCTCTACAACATCAACTCGCTCTGCCTGTGGTGCTGCCTGGCGTGGGTCGCCACGATCTTCCTGTTCTGCTACGTCACCACGCACAACATCAAGCACCGGATCCTTCCCGCGCCGAACTGGCTGCGCAACGGACTGACGGAGTTCCACTGGGTTCCGCCGGTCGTCTGGGTCGGCATCATCGGCATGCTGATCCTGACCCGCTGGTGGGACTTCTGGACCAGCTGAACCGGCAGGTCCCGGGCGGGGACCGGCCCGGCGGCGCTGTCGGTGCCGTGACATAGGCTTCAAACCGTGGAGCCCGACCTCTTTACCGCAGCCGCCGAAGACCGCCAGGAGAAGGACCCGTCCAGCAGCCCACTGGCTGTCCGGATGCGTCCCCGGACGCTCGATGAGGTCGTCGGCCAGCAGCATCTGCTGAAGCCGGGCTCGCCGCTGCGCCGCCTCGTCGGCGAGGGGAGCGGGGGGCCGGCCGGCCCGTCGTCGGTGATCCTCTGGGGTCCGCCCGGCATCGGCAAGACAACCTTGGCGTACGTGGTCAGCAAGGCCACCAACAAGCGTTTCGTCGAGCTGTCCGCGATCACCGCGGGCGTCAAGGAAGTGCGTGCCGTCATCGAGGGCGCCCGCCGGGCCACCGGCGGCTATGGCAAGGAGACCGTTCTCTTCCTCGACGAGATCCACCGCTTCTCCAAGGCCCAGCAGGACTCCCTGCTCCCCGCCGTGGAGAATCGCTGGGTGACGCTCATCGCTGCGACGACCGAGAACCCGTACTTCTCGATCATTTCGCCGCTGCTGTCGCGCTCGCTGCTCCTCACCCTGGAACCGCTCACCGACGAGGATCTGCGCGCGCTCATGCACCGGGCCCTGACCGACGAGCGCGGACTCGGCGGCGCGGTCACCCTGCCCGAGGACGCGGAGGCGCATCTGCTGCGGATCGCCGGGGGAGACGCGCGGCGCGCGTTGACGGCGCTGGAGGCAGCGGCCGGCGCGGCGCTCGCCATGCAGGAGAAGGAGATCACTCTCCAGACAGTCGAGGCGACCGTCGACCGGGCAGCGGTGAAGTACGACCGGGACGGCGACCAGCACTACGACGTGGCGAGCGCCCTCATCAAGTCGATCCGTGGCTCCGACGTGGATGCAGCGCTGCACTATCTGGCCCGGATGATCGAGGCGGGGGAGGACCCACGGTTCATCGCCCGGCGGCTGATGATCTCCGCCAGCGAGGACATCGGCCTCGCCGACCCGACAGCCCTGCCCACGGCGGTCGCCGCCGCACAGGCGGTGGCGTTGATCGGTTTTCCGGAGGCGGCGCTCACCCTCAGCCATGCCACGATCGCGCTGGCGCTCGCCCCCAAGTCCAACGCGGCGACGCTCGCGATCTTCGCGGCCCAGGAGGACGTACGGAAGGGGCTGGCCGGCCCGGTCCCGGCCCATCTGCGCGACGGCCACTACAAGGGCGCCGCCGCGCTCGGGCACGCACAGGGCTATGTCTATCCGCACGATGTCCCCGGCGGGATCGCCGCCCAGCAGTACGCTCCCGATGCCGTCCGCGACCGGCACTACTACCAGCCCACGCGGTACGGCGCGGAGGCGCGGTACGCGGACGTGGTGGACCGGGTCCGCGAGCGGCTCGGCCGCGGAGGCTCCGACGGCGCGGCGGACGCCTGAGGCGCACGCCCAGTGCGCCGCCGCCCCGAACAGCGTGCGCACGGCCCGGTGCAGCCCGACCCTGTCAGGCACCGGTTCGGGGAAGTGGAAGCGGGCGTCGGAGCACCGCCCGTCAGCCTCACGGAACCCGTCTCCAGCCGCAGCATCATCCGGCCCGGCCATCCCGGGGACGGGCGTGAGCCGGCCGGCGGCCCGGCCGCGGATGCGGATGCGGTGCGCCATCGATGCCGACGCGACGTCCGTGATCTCCAGCACAGCGGTCAGCTCTTCGGCCCGTGTCCAGCGGCCCGTACGGCCGGGGAATCGGCAGGGAGTTCGAGGAACAGATCCCCTTCGGGGCCCACGCTCCGGTCCAGGGGGATCAGCTGGTCGAAGCCCGTAGTACTCATCCCGGGGATGAGCAGTACCGCCGAACAGGTACTCTGTACGAGAGTTCGTGTGCGCTCGGCTGCTGACGGCATCCGAGTGATTTCAAGCCCGCTGGGACGCGGCTGACCACGATCTGATCGGTCCTCCGTCGTATCGACGCCCTCGGTGGCGTCGACGCTGTCTGTGCTGTCCGTGACGTGTGTGTGGTGTTCCCAGGGCGAGACATGCGATCTCCATGAGTAAGGTGAGCCTAACCTAACCCACAACGGAGGTCTGGAGAACGTGCCTAACCAGTCGCGTCCCAAGGTCAAGAAGTCCCGTGCGCTCGGCATTGCCCTGACGCCGAAGGCCGTCAAGTACTTCGAGTCCCGCCCCTACCCGCCGGGCGAGCACGGCCGTGGCCGCAAGCAGAACTCGGACTACAAGGTCCGTCTGCTCGAGAAGCAGCGTCTGCGCGCCCAGTACGACATCAGCGAGCGCCAGATGGCGCGCGCGTACGACCGCGCCAAGAAGGCCGAGGGCAAGACGGGCGAGGCTCTCGTCGTCGAGCTCGAGCGCCGTCTCGACGCGCTGGTCCTGCGTTCGGGCATCGCCCGCACGATCTACCAGGCCCGTCAGATGGTCGTGCACGGCCACATCGAGGTCGACGGCCGCAAGGTCGACAAGCCGTCGTTCCGCGTCCGTCCCGACAACATCGTGATGGTCCGCGAGCGCAGCCGCGACAAGCACCCCTTCCAGGTGGCCCGCGAGGGTGGTTACGCCCCCGACGGCGAGACCCCGCGCTACCTGCAGGTGAACCTGAAGGCCCTGGCCTTCCGCCTGGACCGGGACCCGAACCGCAAGGAGATCCCGGTGATCTGCGACGAGCAGCTCGTCGTCGAGTACTACGCCCGCTGATCCAGGCGTAGCCGCTCTCACCAGCGCTCAGGCCCGCCCCTCCCCGATGTCGGGGAGGCGGCGGGCCTCCGCGTTCTGCAGCCCGGTGCGGGCGCGGGTCCCGGCCGCTGCCCCTCCGGGCCCGGCCGGTCCACGGGCCGGCCCGCCGGCGCCCTGGCCACCGCCGTGTCCGGATCCAGCCGCCCGCCCGCCCGCCGCCCCGACTCGTAGGGCGCGTCGCCGAGCTCCTGCCGTGCCGGCGGCCAGGGCCGTCGGGGGTGGGAGAGGGGTGCTGAGAGCGTCGCACGAAGCACGCAGAGTGCTTGTACGGAAGCTCTCCGTACAATCTCCTGTGCGCAACTACGGCCCTTCCCACCAGGAATGCGGTAGGGGGCGTGGCCCCCGGCGCGATAGGGTCGGGAGACGACGATTCGACAAGCCAGAGAGCGGTGCATTGTGTCCGGTGGAGAGGTGGCCGGGATCCTGGTGGCCGTCTTCTGGGCGATCCTGGTCTCGTTCCTCGCCGTCGTTCTGGTGAGGCTGGCCCAGACGCTCAGGGCGACCACCAAACTTGTGGCGGACGTGACCGAGCAGGCCGTTCCGCTGCTCGCCGACGCGTCCGCGACCGTGCGCTCCGCGCAGACGCAGCTCGACAAGGTCGACGCGATCGCGACGGATGTCCAGGAGGTCACCTCCAACGCCTCGGCGCTCTCCACGACGGTCGCATCGACGTTCGGAGGGCCGCTGGTCAAGGTCGCCGCCTTCGGTTACGGAGTGCGGCAGGCCATCGGCCGCCGGACCGCTCCGGAAGCCGAGCCGGCCCGCCGGGCTCCCCGACGCACGGTGATCGTCGGCCGCACGGTGCCGTCCGCGCGAGCCAAGAAGCAGGGCGGCAGAAGTTCCCGCGGATCGAAGGACTGACGCAGCGATGTTCCGCCGTACGTTCTGGTTCACCGCCGGCGCAGCCGCCGGCGTCTGGGCCACCACCAAGGTCAACCGGAAGCTCAGGCAGTTGACCCCCGAGAGCCTCGCGGCGCGCGCCGCCGACAGGGCGATCGAGAGCGGTCACAAGCTCAAGGACTTCGCCCTCGACGTCCGCGACGGCATGGCCCGGCGCGAGGCCGAACTGGGCGAGGCGCTGGGCCTTGAGGCGCCGGTCGACCCCGAACTCCCCCTGCAGCGTCGCTTCGCGGTCGAGGCGGCCGAGCCCGCCCCGGCCGCCGACGCCACCGCCTACCGCAAGCTCCCCTACAACTCGTACAACCGGAATGAGGACTACTGATGGAGTCGGCTGAAATTCGTCGCCGCTGGCTGAGCTTCTTCGAGGAGCGCGGGCACACCGTCGTGCCTTCGGCGTCGCTCATCGCGGACGACCCGACTCTGCTGTTGGTCCCCGCGGGCATGGTCCCCTTCAAGCCGTACTTCCTCGGCGAGGTCAAGCCGCCTGCCCAGCGCGTCACCAGCGTGCAGAAGTGTGTACGCACGCCGGACATCGAAGAGGTCGGCAAGACCACCCGGCACGGCACCTTCTTCCAGATGTGCGGCAACTTCTCCTTCGGCGACTACTTCAAGGAAGGCGCCATCAGCTACGCCTGGGAGGCTCTCACCAGCTCCGTGGCGGACGGCGGCTTCGGTCTCGACCCCGAGCGGCTGTGGATCACGGTCTACCTCGACGACGACGAGGCCGAGCAGATCTGGCGCGACAAGATCGGCGTCCCGGCCGAGCGCATTCAGCGCCTGGGCAAGAAGGACAACTTCTGGTCCATGGGCGTCCCCGGCCCGTGCGGCCCCTGCTCCGAGATCAACTACGACCGCGGCCCCGAGTTCGGCGTCGAGGGCGGCCCGGCCGTCAACGACGAGCGGTACGTGGAGATCTGGAACCTGGTCTTCATGCAGTACGAGCGGGGCGCGGGCGACGGCAAGGAGGACTTCCCGATCCTCGGCGACCTGCCGTCGAAGAACATCGACACCGGCCTCGGCCTCGAGCGCCTCGCGATGATCCTGCAGGACGTGCAGAACCTGTATGAGATCGACACCTCGATGGCCGTCATCGAGAAGGCCACCGAGCTGACCGGGGTGCGCTACGGCGACAACCACACCTCGGACGTCTCCCTCCGGGTCGTCACCGACCACATGCGTACGTCCGTCATGCTCATCGGCGACGGCGTCAGCCCCGGCAATGAGGGCCGCGGTTACGTGCTGCGCCGCATCATGCGCCGCGCCATTCGCAACATGCGCCTCCTCGGCGCCACCGGCCCGGTCGTCGCCGAGCTCGTCGACACGGTCATCGCGTCGATGGGCCAGCAGTACCCGGAGCTGATCACCGACCGCAAGCGCATCGAGACCGTCGCCCTCGCTGAAGAGGCCGCCTTCCTGAAGGCCCTCAAGGGCGGCACCAACATCCTCGACACCGCCGTCACCGAGACCAAGGCCGCCGGTGGCAAGGTCCTCGCCGGCGACAAGGCGTTCCTGCTCCACGACACCTGGGGCTTCCCGATCGACCTCACCCTGGAGATGGCCGCCGAGCAGGGCCTCGCCGTGGACGAGGACGGCTTCCGCCGCCTGATGAAGGAACAGCGGGACCGCGCCAAGGCCGATGCCAAGGCCAAGAAGACCGGCCACGCCGACCTGTCCGCCTACCGCGAGGTGGCCGACCACTCCGGCACCACCGAGTTCACCGGGTACACGTCGACCGAGGGCGAGTCGACCATCGTCGGCCTCCTGGTCGACGGTGTGCCCTCGCCCGCCGCCACGGAGGGCGACGACGTCGAGGTCGTCCTCGACCGCACCCCGTTCTACGCCGAGGGCGGTGGCCAGCTCGCCGACCAGGGCCGGATCCGGCTCGACACCGGCGCCGTCATCCAGGTGCGCGACGTCCAGCAGCCCGTCCCGGGCGTCTCCGTCCACAAGGGCACGGTCCAGGTCGGTGAGGTGACGGTCGGCGCCTCCGCCTACGCCGCCATCGACAACACCCGCCGCCGCGCCATCGCCCGCGCCCACAGCGCCACGCACCTCACGCACCAGGCGCTGCGCGACGCGCTGGGCCCGACGGCCGCCCAGGCCGGTTCGGAGAACTCGCCGGGCCGCTTCCGCTTCGACTTCGGTTCGCCCGCCGCCGTCCCCGGCACGGTCCTCACCGACGTCGAGCAGAAGATCAACGAGGTCCTCTCGCGGGAGCTCGACGTCCAGGCCGAAGTCATGTCCATCGACGAGGCCAAGAAGCAGGGCGCCATCGCCGAGTTCGGCGAGAAGTACGGCGAGCGGGTCCGCGTGGTCACCATCGGTGACTTCTCCAAGGAGCTGTGCGGCGGTACGCACGTCCACAACACCGCGCAGCTGGGTCTGGTGAAGCTGCTCGGCGAATCGTCCATCGGTTCCGGTGTGCGCCGCATCGAGGCCCTGGTGGGCGTCGACGCGTACAACTTCCTCGCCAAGGAGCACACGGTCGTCGCCCAGCTCCAGGAGCTGGTCAAGGGCCGCCCCGAGGAGCTTCCGGAGAAGGTCTCCGCCATGCTCGGCAAGCTGAAGGACGCCGAGAAGGAGATCGAGAAGTTCCGCGCGGAGAAGGTCCTGCAGGCCGCCGCCGGGCTCGTCGAGTCCGCCAAGGACGTTCGCGGTGTCGCCGTCGTCACCGGTCAGGTACCGGACGGCACCTCGGCCGACGACCTGCGCAAGCTGGTCCTCGACGTCCGCGGGCGTATCCAGGGCGGCCGCGCTGCCGTCGTGGCCCTGTTCACCACGGCCAATGGCCGCCCGCTGACCGTCATCGCCACCAACGAGGCCGCCCGCGAGCGCGGACTCAAGGCCGGTGACCTGGTCCGCACGGCCGCCAAGACCCTCGGCGGCGGAGGCGGCGGCAAGCCGGACGTCGCCCAGGGCGGCGGCCAGAACCCGGCCGCCATCGGCGAGGCCATCGCCGCAGTCGAACGCCTCGTCACCGAGACAGCGTGACGGCGGGAGTGACGCAGATGCGCCGCGGACGTCGTCTCGCGATCGACGTCGGGGACGCCCGGATCGGGGTCGCCTCGTGCGACCCCGACGGGATCCTCGCCACGCCGGTGGAGACCGTGCCGGGACGTGACGTCCCGGCCGCCCACCGGCGGCTGGGACAGATCGTCGAGGAGTACGAGCCGATCGAGATCATCATCGGCCTGCCGAGGTCTCTGGGTGGCGGTGAAGGTCCCGCGGCGGCCAAGGTCCGGCTCTTCGCCCAGGAGGTTGCCCGCTCGGTCGCACCCATTCCAGTGCGATTGGTTGACGAGAGGATGACCACAGTAACGGCGAGTCAAGGACTGCGCGCCTCAGGCGTGAAGTCCAAGAAGGGCCGGTCTGTCATCGATCAGGCTGCCGCTGTGGTGATCCTTCAGAACGCTCTGGAGTCCGAACGAGCATCGGGTAAAGCTCCGGGCGAGGGCGTCGAAGTGGTTGTCTGATCGCGATACGGTAACGTTCCGCGCGATGCGGCGGTGTTCGAACAAACACCGCACAGCAAAGAGGCGGAACGTCGTCTCGCGGCTCTAGGGGATCGATGACTGAGTATGGCCGGGGCCCCGGCTCCGAACCGTGGCATCCCGAGGACCCTTTGTTCGGGGACCAGGGATGGAGAGGCCAGCAGGCTGCCCACGGCCAGAACCAGTACGGTGGTCCGCAGGATCCCTACGCCCAGCAGCCGCCGCAGCAGGCCTATCCGCAGCACCAGCAGTACGGCGCTCCGCAGGACCCGTACGCGCAGGACCCGTACGCGCAGCAGCCACAGCAGCAGCCGCAGCACGACCCGTACGCGCAGCAGCCACAGCGGCCGCAGCACGACCCGTACGCGCAGCAGCCACAGCGGCCGCAGCACGACCCGTACGCGCAGCATCCGCAGCAGCCGCAGTACAACGGCGGCTGGGACACCGGCCAGCAGGCCGCGATGCCGTACGGCACCCCTCCGAACGATCCGTACGGAAACGGAACGAACGGCTACGGCGAATCGCACGACAACTACGGCACGCCCCATGCGTACCCGCCGCCGCAGCCCCCGGGCCGACGAGAGGCCGCTCCCGAACAGGCCCCGCCGCAGAATCCCGACTGGGACCCGGACGTGCCCCAGGAGGAGACGCACCCCTTCTTCACGGGCGCCGACGACGACCGTGACGGCCCGGACCCCCGTGACGACGACGAGTACGACGACGATCCGCGCGACAGTCGCAGGGACGGCCGAGGCGGCGGCGAACGCCGCGGCAAGGGCAAGAAGAAGAACCGCAGCGGTTGCGCCTGCCTCGTCGTCGCCGTGGTCCTCGCCGGAGGTGTCGGCGGGGCGGGCTACGTCGGCTACACGTACTGGCAGAACAAATTCGGCGCGGCCCCCGACTACTCGGGTCAGGGCTCCGGCAGCGTCGAGGTGGAGATCCCGAAAAACGCGCTCGGCAACGAGATCGGCAGCATCCTGAAGTCGAAGGGCGTCGTCAAGAGCGTCGATGCCTTCATCGCGGCGCAGGCCGCAAACCCCAAGGGGAACTCGATCCAGGCGGGTGTCTATCTCCTCAACAGGCAGATGTCCGCGGCCGAGGCCGTGAAGATGATGCTCGACCCGAAGAGCCAGAATCTGCTCATCATCCCGGAGGGCACGCGCAACAGCGTGGTCTACGCGAAGATCGACAAGAGGCTGGGCCTCAAGGACGGCACCACCGACGGCATCGCCAAGAAACAAGCGGGCAGCCTGGGGCTCCCGCAATGGGCCAAGAACCACCCGGAACTCAAGGATCCGCTGGAGGGCTTCCTCTTCCCTGCGGCCTACCCCGTGGTCAAGGGGATGAAGCCGGAGGACGTCCTGAAGAAGATGGTCGAGCGGGCCAACTCCGAGTACGACAAACTCGATCTCGAGGCCAACGCCAAGAAGCACAACCTGGACAATGCCTGGGAACTGCTCACGACGGCCAGCCTGGTCCAGGCCGAAGGTAAAACGCACGACGACTTCCGAAAGATGGCCGAAGTCGTCTACAACCGCCTCAAGGCGACGAACACCGAGACCAATCGCTACCTTCAGTTCGACTCGTCGTACAACTATCTCAAGGGTCAGAGCAAGATCAAGATCACTGAGAAGGAGATAAAGCAGGACCACGATCCGTACAACACGTACACGCGAACGGGCCTCACCCCTGGCCCGATCGGCAATCCAGGAGCCGAGGCATTGGCAGCCGTGCTTCATCCGACCACGGACGGCTGGATCTACTTCGTGGCGACCGACGGCAACAGCAAGACCGAGTTTGCCAAGAACTACAACGAATTCCTGAAGCTCAAGGAAAAGTTTGATGCCCTCAACTGACGGGCGCCGACGGGCGGCCGTTCTCGGCTCACCTATCGCGCACTCGCTCTCCCCGGTCTTGCACCGGGCCGCGTACGCCGAGCTCGGTCTCACCGACTGGACCTACGACCGGTTCGAGATCGACGAGCAGGCGCTGCCCGGCTTCATCGAGGGCCTGGACTCTTCCTGGGCCGGACTCTCGCTGACCATGCCGCTGAAGCGTGCGATCATCCCGCTGCTGGACTCCATCAGTGAGACCGCCTCCTCGGTCGAAGCTGTGAACACGGTCGTGTTCACCGAAGACGGCCGTCGTGTCGGCGACAACACCGACATCCCCGGCATGATTGCGGCTCTACGCGAGCGAGGTGTGGAAAAGGTGGAGTCCGCCGCCGTTCTCGGCGCCGGAGCCACCGCCTCGTCGGCCGTTGCCGCCCTCGGTGCGATTTGCACGGGTCCGGTCACTGCCTACGTACGCAGCCGGGAACGCGGCGACGAGATGCGCGGCTGGGGGGAACGGATTGGTGTCCAAATGCGCACCGCTGATTGGTCGGACGCGGCTGAGGCTTTCCAGGCACCACTGGTTATCGCGACGACACCTGCTGGCGCCACGGACGCGCTCGCGACTGCGATCCCCGGACGGCTAGGTGTCCTCTTCGACGTGCTCTACGACCCGTGGCCGACTGTCCTGGCGGCAGGTTGGTCGGCAAATGGTGGTGCCGTGATCGGTGGCCTCGACCTGCTGGTGCACCAGGCTGCCCTTCAAGTAGAGCAGATGACACACCTCCCACTGCTTCCGCTTGCCGTTATGCGTGCCGCAGGGGAGGCGGCGCTTTCATCCCGATAAATCGAAGGTCCGCGGTGCTTTGCTTTGTCTGCGCCTCTACTGAATTCGCCCTGACCGACTCCGGCCAAGGCGAATTCATGAGTTATTGAAATTTTACTGGTGCCGTTCAGCCGCAGTTTCCAAGTGGACTTGTGTATGTTTCGTACCAGCCGCTAGATGCGCCACTCTGGAATGTTTTGCCCCAAAATTGAACGCATTTTGCGGCGGCATTGACGTAAACTGGGCCGGCGTAATAGCCGTATGAGCCTTCGTCCTTGACCCAGGATCCGCCCTCGGCGCGGATCCCGGCGCCCAGAGTGGTCTGGCCTCCGTAGAAAGACGACCCATTGGGGTGCTTCAAGGTGACTGCGCAGTTCCGCTTGGAGGCGGAGTTGTAGAGCTGGAAGGAGGTGACACCCTGCGTCTCACTGCTGGACAGTTGATGGGATCTTTGGACGTAATAGCCTGACCCGCAAATTGAGACAGCCGTGTCTGCGAGACTTGCGGCGTGGGCTGGGCTCCCGAGGAGTATTGAACTGAACAGTGCTGTGGCGGCTCCAACTGTGGCGGCTCTTCGGGCTGCTGTCAGCATGAATTCCTCATCTCTGAAATTTTCCACCGATTCGCGATGGCTGTCGCTGATCCTATCTGATTTATCAGGTTGATGGATGGTGAATTTCCCAATGCGCTTTGTGTTAAATATCGTTCTATGCTCTCAATTTTCCATATCTGTTAATCTTTAACGCTTTGGGTGTCTCGGTTGCTTCACCGTGACCGCTTTGCGATCGTCCGCCTACTGGACCGGCGACCGGTTCACGCCCCCGGCCATGGGAGGATCGAAGGCGGCGGGCCAGGGCCGCGCACCCGGTCGCGCCGTTGCAGTTCCAGGCGCGAGTATGAGGAGCACCGTTGAGCAGGTTGCGCTGGCTGACCGCGGGGGAGTCGCACGGCCCCGCACTGGTGGCGACGCTGGAGGGTCTTCCCGCCGGCGTCCCGATCACCACGGAGATGGTGGCGGACGCACTCGCCCGGCGGCGGCTCGGATATGGCCGCGGCGCACGGATGAAGTTCGAGAAGGACGAGGTCACCTTCCTGGGTGGAGTACGCCACGGTCTGACCATGGGGTCCCCGGTCGCCGTGATGGTGGGCAACACCGAATGGCCCAAGTGGGAGCAGGTCATGTCGGCCGACCCGGTCGACCCCGACGAGCTCGCCACCCTGGCCCGTAACGCCCCGCTGACCCGCCCCCGGCCCGGCCACGCCGACCTCGCGGGCATGCAGAAGTACGGCTTCGACGAGGCCCGGCCGATCCTGGAACGCGCCAGCGCCCGGGAGACCGCGGCCCGGGTGGCGCTCGGCGCCGTCGCGCGCTCGTACCTCAAGGAGACCGCGGGCATCGAGATCGTCAGCCACGTCGTCGAGCTGGCCGCGGCCAAGGCGCCGTACGGCGTCTACCCCACGCCTGCCGACGTCGAGAAGCTCGACGCCGACCCGGTGCGCTGCCTCGACGCCGCCGCGAGCAAGGAAATGGTCGCCGAGATCGATCAGGCCCACAAGGACGGCGACACCCTGGGCGGTGTCGTCGAGGTGCTCGCGTACGGAGTGCCGGTCGGCCTCGGCTCGCACGTGCACTGGGACCGCCGCCTCGACGCGCGCCTCGCCGCCGCACTGATGGGCATTCAGGCGATCAAGGGTGTCGAGGTCGGCGACGGCTTCGACCTGGCCCGGGTCCCCGGCTCGAAGGCGCACGACGAGATCCTCGTCACCGAGGACGGCATCAAGCGCGCCTCCGGCCGCTCCGGCGGTACCGAGGGCGGTCTGACCACCGGCGAGCTGCTCCGGGTCCGTGCCGCGATGAAGCCCATCGCCACCGTGCCCCGCGCGCTCGCCACCGTCGACGTCGTCACCGGTGAGCCGGCCAAGGCACACCACCAGCGCTCCGATGTCTGCGCGGTGCCGGCCGCCGGTATCGTCGCCGAGGCGATGGTCGCGCTGGTCCTGGCCGACGCGGTGGCGGAGAAGTTCGGCGGGGACAGCGTCCCCGAGACCCACCGCAACGTGCAGTCGTACCTCGACCACCTCCAGATCCGATGAGCGGCCCGCTGATCGTCCTCGTCGGCCCGATGGGCGTCGGCAAGTCCACGGTCGGTGAGCTGCTCGCCGACCGGCTCGGCACCACCTACCGGGACACCGACGCGGATGTCGTGGCCACGGCGGGCAAGCCGATCTCGGAGATCTTCTACGACGAGGGCGAGGAGCACTTCCGCGAGCTGGAGCGGCAGGCGGTACGCACCGCCGTCGCCGAGCACACCGGCGTCCTCGCGCTCGGCGGCGGCGCCGTGCTCGACGCCACGACCCGCGCCCTGCTCGCCGGCCACGCCGTCGTCTATCTCTCGATGGACGTGGAGGAGGCCGTCAGGCGGGTCGGGCTGAACACCGCGCGCCCGCTGCTCGCCGTCAACCCGCGCCGGCAGTGGCGCGAGCTGATGGAGGCACGCCGCCACCTCTACGACGAGGTGGCCCGGGCGACCGTGGCCACCGACGAGCGCACGCCCGAAGAGGTCGCCCAGGCGGTCCTCGACGCACTGGAACTGCCGGAGCGCGCGGGCGACCCCGCGGGGCCCGGCCGGGAGAACACACGCATGACGGACCAGGGACCCACACGCATCCAGATCGCCGGGACTGCGGGCACCGACCCGTACGAGGTGCTGGTCGGCCGGCAGCTGCTCGGTGAGCTGCCCTCGCTGATCGGCGACCGCGCCCGGCGGGTCGCGGTCCTGCACCCCGAGGCGCTCGCCGAGACCGGAGAGGCAGTCCGGCAGGACCTCGCCGACCAGGGGTACGAGGCCATCGCCATCCAGCTGCCGAACGCCGAGGAGGCCAAGACCGCCGAGGTCGCGGCGTACTGCTGGAAGGCGCTCGGCCAGACCGGATTCACCCGCACCGACGTCATCGTCGGAGTCGGCGGCGGCGCCACCACCGACGTGGCCGGGTTCGTCGCGGCGACGTGGCTGCGCGGGGTGCGCTGGATCGCCGTACCGACGACCGTGCTCGCCATGGTCGACGCGGCTGTCGGCGGCAAGACCGGCATCAACACCGCCGAGGGCAAGAACCTCGTCGGCGCCTTCCACCCGCCGGCCGGGGTGCTCTGCGACCTCGCCGCCCTCGACTCGCTGCCCGTGCACGACTACGTCAGCGGCATGGCCGAGGTCATCAAGGCCGGCTTCATCGCCGACCCCGCGATCCTCGACCTGATCGAGTCGGACCCGGAGGGCGCCCGTACGCCCGCCGGACCGCACACCGCCGAGCTGATCGAGCGCTCCATCCGGGTCAAGGCCGAGGTCGTCTCCAGCGACCTCAAGGAGTCCGGGCTGCGCGAGATCCTCAACTACGGGCACACCCTCGCCCACGCCATCGAGAAGAACGAGCGCTACAAGTGGCGCCACGGCGCGGCCGTCTCCGTCGGCATGGTCTTCGCCGCCGAGCTGGGCCGGCTGGCCGGGCGCCTGGACGACGCCACGGCCGACCGGCACCGCGCAGTCCTGGAGTCCGTCGGACTGCCGCTCACCTACCGCGGCGACCAGTGGCCCAGGCTGTTGGAGAACATGAAGATCGACAAGAAGTCCCGCGGCGACCTGCTGCGCTTCATCGTCCTCGACGGCCTGGGCAAGCCCACCGTCCTGGAAGGACCCGACCCGGCGGTGCTGCTCGCCGCGTACGGGGAGGTGTCGGCGTGACCCGCCGGGTCTTCGTGCTCAACGGACCGAACCTCGGCCGGCTCGGCTCCCGTGAGCCCGATGTCTACGGCGCGACGTCGTACGCCGGACTCGTCGAGACCTGCCGGACGCTCGGCAAGGAACTCGGCTTCGACGTCGACGTCCGGGAGACCAACGACGAGGGCGAGCTGATCCGCTGGCTGCACGAGGCCGCAGACGGGTCGATTCCGGTCGTTCTCAACCCGGGAGCCTTCACCCATTACTCGTACGGAATGCGGGACGCGGCCGCTCAGCGCACCGCCCCGCTCATCGAAGTGCACATCTCGAACCCGTACGCACGGGAGGAATTCCGCCACACCTCGGTTGTCGCGCCGGTCGCCACGGGGACCGTCGCCGGCTTCGGTATCGGCTCCTACCGGCTCGCCCTGCGCGCTCTCGCCGACGAACTGACGGACTGAGACCGGCCGGATCACCGGCCGACGGGGCACTCCGTACCGTCCCCGACCGTTGCCTCTGCGGCGACCGGGGACGGTACGGTTGCCGTTCCACCAGCGCCAGTTGCCTGTACGAGACGGAGTGGCACCGGATGCAGCACGCAGTGGGGGCCCCGCTGCCGCCGCCCCAAGGATCCGGAAACGGACCTGTCGGCTGGACGCACCAGGCCCAGCACCCCGGCCACCCCGGTCCGCCGGGGCCGCCGCCCCCTCCCGCGCCCCGGGGCCCCGGCTGGACGGGCCCCGCCCCGCACCATGCCCCAGCCCCCGTCTCCCGGGAGACCACCGGGCACATCCAGCTGCCGCCCGGCGGCCCCGTGCCGCTGCCCGCACCACCCGCCGATCCCGGCACGGGCACGGCGACGCTCGCCGTCCTCCTGATCGGCCCCGCGGGCGCGGGCAAGACGACCGTGGCGAAACTGTGGGCCAGCCGCCGCCGCGTTCCCACCGCCCACGTCAGCCTCGACGACGTCCGCGAATGGGTCCGCTCCGGCTTCGCCGACCCGCAGACCGGGTGGAACGACCACTCGGAGGCCCAGTACCGCCTGGCCCGCCGCACCTGCGGCTTCGCCGCCCGTAATTTCCTGGCCAACGGGATCTCCTGCATCCTCGACGACGCGGTCTTCCCCGACCGCCCCGTCGTGGGCCTGGGCGGCTGGAAGCGCCATGTGGGCCCGGGGCTTCTGCCCGTGGTGCTCCTGCCCGGCCTGGAGATCGTGCTGGAGCGCAACGCCGCCCGCAGTGGCAACCGCCGCCTGTCGGACGAGGAGGTTGCCCGGATCCACGGCCGGATGGCGGGCTGGTACGGCTCAGGGCTGCCGATCATCGACAACTCGACGTACGACGTGGAGACCACGGCCCGGGTCCTCGACGACGTACTCGCCCGCTCGATCGCCAGCCCGCCGGCCTGGTGACGGCCGGCCGCCCCCGGTCGGATGCGCTGACCGGGCGGCCCGGCGCCCCCGCTCGTAGGCTCGTGGCATGTCAGAGGTGTACGCCGTCCGCCGCGGGCTGCTCCGCGACCGGTGCGCCGCCGTCGGATCCGCGGCCGCCCTGGTCTCCCGCCCCGCCAACGTCCGCTATCTCGCGGGCGGAGCGCCCCCGGGTGCCGTGCTGCTGCTGGGCCCCGACGAGGACGTTCTGCTGTGCCCCCGCGCGCCGACCGGCGAGCCCGACCACGAGCACACCGACGACCAGCTGCGGCTGGCCCTGTTGCCGACCTCCGGCGGCGACGACCCGGCGGTCGCCGCAGCCGACCTGGCCACCACCTCCGGCGCGGAATCGCTCGCCGTCGAGGAACACGATCTGACGGTCTCCCGTCACCGGGCCATGGGCTCGGTGGCCCCGCGGCTCCGGCTGACCGATCTCGGCGCCACGGTCGAGCAGCTGCGCCTCGTCAAGGACGAGGAGGAGATCGCCTGCCTGCGGATCGCCGCCGAGATCACCGACCAGGCGCTCGGTGAACTTCTCGAATCGATTCTGGTCGGCCGCACCGAACGGCACCTCGCCCTGGAACTGGAACGGCGACTGGTGGACCACGGCGCCGACGGCCCTGCCTTCGCCACCTCGGTCGCCACCGGACCCAACTCGGGTCAGGGCCGCCACCGGCCCTCGGACCGGCGTGTGGAGGAGGGAGATTTCCTCTCCGTCTGTCTCGGCGCCAACTATCGCGGCTACCGGTGCGAGATCGGCCGCACGTTCGTCATCGGGACCGCGCCCGCCGCCTGGCAGATCGATCTGTACGACCTGGTTTTCGCCGCTCAGCGGGCCGGACGTGAGGCTCTCGTGCCGGGCACGGCGTACCGCGATGTGGACCGCGCGGCCCGGCATCTCCTGGACTCCGCAGGCCACGGAGAGGGTCTCGCACCCTGGACCGGGCACGGTGTGGGACTCGAAATCGACGAGGACCCGCAGCTGACACCGGCGGCCATGGGTAAACTGGACGCTTGTGTGCCGGTCACCGTCGAACCGGGAGTCCACCTCCCGGGCCGGGGCGGGGTCCGGATCGATGACACGCTCGTCGTGCGCCCCGAGGCGGACGGCGGACCCGAGCTACTCACCATTACGACCAAGGAGCTGCTCGCGCTCTAGCGCGCATCCTTGGCCGTCCACCAGCTTCAGTCCAGGAGATTCCGCAACCGTGGCTTCCACGAACGACCTCAAGAACGGCATGGTGCTCAAGCTCGACGGGGGCCAGCTCTGGTCCGTCGTCGAGTTCCAGCACGTCAAGCCCGGCAAGGGCCCGGCTTTCGTGCGCACCAAGCTCAAGAACGTGCTCTCCGGCAAGGTCGTCGACAAGACGTTCAACGCCGGCGTGAAGGTCGAGACGGCCACCATTGACCGCCGCGACATGCAGTTCTCGTACATGGACGGCGAGTACTTCGTCTTCATGGACATGGACACGTACGACCAGCTCATGGTCGACCGCAAGGCTGTCGGCAACGCCGCCAACTTCCTCATCGAGGGCTTCACCGCCTCCGTGGCCCAGCACGAGGGCGAGGTGCTCTACGTCGAGCTGCCGGCCGCCGTCGAGCTGACGATCCAGCACACCGACCCGGGCGTCCAGGGCGACCGTTCCACCGGTGGCACCAAGCCCGCCACGCTGGAGACCGGTTACGAGATCGGCGTTCCGCTCTTCATCACCACCGGTGAGAAGATCAAGGTCGACACCCGCACGGGCGACTACCTCGGCCGGGTGAACAGCTAACCGTGGCTGCCCGGAACACGGCCCGCAAGCGCGCCTTCCAGATCCTCTTCGAGGCCGACCAGCGCGGTGAGTCCGTGCAGACGGTCCTCGCGGACTGGGTTCGGCTCTCGCGGTCCGACCCTCGTCAGCCGCCGGTCACCGAGTACACGATGGAGCTCGTCGAGGGGTACGCGCAGTACGCGGACCGGATCGACGACCTCATCATCACCTACGCCGTGGACTGGGAGATCGACCGCATGCCGGTCGTCGACCGGAACATCCTGCGGCTCGGTGCGTACGAGCTCATCTGGGTGGACGGGACGCCGGACGCGGTAGTCATCGACGAGGCGGTCCAGCTTGCCAAGGAGTTCTCCACGGATGACTCCCCGTCCTTTGTGAACGGGTTGCTCGCCCGGTTCAAGGACCTCAAGCCGAACCTTCGCCGCGAGGCGTAGGCTGCGGCGCTCAGCCCACGAAGGGCCCACGGTCAGCTGACCGTGGGCCCTTCGGCGTGCGGGGCCCCTGGGCGGGGCGGGTCCGTTGTGTGGTGCGGCGCCCCGGTCCGGGGCGGGGATTTTGTCCTCAAGCGCCGGACGGGCTTGGGTGTCCGCCTGGCCCCTGGTGGCACCGTCGCGCCTGCCCGTTGGGTGGTGGTCCGGGGCCCCTCCGGGGTGTCTCCTCGGGCGACGAACGTTCGGCGGGTATGCGAGGGGAGCCCGGGTCTGTGTTCGTCGTCCTGCGGGGACTCCCCTGCACGGCCCCGGACCGGCCGTCTCGCGTCAGCGGCCCGGTGTGCCTTCTTGTCACGGCCGCCGGGTCGCGGACGCGGACGATACGGGGGTGGGGCCGTGCAGGGGAGTCCCCGCAGGGGCTGGCGTAGGTGCCGGGTTCGTCCG